>JAICWL010000131.1 GCA_025934835.1 Fimbriimonadaceae bacterium
AGCCGCACAGCGGACATCGAAGGAGTGCTGGTTCGAGGCGTGCACGGCCCTCGCGAGCTGTGGGTGGTGAAGGTCCCGGGGCAGTCCAGGCCCCGGGACGATTCCGTTACGGAGTCGCGTAAGGCGGAAGGACGTTGATGAACGAGGGATCGGTCACCGGGTTCGGGCGCAAATTCGCGTAAGGGCGCAGAATTGTAAGGCCCTCGCCTGCCGGCAGACCCATGAATGGCGACGAGCGGTCCAATTGGCCGTCGGTCCCGATCGGAATCACCGAGCCATCACCGGCGACGAACATGCGGCCAGCCTCGTCGATGTACACGCTGTCTATGCGCTGAACCGCCGGAAGCTGGATCTCGAATGGGAACAGGCCCCGCCTATCCTCGTTGCCTTCCGCGAAGCCGACCAACACATGCGAGCCGGCTTGGAAAACGTAAGGCAATCCGTTCGGCCCAATCGTGAGGTTGAACTTCCCGTCGCCGCCGTATTGGACGGCTGGAAGCTGCACCGTTGCGAAGCGATTAAGGTCGCTGGAGAACCAGTAAAGCTTGTTCGCGTGCGCGTCCAAGCCGGCGATTCTGTCATTGACGGCATCGGAGGCAATCGCGTCGAGTGGACGCTTGAGGCCGATGTTGTGTAGGCGCTTGCCCGTCCAATCGAACACATCGAGCTGTTCGTGCCGGAGTACGTACAGCTTCTCGTCGCGGCCGTATATGAGGCGGAGCGGACGGTGAACCTTCGCAAATTCGCTAGTCTCGCCACTCACCGTGTCGATCTGGAGGATGGCGTCCGTGTCGGCAACCAAGTACGGATGCTTCGGCCGGATCGGGTCGATCGCCACGTCGAGGATCGTCTTATGCAGCGGATTCTCGAGGACGACATATTTCGGGGGAAAGTTGTCTCCCCGGAGGGCAGTGAAGATCGACAGCGGCTCGAGATAGATCAGCCGGTCGTTGGCATAGGAAAAACCGTACTTTGGCTTGATCGTGAGCAGGTCGTCCAGATAGCCGCCGGAATAGTCTAGCAACTGAAGCGTACGGTTATTGATGTCCTTCAGATTCCCGTTGGCGTCTTTGTAGGCGAATTCCGACGACACGTTCGTGTACGTCGTGGTCTCGTCCGTGAATGCGGACTGCGTTTGCGTGTCGTCGTCTGGCGACTTCGCAGGATCGTGGAGGACCAAATTCACCACGCCGTCCCGATCCTTGGCCCCTACGACCGTCACGCAGTGGCCGCCTTCTCGAACCAGAACCGACAAATGCAAGAAGAGCAAGTCGATATCGACCTTCTGGTACCAGCCCATGCAAATGTTGGACATGCCGCCGTTCAAGATTGAAAGGGCAGCGTCACGCACCGTCGGCGCGTAATTGTCGTGCGCGTACGACTCGGTGACGGCAAAAAGGCCCGGGTAGACGAAGTCCACATAGTTCTGGACCTTGTCTTCGACGCCGCCGGTGCCCGTGAGCGAATCGGTGCCGAAGTCCACCCCTGTGAAGAGTTGGATACCCGTGATGAAGTTGTACTGAGAGGTGTGTGTAGGAGGGCTCAGCTCCCAGTTCCCGGGCCCCGGATCGAATTTTGGATAGCCGTGGTTGGCGATATAGGCATACAGGTTGACCGCAGATGTCGGCACGCAGTACATCTTTCCGTCGTTCGGCAGTCCGAAGACGGGCCCGACAAATCCGCCTGATTTGAGCTGGTCGAAATCTGGCACATTGTTGACGTACACCTCATATTGCAAGCCATCGTAATAGAACGTGTTGGCCTGCGACAATCCAGCGCACAGTAACGAGGACGCCGCAATGGCAAATCGGGTCGCTCGGCAAAGTGAACTCATAACCGAACCCTCCTTCCTTCACCGACCTGGTCGGCTTGCCCGTATTGTAGTCGCTGTCTGTATTGAATGGCATTAGCAATCGACGAGACTTGTACTTTTTCTTGTTCTCGCGTTTCTAAAGGGCTCCGAGCGTGAGCGGGCTAAAGATCGTGGCCGGCGTCTGCACCTCGTCGAATTCGAATTCATGCGGCGCCCCTGCGGGGCCACGCTAAATGCGCTCTCGGGCATTACAATAGAGCCATGTACCCTCGGAGGGGCATTCGATTTCTGCTTTGCGGGGCATTCGCGACGGTCGCCATCGCAGCAGTGAGACAACCGGCGGAAAGGCGCCTACCTAATGGCATCGAAATTTGGAGGAAACCCGATGCCAAGGGACGCGCGTGCGCGTCCTGCCACAGTCCCGACGGTATCGATATCGCGGCATTCGACTTCGACGACGCCACTCTTCTGCGCCGAGCGTACCCGCACCTCGGGCTGTCCGGCGCCCAGTCGGTAGTGGCTTACATCCACTCTCTGCGCTCGCAATACGGTCTGACGCACCTCTTGCCCCCGATGGATGCGCGCCCGATGCAGCCTGGAGGTCAGCCCCTCTCCGGAAAGACCCCTTCGGAGCGCGATCAGGCGTTCGCGCTCGAGCTGCGGTCATCCCTCCCGCTCCTAGCGTCGGGCCGCGTCGAGACTTTGCAAGAGGCGCGGCAGGCGCGAGACCAGCTCCTCGCCCTCGACCTCTCCAGGCTGAAGATCGGAATTCCATTCAACCGGCTGAGTGAAGACGCTTTCCATGGTAAGGACCATGCGAGCATCGCGTCCTGGATCCCGCAGGTCGAGCCGTGCAAGCTCGACAGCTCCTACATCGACGCGCAGACGCGCTATCTGCGGCAGCCCGGCACAAGCAGCCTGCTCGAGCTCGACGCCAAGGTGGCTTCGAAGCCGCTCGGCGTGCTCACCGCTGGGCAGCAGATCGATATGTGTAAGGCTCGCAGCCTGCTGATATTTCAAGATCGGTTGCGGAGAGGCCCGGGAGCCCCCAACCCCGAAGAGATCGCCGACCGCGGTCCGGGTCCCGGGCAGAACCCGATGTGGGACCTGGGCGATCTGTGCCGTATCTACTCCGGCATCACAGAGCACGACCTCGGGCTGCCCCAATCGGTTATGCGCGTGAAGCGCGGCGGCCCTTCGCTAGACGATCAGATCGCTCAAATGAAGCTGCCTTGGATGTGGCTTGGCTGGTCGTTCGATCAGGGGCTTCAGCGAACCTCGCCCGACCGCGCCACACGCCGAGGCGACACGCTTGTCGCGGCGCTTCTGAAAGACGGGCCCTACCCGGCCCACTGCGCGTTCTTCCTGACACGCAAAATCGCCGTCGAATCGTACGTCAAGCAAGCTTGGATATCTCCCGAGCCGCAACACCTCTCGGTGAACTACAGCGCGCTGCTTCAAAGCGGAAATCTGGAACGATACAGCGTGCCGGGCCCAGCGGGAGAATCCTACAGGACCTTCCTAGCGAACGCCTTTAGAATGTGCGCGCTGCTGGAATCCGAGGAGCTTGGCAAGTCGCACACGGTTTATCAGAGGGCCCCTCTGTTGCAGCAATTCGAGAAGATGGGCGCCGCCACTGCGAGGCTCGATCCTGGTCATCCCGATTCTGAGACCTTTGCGGGCTTGTTGAAACAGATCCGGACGGCCACGGACGCCACTGAATTGAAATAGCTGTTCGGCTACAATGCCACCATGATAGGAACAGACGAGCGCCAAGCCTGTCTCTCTTCAGCGATGGAGTCGCTGCTGGCCGCATACGGCGCGCTTCCGGGTTCGCAGTGGCACGACGAAGGGGACTGCGCTTGGTTCCATTCCGGAGTCCCGTTCCCGGTTTTCAATGGCATCGCGAGAGCGAGCTTCTCCGACGCGGATGCCGACCGTAGGATCGACGAAATCAGCGCGCGTCTGAGCGCACTGGGAGCGCCGTACCACTGGTTCGTGCCGCCTACGTCGCGGCCGCTGGATCTGCGTGACCGGCTGGCGAGAAAGGGCATCCGACATGCTGCCGATCTTTCCGGGATGGCATCTTCTCTCTCCGAGATTCATGATGCCGAAGCGCTCGAAGGATTCGAGGCTCGTTTAGTTACAGACGACGCGGGCGTGGATGACTACGTCCGTATTTACACCTTGCTCTTTGGCGTGCCCACGGAGGAGTGGCTTCCTTCGTTGATGCCGCTCGAGAGAGAGTTTTTCCGAACGGATCAGGGCAAGTACAGGCGGTATGTGGGTTGGTGGAACGGCCAGCCTGTGTCGGCGGGCATGGTTGGTCTCGAGGGCGGCTCGGCGGTTCTCGAGACGCTGTGCACGCTGCCGGAGAACAGGGGGCGGAAGTTTGGCTCTAGCTTGGCTATGCACGCACTGAAGCAGGAAGCCCTCCGTGGCGCTACCGAAGCGCTTGTCTGGGCCGGCCCGAACGCACAGGTCGTTTACGCCCAGATGGGGTTCCGCGCCGTGTGCGAGGCGGGAATATATATCGCCTAGGCTAGCATTCGCTCGGGAGTGGTGCGGTTCAATAGCAGCCAATACATCGCCACCTGAAGCACCATCTCCGAAAAGTCTTGAGGATCGTTCGGCTTCTTGATGAACGAGTTCGCGCCGCAGGCGTACGATTCATCGATTGCGTTGTCGTCATCCGAAGCTGTCAGCACCACTACCGGAAGGCGCTTGGTTCGATCGTCGGCTCGAATGAGCTTCAAAACTTCGAGACCACTTAGCTTCGGTAGCTTGAGGTCGAGAATGACCACGGCCGGCATTACCGAGGTATCGCGGCCCGAAAAGCTGCCCGAGGCGAACAGATAATCGATGGCCTCTTGGCCGTCGCACGCGACGACCACCTCATTCATGATGTTGTTTTTGCGAAGCGCTCGCAGCGTCAAGCGTTCGTCGTCTATGTTGTCTTCGATGAGAAGAATCAGCTTGCTGTCGAGTCCGCTTGCTTGAGACATTCCGTTATTCCCTTTCCGCCTTCGCGCTCGTGTCATCCGCCGAACAGCATCTGCTCAGGGTGGGCCGAGGAGCAACCTTCATTATAAACGAGCAGGGATACTTGACACGCACGTTTACCCTTAGAAACGTTCGGACCCGCGAAATCGTGTCATCGGTTGCACGACTATCGTTTTTGGATGCACATCGGGAAAACTGGCTGCATGGCCGTGGCTAGCAAAGGACACATCGAACATACGAAGAGG
>JAICWL010000080.1 GCA_025934835.1 Fimbriimonadaceae bacterium
CCCCGGGGGAGAGGGGTAGGGGTGAGGGTTCGAAGGCTACAGAAACGGAGGACGACTTGCGACATCTCCGTGCTCTGAGTCGGCTCCGTGTGCTCCGTGTGCAACGCATTTCCCGACAAACTGCGCACCAACCGCCTCAATCCGAAGCTTCCGACAGCAACTCCCGATCGGCAGAACACTCCCCGCAGCCAAAACCCCCCCTAGGCCTTTATGCACATCGCCCTGAAAACCGGCCCCCATCTCAGTATTTATCTGGTGGCCCCCAAAAGCAGCCACAAGCTCCTTGACAACCAAATACAAGCCCCACCAAACGAAAAAGTAATAATTGCGAAACGAACTCCCCCGCCGGGTTCACCGCAAACCTGAAACGCACAACAAAAAACGCCCAAGAAACACCCCGCCCTACCCCCGGAATCCACCGCGCGCGAAGCCGCGTGGCGAGTCCCCCCGACAAACAACCCGGCTGCTTAATCCTGACCCCGCCCCAAGCAACGACCCGAGTAAGCTTTCCTGCATGCGTTGCGGTTGGATGTTATTGGTGGCTGGGTTGGTGATGGCCGGGTGCTCCGGCGGAAGCGAGCAGCAAACGGCCAATCAGACGAGCACAGGCTCTTCGGCCGGCCAGGGCGAGACGTTCAAGGTCGCGCTCCTCACTCCGGGCCCCGTGAGCGACTCCGGCTGGAACGCCCTCGCCTACGATGGCCTCCAGGCAATCAAGTCCAGCATGAACGCCCAGGTCGACACCGAGCCCGTGGAAGACCCGGCCAAGATCAAAGACGCGATGCGCTCGTACGCCCAGCATGGATACAACCTCATCTTCGGCCACGGGTTCGAGTACAACGAGCCCGCCATCGCTGTGGCCAAGGATTTCCCCGACACGGTATTCCTCAGCTCGTCGGGAGGCAAGACCGCTCCAAACGTAGGTGCGTTCCGCTTCTATCTCGAGCAGGGCTGCTATCTCGAAGGGATGCTGGCTGCGCGCATGTCGAAGACCGGCGCCATCGGCAGTGTCGCTGCAGTCGACGTCCCGTCCATCAAGTCGACCATTCAAGCGTTCGAGGCAGGAGCCCGGGCGGCGAACTCCAGCATCAAGATCATCCCGACCGTGTATCTCGGCCAAGGTATGGATACCGACCCCGCGCGCGCCAAGCAGGCCACCGAGCAGGTCATCGCCCAAGGGGCGGATTTTGTCATACACCAGGCCAATGCCGCCGCTCAAGGCGTGTTCGACGCCTGCAAGGAGAAGGACGTCTGGGCTCTGGGCACGAACCTGAACCAAAACGATAACTCCAGTGGCGTAGTGATAGCATCGTCGGTCATCAACGCCAAGCCTGCCTTCCTGGACGTCGCCCAGCAGGTCAAAGATAAGAAGTTCAAAGGCTCGATCGTGCTCATGGGTATGGACAAGGGCGCCATCGACTTCGTGCTGAACCCGAAGCTCTCGGAGAAGGTTCCGGAGGATGTGCAGAGGCTGCTCGAGGCGACCAAGGACAAAATTGTTGCGGGAAGCCTGGTCGTTCCCAAAATAGAGTTCTGATGTCCTCCCAGGGGAAGCTCGAGGTCCGGGACATTTCCAAGTCGTTCGGGTCGCTCAAGGCGCTCGACGACGTGTCCGCCGACTTTTCCCCCGGGCAAATACACGCGGTCCTGGGCGAGAACGGCGCTGGCAAGTCCACGCTGATGAACGTCCTGGCCGGGTTTCTCACGCCCGACCGAGGCATGGCCACCCTTGACGGCTCGCAAATTCCGCTGGGGCATCCTCAAGACTGCCGCCGCTTGGGCATCGAAATGATCCACCAGCACTTTACGCTCGTACCGGCGTTCAGCGTCGAAGAAAACCTTGCGCTGGCCGGGCTCGGCGATTCTTCAGGGCTGCTCGACCGCGCGGCGCTCGCGGAGCCATCGGTTCTGGCCGCCAAGCGCCTCAACTGGAACCTGGACCTGAAGGCTCGCGCCGGCTCGCTGCCAGTCGGCGCGCAGCAGCGAATCGAGATTCTGAAAGCGCTCGGCGGTCGGGCGAAAGTGCTGATCTTCGACGAGCCAACCGCGGTGCTCTCGCCCGACGAGGTCGAAGATCTCTTTCGCGTGTTGCGCGAGCTGAAGGCGGAGGGTCTGACGGTCATTCTGATCGCGCACAAACTGGCCGAGGTAATGGCGATCGCCGACGCCGTCACCGTCCTCAGGGGTGGGCGCTTCGTCGCCAGCGCCCAAATAGGCGAGGTCGACGCACAGAAGTTGGCGGACTGGATGGTAGGAGAGATGCCCGAGCGGGCCGCCGCTCCGGTGGCGGAAACGCTCGAAGGCGGCCTGGAGGTGACCGACCTATGGGTGAAGGGCTCGCGCGGCGAGCAGGCCATCCGAGGCATATCGTTTCAAATCCACCGAGGCGAAATCCTCGGCTTCGGAGGGGTCGACGGCAACGGACAGCTCGAGTTGGCCGAGGCGCTCGCCGGGGTTCGGCCCGCCGAACGACGGGGCTGGTTCCTATTCGACGGTCGCCCGGACCCCGCGCCGGTCGGTTACATTCCCCAAGATCGTCAGACCGACGGCCTGGCGCTCGGAATGTCGATTCTCGACAATCTGTTGGTCACGGGCCATCGCAAGCCGACGCTGAATGCCGGGCCGTTTCTCCGCATGGCCGCCGCGGTCGAGTGGGCGCGAGAGCTGATCGCAAAGTTCGAGGTCAAAGCGCAGGGGCCCCTCGTCCCCGCCGGTGCGCTCAGCGGCGGCAATCAGCAGAAGCTGGTGGTAAGCCGCGCCTTCGACGAAGATCCCGATCTCCTGGTCGCAGTGAATCCGACCCGCGGCCTCGACATTCGCGCCAACCGATTCGTCCATGAGAAGCTTCTCGAAGCCAAGCGCCACGGTGCTGCGGTCGCCCTCATCTCTACCGACCTGGACGAGCTGTTTGCCGTTTCGGACCGGGTTGTGTTCCTGTCCCGCGGGGAGCTGTCGGCTTCACAAAGCAGCCTGGGGCTCTTGGGCTCGGAGAGCGTGCCTACGCAGGAGGAAGGCGCCGGCGAAGCCTAGAGCGAGCGCAAAATCGGGAGGGTACGCTTCCTTGCCCGATCCGCTCTTCCGGAGATGAGATTCGAGCCCGCCCTGTTACGATTTGGAAGATGGGCTGCGATCCTCGTAGTCCTTCTGCTCGTGCTCATTGGGGCGCTGGTCGCTTTCGGCTTGCCGGTCGGCGAGAGCTTGCGGCTTCTAGGCGAGGGCGCAGCGGCAGATAAATTCGGCGTTGCACGTACGCTGATGAAGAGCACTCCTCTGTTGTTGACGGGTCTCGGCGTGGCGATCGCCTGGCGCGCCGGCATGTACAACATCGGCGGTGAGGGCCAGTACGTCGTTGGAGGATTGCTCGGCGCGGCCTGCGCGTCCTTCCTCGCCGCTGCTCCGGCAGCGCCGTTGGGCACGGCCGGGATTTTGATGGCATGTATCGCCGGCGGTGCGATCTGGGCCTGGCTGCCCGCTTGGCTCTACGTCAGGCGCGGCGTTGACGTTGTGATCAGCACGATTCTCTTGAACTTCGTCGCGATCCAGCTTCTCGGCTATGCGGTAAGCGGCCCGCTGCGCGGAGCTCACGAGCAGGTGCCCCTCACCGAGGCACTCCCTCAGGCCATAATGCTGCACCATTTCGACCCCCAGACGGACTTGCACATGGGCGCGATCCTAGCCCTCGTCACCGCCCTCTTGGCGTGGGTGCTACTGTTCCGAACGAAGCTCGGCTACGAAATTCGCATCTCCGGCGCCAGCCCCGGCGTAGCCCGCGCGTATCGCATCGACGGCAACCGGGCCAGAGTGCTGGCGATGCTGCTTTCCGGCGCGCTTTGCGGACTGGCAGGAGGCGTCGAATACGTCGGGTCGGCAGGTCAGCTCGGCATCGGCTTCAGCCAGCAGTGGGGCTTCCTGGGGATCCCCGTGGCGTTGCTAGGCGCGCTGAACCCCATCGGGTGCGTTCCGAGCGCGCTGTTTTTCGGAGCGCTGTTCGCAGGCTCCGAGAATCTGGGTCGGTTCACCAGCGCGGGTGACACGCTCGTGTACGTGATCGAAGCCCTCGTCGTAGTCGGCGTAGTCGCCCTGCAGATCGCTGCCCAGCGAAGGACGGCGACCTCCTAAATGGACCTGTTTGCGCTGCTCCGATACTCCGCTCCTGTCGCCCTCGCCTCCATTGGGGAGACGATCAGCGAGGAGGCGGGCGTCATCAACATCGGCCTTGAGGGAAGCATGCTGTGCGCGGCTTTCTTCGGAATGCTCGTGACGTATGGCGCCGGCAGCCCTTGGCTAGGGATCTGTGCCGCAGTGGCGACCGGCGCGGCGCTGCACTTCATCTCGGGGCTGTTTACTATTCTCTTGGGGGCAGACCAAGTCGTCATCGGCACTGCGGTGAACCTCTTCGCGCTTGGGTTCACGGGAGCGTTGTTCCGCTCGCACTTCGGCCAAAGCGGTAAGCTGCTTTCAGTCGCCGTGCTGCCGTCCTGGCCGGTGCTCATCGTGCTCGTGGCTTCCGCTCCGCTGACGTGGCTGCTGCTGTTTCGCTCGCGCTGGGGACTTGCCGTCCGGGCCACAGGCGAATACCCTCCCGCCGCCGAGGCAGCCGGTTTTTCTGTAGCGCGCCTCCGACTCTCGGCGGTAACTCTCGCGGGCGCTTTCGCGGGGCTTGCCGGTGGATACCTGGCACTGGGCCTCGCCGGCTCGTTCTCCGAGGGGATAACGGCCGGCCGAGGGTTCGTCGCGATTGCGCTCGTAACATTCGGGCGCTGGAGGCCGCATCTCGTGTTTCTTGCCGCGCTGCTTATCGGCTACTTAGAGAGCTTGCAGTTCCGGTTTCAATCCTTCGGCTGGCGTGTGCCGTTTCAACTTTTCATCGCTCTGCCGTACATCGTCGCTCTGCTGGTGCTCGTCGTAGTCGGCAAGGGCACTGCCGCTCCGGGAGCTTTGGCACAGCCGTATCGTAGAGAGAAATAATGCGCGACCAGGTCACCTTGACTCGCCGCGTCTCGTTCTCTAGCGGGCATCGATATTGGATCGCGTCGCTCGGCGAGGAGCAGAACCGAGCGCTTTTCGGCAAGTGGGCGTCGCCGTTCAGTCACGGCCACAACTACGTGCTCGACGTATCCGTGGTCGGATCTGTCGACCGGTCCACGGGAATGGTGATCAACATCAAAGCGCTCGACGCGGTCCTGCAGGCCAACGTCGTCGCCGACCTCGACCAGAAGAGCATCAACGACCAGGTGCCCGAGTTTAGCGACAAGGCGCCGTCGCTCGAAAATCTACTGCTCTACCTCGCCGCGCGCATCGCTAGGAGCTTGCCTCCCCAGACCAAGCTGCTGGCGTTGAGGCTCGAAGAATCCCCGCTGCTTTATGGTGAATGGGAGAATGGAAAATTGACCCTGACTCGCTCGTATGAATTCGCTGCTTCGCACCGGCTGAACAGCCCCGACCTCACACCCGAGCAGAACGTCGAGCTGTACGGCAAGTGCAATAACCCCGCCGGGCACGGCCACAACTACGTGCTCGAGGTAACCGTCCAAGGCTCGCCCGACCCGAAGACCGGCATGATGCTGCCAATCGACGAAATGGACCACATGGTCGAGAAGCTCGTGATCGACCGATACGACCATCGGCACCTTAATGTGGACCTTGACGAATACAAGAACGTGCCGGCCACTTCGGAAGTCGTGGCGCAGCATATCTTCGAGGCCCTGGACGGCAAGCTGCCGGCCAAGCTGAAGCGCATCCGTCTCCAGGAAACCGCGCGCAATGTGTTCGAGGTTAGCGCCCCCGAATGATCCGCTCCGCCGTTGTAACCGGTGCGAGTAGTGGCATCGGCCGCGCGGCGGCGCTTGCCTTGGCTGAATCTGGCTGGCAAGTGGCCCTGATCGCTAGGCGCGAGGCGTTGCTAGAGGCGCTCTCTGAGGAGATAGAAGCGCGCGGAGGCTTGGCTAAGTCGATCGTGGCCGACCTTTCCAACCCGGAGCAATGCGCGGGCGCCATAGAGACGGCCCGCAGTCGGGTGGGAGGAACGCCTTCGCTGGTCAACGCCGCCGGGGTGGCCAGGTTCGCGAACCTCGCTGAAGACTCGCCTGAATCGGTCGCGGCCCAGATCCAGATCAACCTCGTGGCGCCGATCCTTTGCTCCCGGGCGATCCTTCCCTGGATGGCGGAGCGCGGAGGCGGGCACATTTTGAATGTAGCGAGTGTTGCCGGCATCACCCCGTTCGCGGGAGCCTCGGTATATGGCTCGACCAAGGCGGGTCTGCTCATGTTCGGCAAAGCCTTGGCCGCCGAGGTGAGGACGCAAGGCATCCGCGTGACCACGCTTGTGCTGGGAGCTACCGACACCGAACTCTGGGACGCTCAAAGCTTTGTTCCAAGTCGTGGCGACATGCTCCGGCCGGAGTCCGTAGCTGCGGTCATTCGAGATGTGCTCGAATCGCCCTGCGATACGAGCATCGACCGCATCGACCTCATGCCTCCAAAGGGAATTCTCTAGACGCCATCCGAAAGAAGCCGGGGTAAAAGGTATTTAGCCATGGTAATTCCTTTACTGCTCGCCTCAGCCGCAGCGCAGCACGCGCCGAGTGCTTTTTACTTGGATCGCCTCGACCTTCACGGGATCACCCAAGAGTTCGGCCAAGCTCGCAGCGATCAGTCGGTGGATGGTAACCCGATCAAGATCGCGGGGCATGCCTTCGAGCATGGCGTGGGAACGCATGCGACTAGCGAGTTCATCGTCCTGCTCCGGGGAAATGGCGTCCGCTTCACCTCGCAGGTCGGTGTAGATGATGAGACCAACGGGCTCGGCACCGTGCGATTTCTGGTTTTCGGCGACGGAAAGCGGCTCGCGGATTCTGGACGACTCAAAGGCGGCGATGCGCCCAAGACCATCGACGTCGATGTGCGCAACGTACGCGAACTGCGCCTGGTCGTGCGCGACGCGGGCGATGGGATCGACCACGATCACGCCGACTGGGCGGACGCGATGGTGACCTTGGCTAGGGCAAAGCCCTTGCCGATTTCGAATCCGAAGATCGACGAGCCCACCATGCGCATCGCGCACGTCGACCTGCACAAGGTTCAAATCAATGGCGCGAGAGCCGTCGGCACCACACCCGGCAACCCGTTCATATTTCGAATCCCCGCAACCGGAGACCATCTCCGCTACTCGGCTAAGGGACTGCCCGACGGGTTGGTGCTTGACCCCGTCCGAGGCGTCATCACCGGCAGCGTTCGCGCTCCTGGCCGAACGGCCGTCGTCGTGCATGTGCGCGGCTACCGGGGATCCGATTCCCGAACCATCACGATCGTAGCCGGGAACCACATGCTGGCACGAACCCCGCCGATGGGCTGGAATTCGTGGAACGTGTGGGGAACGAGCGTTGACGCCAACAAAGTCAGAGCCGCTGCCGACGCGTTCAATTCGCTCGGGCTGGCAAGCTTCGGATACAGGTTCGTGAACATCGACGACGCCTGGGAGGATTCGCGAGACGAAAATGGCGAGATCCGGCCGAACTCCAAGTTCGGCGACATGGCCGCACTTGCTCAGTACGTTCATGGAACCGGACTTAAGCTCGGCATCTACTCTTCTCCCGGACCGAGAACCTGCGGCGGCTACGAAGGCTCGTACCAACACGAGTTTCAGGATGCGAAGACCTACGCCAAGTGGGGTATCGACTATCTCAAGTACGACTGGTGCTCTTATGGCGGCATCGCGCCCAGCCCGGATTTGGCCGCGATGCAAAAGCCGTACATCCTGATGCGCCATGCGCTCGACGATTCGGGGCGCGACATCGTGTTTTCCCTGTGCCAATACGGCATGGGCGATGTGTTCAATTGGGGTCACGCCGTGGGCGGCAACCTGTGGCGAACCACTGGCGACATCACGGATACGTGGCAGAGCATGAGCTCGATCGGTTTCTCGCACAGCGAGAAGGCGCACGGCGCGGGCCCCGGAGGCTGGAACGACCCCGACATGCTGGTCGTGGGCAAGCTCGGCTGGGGACCGTCCATCCGGCCGACCCGGCTCTCCGGCAACGAGCAGATTACGCACATTTCCCTCTGGGCCATGCTCGCCGCCCCGCTCATCATCGGTTGCGATCTGACCCAGCTCGATCCGTTCACGAAGGACCTGCTGATGAACCACGACGTCATCGAGATCGACCAAGATACCGCCGGCCATGCGGCCACTCGTCGGAAAGTGAGCGGCGATGCCGAAGTCTGGGCCAGGCCCCTGTGGGACGGCACCTACGCGGTCGGACTGTTCAACCGTGGCGTGAAGCATCAGAAAGTTTCAGTCCAGTGGTCGAGCATCGTCGACCGAGGTGATCGGATTCGTGATCCGCTCGTTCGAGACTTGTGGCGCGCCAAAGACGTGGGCCGATTCGAGGGCGGCTACTCGGCTGACGTGCCTGCCCACGGAGCGGTGCTCCTGAGGGTCGGCACGCCTCAGTAGACGCCTAGGCGATCGGGCCGACCAGCTCGGAGATCTTCTTGGAGTAGCTTCCAACGAGCTGGCGGCTCTGCCGCTCCTCGCTCGATTCTGCGTACACGTGAAAGACCGGCTCCAGCGCGTCGGGAAGCACCAGAACCCAGGAATCGTTGTCGTGGATCTTGATGCCGTCGAGCATCTCTACTTGCGTGTGACCCTGCGTTGCTTCCGATATGCGCCTCATCACCGAGCCTTTGACCTCGAACGGAACGCGCACCTGCTCGTATGCCAGCTTGAACTGCGGCATTGCATCGGCCAGTTCGGTGAGATTTCGCCCTGTCGACTGAAGCATCGCAACGAGCATTCCCAAGCTGAAAGGAGCATCGAAGCCAGGGTGCATCTGCGGGAAGATGAATCCCCCGCGCTCGTCGCCTGCGAACGACACTCCCTCCAGGAGGCTCGAGGTCATGAGCGATCTCACGTCCGATTTCGTCCTGAGGATCTCGGCGCCGCCCTGACGAAGCGTATCTTCGAGCAGCGTCGGCACGGTCACGCTCAGGGCGATCTTCGAGTGCGGATGGGTCTCCGCTACGAGCGTCCCAAGAACCGCGAGCAGAGTGTTCCCCTGGATCACCTCGCCCCGATGGTCGACCAAAGTTAGCCGCTCGCCCTCTTCGGTAAAAAGCGCGCCGAAATCGTAGCCAAGCGTGCCCACGATCTGCGCGAGATTCTGGATATGCCTCTCAACTTCCTGCCGGTTGCGCGGCGCCTGCTTGGCGTCGTTGAATGCATTGAGGCTGATCGTCTCCACGCCGAGTCGTCCCAGCATCGCAGGCATCATCGTTGCGATCGCCGAGTATCCGTAGTCGCACACGATTCGCAACCGCTTGCCCGAGCTAGTCTGGGGTAGAAGTCGAAAATAGTCGTGCTGGTACTCCTCCACAGCCCGGCTGACGAACTCGATGATTCCCAGATCGTCGGGATCGGTTCGCTTGAAGTCTTCGCGAAAGAAAGCGGACTCGACTTTACGCTCAAGGCTTCGACCGATGTACTCACCGCTCGAATCCATCATTTCGATGAGCGTGACCCGCGAGTTCCCGGGCAGCTTGCGTACGCTCACACCTCCTGCCGCGCCGCTGGCCTTAATAAAGTGCCGGGCAACCGGCAGCGGAGCGCTGCGAAGGTCGAGGACATCGCATCCTACGCTCAGCAGAGCCGCCATCAGCGCGCGCTTGATCATCCTGGAACTGCGCGTGCTGTCGCGAGACGTCACGATCTTGCTCTTTGGATCGAAGCATGAGCCGAACGCCGAGCCCAGCCTGCAGGCGAAGTCGGGCGTGATCTCTATGTTGCTCAGCCCTGCCACGCCTAACTCGCGGAATAGATTGCCGCGCCACTTGTTGCCCCATACGAGCGACATGGTGACCGTCGAACCGCGCTCTACGATCTTGTCCGGCCAGAGTTTGACCCGGGGACGAATCGTGCAACCTACATCTATCAGGCACCGGTCTCCGATGACCGCATCTTCGCGAACGATCGAGTGGCGCTTGATAGTTGCTCGCGAGCAAACGATCGCCGAGTGGATTCCCACGCTCGGCCCGATGTAGGTGCTGTCCCAGATCACCGAACGGTCGACGTTCGCATCCTCCTCGATGAACACGTTGTCGCCTATCACCGTGTACGGACCGATGCGCGAGCCCTTCTTGATCTTGCAGTTCCTTCCGATGGCTACAGGCGGAACGATCGTCGCGGACTCGTCGATTTGGGCGTTGGGCCCCGCAAGCACTCCGGATGCGATGGGCTGGCCGGGAAGCGCGAGCCGGAGTCTGCCGGAAAGCAGGTGCTCCTGGGCTTCGCGGTACTGCTGGAGCGAGCCGATGTCCGACCAATACTCGCCCATCACATATCCGAAGAGCGGCTTTCCATCTTCCAATAGCTTGGGAAAAATGTCGCCGCTCCAGTCGTACGGCTTTCCCGCCGCCATCATGTCGAATATCTCGGGTTCAAGAATGTAGATCCCGGTGTTGACGGTGTCCGAGAACACCTCCGACCAGCTCGGTTTTTCAAGGAAACGCGTCACGCGGCCGTCTTCGTCGGTGATAACTACTCCGAACTCGAGCGGGGCCGGTACGCGGTACAGGACAAGCGTGGCGAGGCTGCCCTTTTGTTTGTGGAACTCGACCGCTTTTGAAAGATCGCAATCGGTCAGCGCGTCGCCGGAAACAATAATGAACGTGCCGTCCCGCAGGTGCTCCTCGGCCTTCTTGACGCTGCCGGCCGTGCCGAGCGGTACCGTCTCGACGCTGTACTTGATGTCGACCCCGAAATCGCTCCCGTCGCCGAAATAGCTCTGGATCTCATCGGACAGGTAATACAGCGTAGCGACCACATCTCGGATGCCATGCTCCTTGAGCAGCTCGATGATGTGCTCCATGATTGGCCGATTGCACACCGGCACGAGCGGTTTCGGCCGGTTCGCCGTCAACGGCCTCAGTCTCGAACCTTCGCCCCCTGCCATTACGACGGCCTTCATGCTGCGATCCTCCGCGTACTCACGTATTCTGCACCGTTTCACGTCCGATGCAACGCCGTTTGTCCGTTATCGGCCCGAGGCGATCTTGGCGGGGATCACCCGGATCTCCGCAATGTCCGCCGGGCCCTCCTGACGGCTCACGATGCGAATGAATCGGACTCTCTGTGCAGCGCTGCGATAAGTAAGGACATTCGCATTTCCTTCCTTCTCGCGGCGGTTCGCGTAAGTCCACGGCCAGTCGAGCTCTTTGGCCCAAGGCGTCGCCTCCTGAGGGCGCTGCCCGGTCGAATAAACCATGATGTCGAACTCAGGCCAAAGCGCGCCCGACTTCGTGGCCAAGTCGATCTCTCCAATAGTCCGGTCGCGCCCCAAGTCGAGCTCGACCCACGAGCCCTTTTTCTCCGGAAGTTCGACCGATGTATCCAGGGAGCCGTCGTTCACTGCCGCGAGCTTTGCGGGGAAGTCGTCCGCCGAGTCGGTTGCGATGCGGTTGGCAGCTAGGTTCGTACCCGCATCCAGCGGTTGGTCGGGCAGGTTCAGCCACAGATTCACGACGGCGGCGGACACGCTGCCTCGCAGACACGTTCCTACGAGTTGCCAAGCCTTCATCCACGTCCAGTCCGCGACCCCGTTGGAGTTCGCTCGGATCAAATAAAGTCCGTCTCCTCCTCCGATGCCTACGGGCCCGAACGGGCCGTGGCCACCCGAAGAGGGCACGATAGTCGTTCCGCCGGATCCGGAATTCACCGTGAAGTTCGGCGGCCCGTTTGGGATAAAGCCGTCCCTCGAGCGGTAGAACTGCAACTCCACATTCGGCAGCGGCCGCCCGGCCAGGTCCAGCGTTCGCACCACGACTGTCTTCGGCACGAAGTCGTAGATCTCGTTCCCCTGTAGCCCGCGTTTGCCGAGGCCCTCGTTGAGAGCACCGACGGCGCTCATTGGTAGGAGGCCGGTCGATTCGAGCGTGGTGGTCTCGAACAACGGCTCAGGCGCCGGAACGTATGGAAGCGGAATTTGGCCCGGAATCGTCGCCTCGTTCCGTGTGTCACCGCCGCCAGTGAGGCCGGGATACCTATCGGTAGCGCCGATGTCCGGCGCGCCCGCGAGCTTGATCCGACCTTCGCCGATCTTCACCGTTTGAAGCCTGAGATCGGGCGCTCCGAGGGAGATAGCCAGCTTCTGCGCGAATTCGTCCGGGTCGCCGCTGGTGAGCTGGATCGTTGCGTCGACTCCGGGGTCGGCAGGAAGGATGGTAACGCCGATCGCCTGTACCCGTACCCGCTCCAACGAACCCTCCGGAGCGAACGAATACCTGCTCTGCGGGCTGACCACATCGTTCCATGCCCGCACCTGTTGTTGCACCCAATCCTCGGGAGCTATGCCGAGCGTGCTAGCGACCTCAGGAGGGACCGCAACATCGATCGGCCGCGCATCTTCCTGAACTTCCAGAAAATCGTTCGCTTCGGTCTCATCGCCGGCAGCAGGATGGATACGCAAGCCGACAGGAAGCAATCGGTGGTCTCCCTTCACCATACGAAACGACCGCCGAGTCTGGAAAGTCGTCTCCTCACCAGGCTGAAGAGACTTCTGCACTTGGATCGTGGCGCCGCTTCGCCCGGACTCCACCCATTCTGCTGTGAACGGTGCGGAGGCCGCCGTGCCCACGTTCTTCACATGCGCGGTGTAGGTGACTTCTTCTCCATCCGCCGGCCACGCTTTGGGGCCGGAGGCTGGATACTCTGGCGTGCGGTCTATGGATACGACACTGAGGTCAGGCCCGGACTTCTTTGGCGAGTCTTCGAGCTCGAGCACCAGCTTGGGCCTTCCCGTAGGCGATTGCGACGAAAAGAACTCTATCGGCTGGTCGAAGCTCAAGGCGAAGCCGTCGTTGTCATACCAGCGGTCGATCATGGTCTGAACCGCCGGACCCAATCCTTCGACCGAAACTGCGCCCTCGGCGGGCCTCAATTCTGCTCCCGAGATCGGCTCGGCATCCTCTGCCGCACGCGCGCCGGCTTGACGCCACGCCGCTCCGAGCTCGCCGGCATGCCTACGGTTCCAAGTGGTGCTCCACCTTGGCGCTTGCGCTGCTGCGTCGCTAGGCTGCTTCGCTTCCTCTTTCCGGAGCGCGGCGGCGAGCGTACTGAGCGGTCCCTCGGTCCAACTCGACAAAACCCGTGAAGCGGACCGAAGCGCAGGAGTGCCGACTTCAACCGGTGTTAGAACCAGAGCCGCTCGCCGGACTCTTCGATCGCGCCCAACAATCCGTTCCAGATCCCCGAAGCGAATGAGAATGGTTTGCTTTGGCCCTCCGAGAAGTGAGAACGATCCACCGAAATTTGAGTCGGGATCGGTGGCGTCGAGGTAGGTGTCCTCGACTCCCCAGTATCTTGCCGGCTTGCCCGCGATCGTCACCGGCGCACCCTCGCTTAATTCGATCGTTCGGGTTTGGGGATATAGGAGCAAACAGGCGACCGTCAAGGCGGCGAGCATGGTGCGAGTTTACCGACCGGTGTTCGGCGGCGGACTCCGTGCTCCGCACATTCTCGCGCCGGTCGCGTATGCTGAGCGTCGGCTATGGTGGTTTTCGCCGCGTTCGTCGCGCTGTTCACGGTTCCGAAGCAGCTTGTTGTCTGCATCGACCCCGGCCATCCGAGTGAGGTCGGCAGGGGCGCGAGAGGCAAGAGCGCCACCGAGGTCCAAGTGGCTTGGAACATAGCCAAGCTTCTCGAGCGGCGCCTAGAGCACCGAGGATACAAGGTCGTGATGACGAAACACTCCGAGGAGCAGCTCGTTCGAAACCGTGAGAGGGCCAGAATCGCGAACGATGCCCACGCAGACCTTATGCTTCGGCTCCACTGCGACGCCTCACGGTCCTCAGGTTTCGCCACGTACTATCCGGACCGTCAGGGAGTGTCGGAAGGCGTGACCGGACCGGACCCGAGAGTTTTGGCAGCTACGGCGCCAATAGCCAAGCGATTCCACGCCGCGCTTGCCAAGAGCCTTGAGGGAGCGCTGCCCGATCAGGGACTCAAGACCGACATGGATACGGCGATCGGTTCGAAGCAGGGCGCACTGACAGGCTCGGTGTTCTCACAGGTTCCCGTGGTGCTGGTCGAAATGTGCGTCCTGACGAACCCGGTCGACGAGAAGTTCATCTCGAGCCGTCGAGGCTCTCGGCGCATGGCCGATGCTCTCGCCGACGCCGTAGATGCCGCTCTGCGCGACTGAGTCCGCCCGTGCGTCACTTGCCTTGGTCTCCAGACGTGGTGAGCGGACCTGGCATGTTAGACTAAGTAGGTTGATCTCTCGTCGCGAACTCCTACAGACGGCTGGTCTAGCCGTACTGGCGGCGCCCCTTGGGCATGCAATGGCCGCCTTTCAGCAGACTCCGCGCTCGTCGTTCGTGGGCGAGGACGTGTGCCACCGGCTCGTCGCCAAGTCGACAAAGCAGGGCTGGGCCGAGCTGCCAATCGGCGAGCTCGTCGGGAAGCTCGGTATCGAGCTCCTCGGCACGCCCTACGTAGGACACACCCTCGACGTCGACGACTCTGCCGAAACCTGCATCATTAATCTGGATGGTCTCGACTGCGTGACCTTCTTCGAAGACAGCCTCGACCTCGCAAGGGCCATCAAGCTAGGTAGAGCCACGCCTGAAGGATTCATCGACCAGGTCCGGTTCACCCGCTACCGGCGCGGCAATCTCGGCGACTTCACCAGCCGCCTTCACTACACGACGGACTGGGTGCACGACAATGTCGAGAAGGGCGTCGTGCGAGACCTGACGCCGGAACTGCCCGGCGCCTTGCCTTTCACCCAACGCGTCGGATACATGAGTTCGCACCCGGAGAGCTATCGGCAGCTCAGGGCGCATCCTGAGCTCGTGCCGGCAATTGCGGCTATGGAGCGGCGTGTGAATAGGCGCAAGAAATCCTACTTGCCTGTGGATAGGATCGCTGCCGCGCAATCGCTCCTCAAAACGGGAGACATCATCGGCGTCGCGACCGACAACCCGGGCATCGATATCGCCCACACGGGCCTCGCCTACCGCGACGAGAGCGGCCTCGTTCACTTCTTAGATGCCTCTTCCTCTCGCAGCAAGATGAAAGTCACTCTCGAGGGGCCACTCAGTGAATCCGTGTCTTGGTCCCATCACAACCTTGGAATCACAGTGGCCCGTCCGCTCGAACCACGCGAAGTCGTGGGCTAGGCACTAAGAACCTACGCTGAGCGCGGCGGCTCGGCGCCGGGCGCCTTTAAACCCAGTCGATCTTTCGCAACCCTCGGCAGGCGATCGCCGAGTACCATCGGGCAAATGGTCACGAACGAGGTCCGGCGTCTCCCCACTCAGGCGGAGGTTCGCTCCTGCTTCCCAGCGCTTAACGACGACTTCGCGTACCTGGAAAATGCTGGTGGATCGCAGGTGCCGGGAGTCGTGGCCGACGCAATGCGCCGCCATATGCTGACGAATTACGTTCAGCTGGGCGCCGGCTACCTCCAGTCGTTGCATGCGACCGAGACGGTAGCTGACGCGCACGTTTTCGCGGAAGAGCTGATGGGCGGCCCGCGATCGTCGGTGGTGCTTGGCCCCAGCACCACTGCGCTTTGTCATATTCTCGCCGAAGCGTACGGCCGGAAGCTCGAGGCAGGCGACGAAGTCGTGATTTCGGAAGCCGCGCACGAATCCAACGCCGGACCTTGGGAGCGCCTTTCGGAGCGCGGCATTCGAGTCGTAGTTTGGAAGCTCGACAAAGAGCGACAAGGGATGAGCCTGGACGGGCTGCGATCGGTGCTGTCGGAGCGGACCAAGGTCGTCGCATTCCCACACGTATCGAATCTCCTCGGCGAAGTCGATGACGTC
>JAICWL010000159.1 GCA_025934835.1 Fimbriimonadaceae bacterium
ATCTTCGCCGACGCGCTCTCGGCGGGCTTGGCTCCGCTCGCTATCGTGCTGGCCGTTAATTCCGTGATAAGCATCTACTACTACCTGGGAATCGCCCGCGCGGCGTTCGTGGCAGACGAAGAAGAAGCGGTGATCGCGCGGCCGAAGATGGGTGGCGGACTTGCTGCCACATGCGTGCTTTGCATGGCCGGCGTTGTCGGCATCGCAGTGTTTTACGCGCCGGTCATGGGGCTGCTCGGGCAGCACTGATCCCTATTTGGGCGAGCGCAAGTACTCGGCCAACGCCTGCAGATCCTGCTGCTTGAGGTCGGCGAAAGCGGGCATTGTGGAGTCTGGCGATACCGAGGTGGGCTTTCGAATATAGCCCTCGTAAAATTGGGCATCGCTATGCTGCTTCCACACTTCCTTGAGCGAGGGACCAGCCCCGCCTTGGAGGCCGTCGGCGCCGTGGCAATCGGAGCAGCCTACCGAGTTGATAAGCTGTTTCCCACGTGACACCAGCGCAGGATCGATCTTGGCCTGCCCGGTGGAACTTTGCACGACGCGCACTGGCTCGGCTGGGTCGCGGGTGCCAATGAGCGAGGCAGACGAACCGGCGAATACGGCTCCAGCGACGAAAAATAGTGCCAGGAACGCCCCGAGACCGATTCGGCTCGGCGCAACACCGACCTTTCTGGGCCACAGCGGCAGGCTGAATACGAACACTACGAAGAGGCCGGGAATGATTCCTGCTCCGATCCAGCCCAAGCCGGGCCTCAGGGAATCGAACATGTGCAGCAGCCCGTGCATCGGCCACGTGTACCAACTGACCCGCGCCGAGAAATCCGTGTAATCTGCCGGAGTCGCGGCGGTTCCGAAGGGGGACCGAACGAGGAGAGCGAGCACAAGGCCCACCACCGTTGGGAGGGCGACCCCGACCGCGCTGAGCGTGCGGCGATTCCTGACGAGCGGGTAGGCGAGCAGAATCACGACGAGTACGAATAGAGTCGGCAGGAGCAGCGAATGAGCCTTGTACCAAAGCTGCAGAGTGCTCTCCCCGAACTGATCGCCCGCGAGCATAAGCTTCGATGTCGCCCTGCCCACGATCGGCATTCGAGCGGCGATCCCACTTTCGATCGCCGCCGTCTGTACACCGTGTCGGTCGAACGGCAACACGTTCCCGGTGACCTGAAACGCCATCGCCAGGAAGAACATGGCGGCGCTGGCAACGTATGGCCCGCGATTCGAGCTCTTGTACCAACCAAGCCAAGTTCCGACAACGAGTAGGCAAAACCCAACTACGATGCTAAGCGCACTCGCCCAGTAATGAAAACTCTGAAGAATGCCCGCCTCGTGCATTCTCGCAACGCTTGCGTGAGCGCCGGCGGCGGTGGGGAAGTACGAGGCTGCGAGTATGGAACCTACGATCGATTCCAGGGTCATCAAGAGAGCCAAGCCGCAGGCGCAGGAGACCAGTAAGCGGCCCCGATGGGTCTGATCCACTCTGTCAAGGTCGTTCATATACAGGTTGTTTGTCGGGTATAGACCCGTCGAAAGCCCCAACTCGCCTTGGAGTGCTGTTTCCGCTGCGGTAGTACAATCCTTCGGGGCTGTGGAGTTGCGACCGGAACTTGAAACGCGCGCGTCGAGCGTGACCGAGGAAAGCATAGACCAAATGCTCGTCCTCGCCGAGCGGCTGCGCGCGACCAATGGCGGCTCGCTCGACGAGTCCGCCATTCAGGCTGTTGCCGAAGCCACCGGTGTTCCAACCGAGTATGTGCGGCTGGCTCACAAGCTCCGCACCGAGCGCCAAAAGAAAAGCTTTCTCTCGAACGCCCGGGCCCAGTTCATGACGCTCGAGCCCGAAGTGCGCAGATCGGTGATATCGGGCATCACAGCGAGTCTTTGCGCGCTTCTGCATGTCATCGAAGTCCGGCTCACTATGGGGACGGCGAACCATTATGCCGTGTTCGACATGCTCGCGCTAGTCGCGTTGACCGCAGGGCTTTATAACATCTGCGTTTCCAAAGATGCAAAGGTCGCGGCCATCGGCGGCGCCGTGTTCGGCGGTGGCTTTTTCGCCATGAACGCGCTTTTCTCGATGTTCCTAGGGGTACCGGCACGCATCGAGGCGCTTGGACTCATCGGCTTCACCTTGCTGGGGGCTGTCGCCGGGCTGCTGCTGTTTCGCGTCGTGGAGAAGTATCGTCCTCAGCTAGGGCTCGTTGATCCGGTGAAAGAGCGCCAAGAGCTGCTTCGCCAGCTTCATGAGCTTCGAGAAAGGTTGGAGTCCGGCGAACGAAGCATGACGTTCCTGAGCGTCGACATTGTTGGCTCGACCCGTATGAAGACGCTGTCGGACCCCCTCTCGGTAGAGTTCACGTTCAACGAGTACCACCAGTTCGTCGACCGGGTCACGCGAAAGCACGGCGGTGCGGTGCACTCGACGGCCGGCGACGGCGTCACTTGCGCTTTCGACCACCCGCAGAGCGCTTTCGCAGCGGCGAAGAACGTACAGACGGAGATTATGGAGTTGAATGCGTTCAGAAACAAAGTTGGGGTGCCAATCGTGCTGAGATGCGGAATCCATTCCGGCTCGGTCGTCGCGCCGAGCGCGGACGATATCACGAGTCTCAACTTCGCGCATGTGATCGACGTGGCCGCTCATATTCAGAAAGCATGTCCGCCTGGCAGTATCGCAGTAAGTGAGATGGCATCGACGGGCATCTCCGAGGGTGCTGGCTCCGTCGGCACCGAGTGGATCGAAGTCGAAGGGACCAGGGCCGTAGTTTGGAGCCCAAGGCATGCGGCGGGCGTCGTGGCTGCGGGCCCGCCTCCACCAACGCCTCAATCACCGTAGTCTAAATTGCCGTGGAATTTCCCCCGCGCCAGGTGTTCGGCTCTGAAGACGAGTGGCTCGCGGCGCACATTCGGCAGCAGAAAGTTTCATCCGTGGTACGGGCCCTGGCACGCCATAGCGAGCCTCTCACGGAGTCCTATTCGAACTTCGCGCATTTCGTCGCCGGCTCACTCTTGCGCGATGGCTTCCGGCTGTTCAAGAACGGAGGCACGCCGCTGCTCGAGAGGCACGTTGGAGACTGGGTGGAAGAGATCGTATTCCACGCTGGCGCATGGGGCGTGCGAGGCGTATACGCTCCCGTTTCGCTCCGGATCCACCTTAGCCACTCCAAAATGAAGGAGGTGCGGGCCAAGTATTGGGCTCCTCCCAGCGCTGCACCGAGAATCGTCGCGTGCGGTGACGCCGGACAGATCGAGGCGAGTGGCCGATGGATACTATGGAACGCTTGCTGCGCGCCGGAGGCCGCCGAGGACGCCGCTCGTACATTGGAGCGGTCGGTGCTCCCGTGGTTC
>JAICWL010000028.1 GCA_025934835.1 Fimbriimonadaceae bacterium
CTTGGCGTCTACCGGCTCGGCAGGGCCATCCATCAGTTCCTCTACAGTCAAGCCGTCCGGCTGCCGAGCGAGCGTCGCCTTCGTGACGTAGCCGACGATCTGGCCCTCATGCATGACGGCGAGCACGCGCAGTCCGTGACCGCGCATGAGGACCTTGGCCGTCGCCACTCGGTGCTTGGGATCAACCCAAACCGGCACCAACCGAAGTGCATCGACGCTCTGCATTTTGTTGCGAAACGTTTCGCCAGAGCGAGTTGTACTCCGTCAAGGGCACGTAGGCAAACCGCGAATGTGCCAGTTTAATCGTTGCAAAGAGATTGAACTACCAGGTCGACGAACTGGCGCACGTTCGCGCCAACGTCCCCGGACGCTTGCATCTCCTTGGCAAATCTTGATGCGCGGAGATACGCTTCTGCGGGCTCTACCCCCACAGTCCTGGCAACATCGGCCTCGCCGAGAGCGGCTTCATGAAGCATCGCATAAAGCGCGAGGTCGATGACCGATATGCGGCTGAACCGTGCCCGGCATGCCTCCGCCGCACGCAGAATCGTCAGTCGTAAGTCCCATTCGGGGTTGTCCGAAAAGAAAGCATCCAAGACGCCGCACGCGCGCAAGGTCGCGCGCGAATCCAGCCAGGAAACATCGGCGAGCCGAAGCCGCTTCAAAGCGCCGGATAGTGTGCGCCCGTTGCCGCGCATATGCCTTGCGATGATGTCCGTCAGGCCCGGGCTCAGCGCTAGCCCCTCGTTCTGGCTCATCTGGTCTATCAGCGTAATCCTCTCGGCCTCCTCGGGCTCAGCCATCGTGGCGATGACCCAATCTCGGCACCCGGGTAGAAAGCTGCGAAGCTGGCGCGTCTCTTTCTCCATCGTAAACGCCAGCATGGTGGGCCGCCCCGCACGCACCCTTCCTTCGAGCGCGTACCGAAGAAGCTGGCGCTGCTTCGGCTTGCGCATGGCGTCCTGAACGTCGTCGAGGATCAACGGCGTGGTGCTCTCGCTCTTCGGACCGTGAACGGTGAAGTCGCAGGCCGGCAGCACTTCGGGCGCCAACTCGAAATCCAGCGAAATGCGGTACGCCACCGCCTCGAGCAAGTGCGTCTTCCCCCAGCCGGTCGGCCCCACGAGCGCTACGAAAGGCTGTAGACCGGCCGCGAAAGTAAGCCCGGATTCCAGCGCGCGGATATTCGATGGGATTCCTGCGAGCGAAGCAAACGAGCGCTGCTGAACCGCGTCAGGCTGTCCTTTTTCCTTCCCAGAAACTCCAAGTTCGGTCCGCAAGCGAGTGTGCACTCCCTAGAAACTCACCGGGCGTGTTTTGCCGTGGCGAGGTTCCATTGTCTGCCATCATGGGCCCTCAGGTCAACACCAAAACGCCCCCCTTTTGACAAAAAAACCAGGCGCCGCTCGCTTAGTGCTTGATGCGCTGCCAATAAGCAGAGAAAACGAAATTCGGACTGTTCGAAGGGTTGTGACAGCTTATGCAGGCTTCGCGGCCCACTCTCGCCATGTGGACTGCCCGGGGTTCGGCCGAATGCGCCCTCCCCGGCCCGTGGCAGCTCTCGCAAGTCACGGCTGCGAGGGCCGGAGTCTTCGACCGAGAAAAGAAGCCGGTCTTCAGCCCCAACCCCGTAACGTGGCACGAGACGCAGTCGGGATCCAGCGAATGCCCTTTCGCCTCGAGCGTTGCCAGCGCGTGAGAATGCGCCGAGGCGTGCCATACCTGCCCGGCTGCCGAATGGCAGCGTGCGCACCGCTCCGGCCCGGCGAAATCCGGACCTGGCGACCTTGGAAGCTTGTCAAGCAGCATCTCGCCGTCCACGCGCGACAGATACTCGCGGTAGAGCCGCGTCGTGCGGGCATCGTCCGAAACCTCCGGGCCGAGCGGCGTCACCTCGTAACTGCGAAACTCGCCATCGGCATAAGTCATTCTAAGCACCGATTTTCCCCGCTCGCCGGGGGTAACCAGAACTGTGTGGCCCACATGCTCCCCATGAGCAGGCGCGGAGCTGCCGGACTCGTACACGACCAGCGCGATATCCGGCGACGCCTTCGCGAGAGCCACAGCTTCGTCGTGGCCCCCATCGAACAGTACGACTGCTGGTGCGCCCGCCTCCGTCGCCTGCTGAACGAGCATCCGCGCCGAATTCTGCACCGAGACGGCCGACTCGCGCGCCGAGGCCGCCATCAAGGCCGGTTGATGCGAGATCGCGCCCACCACGAACCCTCCCCGGGATGCCGACGGCGGCACTGGGTTCGACTCGCTGGGCGAGAGACTGGCGTTGAGAAGGTTGTGCCCCGACAGCCGGTCCATCGCCAACATCTCCCCTTTGCCAAGGCGGGCCTCGTTCACGCCAAGCTGCCCCAGACCGTCAAGGCCGCCGAGCACCTGGGCCACGGTTTCCGCCTTCAGTTCGCTTTGCCTCCCGACGCCGGAAACGTTGTTGCCAAGCATCAGGAACAGGGCCGAGCGGTCCCGTTGCGCCTGCCGAACGATCGTGGCCATCCGCTGAATGCCACCGCTCATCGGCTCCGTGCATCCGCAAGGCGATAGATATCCGTCAAAACCGCCGCCAATGACCAAGCTCAGTCGCGGCTTCTGACGCGAGGGCGCGACCATTGCCCCGAGCGCGCCGAGCACACCCACGGCGACGCACACTGCCCTCATTTCGCGATGCCGGTGACCGGAACTACAATTTTGGGTTGCTTGGGGTCGTCGGTAGTGACGACGACCTGAGCCGCATAGTTACCGGAAGTTGCCTTTCCGTTGTAGCGCACAACGATCTTGTACTGGTCTTCTCCTTTGAGCTTTTCCGCGGTGGCCGACAGCTCCGGCGCCGAACAGCGAACGCCGGTGACCTCGAAATCCGCCCCTGGACGACTCAACAGGAACGACGCCGTCTGGGGGGTCGGCTCCATCTCACCCAGATAAAGCTGGTCCGGTAGCGCCACGATGCCCTTTTGGGCGTATAGGTTGAAACGGATCGTGGGGAACTTCGAATCGGTGGTCTCCACGGTCAGCGTGGCTCCTGCCCTGCCCGGCGGAAGCTGGTCTCCCAAGTCGATCATAAACCGATACCCCTTGCGTGGCCGAGCCGGCTCGCTCATCTCGGGATCGGGCAAATTTCCGGACCAAGGCTCGAAATTCACAGTCGCCGGAATGCCGTCGAACTGCGCCCCGGTGGGCTCGAGCGTCGAGCCGGGCGGAAGTGCGAGAAACACTTCGATGCTCTTCCCGCCGTCCGGCAACACGACCACGGGCCCGCCGGGAAACAGAAACCGGTATCGGGGCTGAATGTTCGCCTCGACGGGAATTTCTATCGCAGCCTTTTCCGGGTCGTTCGAAAAGAACGCCAGCCGCTTGTGCACTTTGCCGAAGAACTCTGTCGTATCCATCAGCACGTGGATGTCGCCCGACGCCCCCGGCGCGATCGTCCCTGGCCGAATTGGCGCGAAGCAGCCGCAGTCGGGCTGGACTCTGTACGAGAGCGGCCCGCCTCCATGGTTGGTCACATGGATCGTGAAGGGGATGACCTCGCCTTGGGTGGGCGCTCCTGCGTCGAGTACGGTCTTGTCGAGTTCGGCGCTCGCCTCGGAAGGCGTCATACGCGTTTCGCTCGCGGCCGCCTGTCGAAGGATGTCGGCTATTCGCAAGTTCATCCCCGCCGTAACGACATCGATCGGCCGAAGGCCAAGGAGCGGCGTTCCTGCAGCGTCGGTCCTTCCCATCGACGACCCTGGAAGCGGACTACGGGCCACACCCAGATACGAGCCGAGTGCGAACACCGCCTCGTTGGCTACCTCTTCCCTGGTAGCGGACTGGCCCGGGTTGCCGCGCGTCAATCCGATGACGGCCTCCATGTTCGGGCCACCATCGGAGAACCTCAAGAGAACTCCCATGGGCAGGCCGGAATCGCCCACCGGCAGCTTCTTTTCAAACGCGAAGCGCACCTTCGGAGACGGACCAATTTCGGCCCTGAAACCCGCGAGTTCCTTCGTCCACAGCTTTAGAGCGGATTCGACCGCTTCTCGCATCGAGGCACGCTCGGAAACCGGAACAGCCGAGTCGTCGATCGATGCGGTTACAGAATGATCGGGCAAGTCCGCCGCAAGCCGTTTCGCTTTGGAGAAATCCGATCCTGCGAGGGCTCGCTCGACGGCAAGAGCGGAGGCTTGGAACTCAGGACTGGCGCCGGCGGGCAACGCCGGAGCCGGCTTTGCTTGAAAGAAGAAGATGAGGGCGATCAGCGATACCATATTCTCTCTGTGGCGAAGCTACCCGAACGAGCGGGAAGGCTCCCAACGGTTTACTCGACGTAGGCGTCTTCGGCCGGCGCCTTCTTCAAGTACGCCTCGATGAACCCGTCGATGTCTCCGTCCAGCACAGCCACGACGTTTCCGGTTTCATGAGCGGTTCGATGATCCTTCACCAACGTGTAAGGCTGCATCACATAGCTCCGGATCTGTCTCCCCCAAGCCGCCGGCCCGCCCTCACCCTTTAGCGCATTGATTCGATCTTGCGACTGGGCCCGTTCGAGTTCGCTCAGCCGCGCAAGGAGCACTGCCATCGCGCTCGCCCGGTTCTTATGCTGGCTACGCTCGTTTTGGCAGGTGACCACGATTCCGGTTGGCATATGGGTAATGCGCACGGCGCTCTCGGTCTTGTTCACGTGCTGGCCCCCGGCCCCGCCGGCCCTCAGGGTCTCGACCTTGAGGTCGTCCGGGTCTATCGCTACTTCGGACTCCTCGATCTCCGGCAGCACTTCGACCTTTGCAAACGATGTGTGCCGCCGCGCTGCCGCGTCAAACGGCGATATCCGCACCAGTCGGTGGACTCCCGCTTCCGGCCTGAGGTAGCCGTAGGCGTTTACCCCGGTGATCAGCATCTGCACGGATCGGTAGCCCGTGACGTCGCCGGGCGTCTCGCTGAGAATCTCGGCCTTGTAGCCGTGCCGCTCCGCCCATCGGGCGTACATCCGCTGCAAAATCGCAGCCCAGTCGCACGCCTCCGAGCCACCAGCCCCGGCATTGACCTCCAGCAAGGCGTTGCGGCTGTCATGCTCGCCGTTGAGCAGAGTGTTCAACTCATACTCATCCAGCTCGCGCAAGAACCGCGAGGCCATCTGGTCCGCCTCCGCCTGCATCTGCGGGTCCGGCTCGGCCCGAAGCATTTCGTGAAGCTCGCGGATATCGCGCTCGGATTTATCCAGCGCTTCGAATGGCGCGAGGATGTTCTTGTAGCGCGAGAGCCGCTGATGCAGCTTGTTCGCCGAGGCCGGGTCGTTCCAAATGTCCGGCTGGCTGGACTGTTCTTCCAGATCCTTTATTTGTGACAGGAGTTGAGGGACGTCAAAGATGCCCCCTGATAGCGTCCAACCTCGCGCGAGCGTTGGACAGCGCTTCCTGCTGATCGAGTGACAGCATGAAAATATGGTACCTAAGCGACCGAACACATCGATTCGTTGCGGTCTGGAGCGCCGCACTCGCACTTGCTGCGACAACACTGATACAATGCATTGAGACATCGCGTGCTTGGCGGGTCTCACAGGTCGCATATGAATCGCTCTCTCATTCGCTTCTTTGCGCTGGGTGCTATTGCCACAGCGCTATCCGCTTCTGCGTTCGCCGGTGACAGGCATGTAACGCCTCTCGGGAAGATCCCCACGATCCGCGCGGTACGCGAATCGACGAGAATGGTTTTCCCCCAAATCCAGGACCTTAGGCTCCCTGGCATCCGTGAGCACGAAAACCCGATGGAGGACCAGTTCCACTGGTTCACGGAAGGAGCAATCAACAGTCTGCCGGTCGGCGGAATGCTCTCCTCGCCGCGCGTCAGCGTCCCCTCGCCCAGCACCCGTTTCCCTGCCCCACAGTTCCCGGGCATCGGAGCTACCGGCTGGGTGCCGCCGGACCCCACCGGAGCCGCCAGTTCCGGATACGTCGTCGAAATCGTAAACTCCGCAGTCGCATTCTTCCGTCGGGACGGCGTCAAGCTATTCCAGCAGAACATCAATGGCGCCAGCGGTTTCTTCGGTTCGGTCGGCGCTACCGATTTCGTTTTCGACCCGAAAGTTTTCTTCGACGCTGCCACAAAGCGCTTCTTCATCGTGGCCCTCGAAGAGGACGACACCGCTAAGATCAGCTTCTTCAACATCGCGGTTTCTAGCGGCGAGGATCCTCGAGGCACCTGGCTCAAGTACCGCATCGATAACCGACTTGTGAGCGGCAGCGATTCTTTCTGGCTCGACTACCCGGGCTGGGGCTTCACCAAGGATTGGATCGTGGCGGGCGGCAACATGTACGGCTTCCCCGGCAACACCGCGGGCTGGGGCGGCGTCCAGGTGTTCGCGCTCAACAAGGCCAACCTGATCGCCGGCAACACAGGCGGCTCATTCCGATTCCAGGCGGACACTTTCACCATCCAATGGGCGAAGACTTCCGACCCGACCGCCTCTACGACGTACGGCGTCGCGGACGGCGACAGCTCGACCATGGAGCTCTGGGCCGTTACCGGGCCCGTCACCAAGCCGAGCCTCGTCTCGACGACGGTTGCCGTGCCGACCTGGCAGGCCCCCTCGGGACACGCCGACAGCTTCGGCGGACGTCAGCTAGCGACCCTCGATGGTCGAATGCTCACCTCCGCGTACTACGGCGGCAACATCGTTGCCAGTCACACAGTGGCGCTAAGCGACGGTCGGGCAGCCGCCCGTTGGTATGAATTCAGAACGAACGGCTGGCCCGCTTCGGGCAATCCGTCCCTAGTTCAATCCGGAAACGTCACCGGTGGCCCGGGCGAGCACGCCTACATGCCCGCCATCAACTTGAACAAATTCGGGCAGATCGCCCTGATCTACACCCGCAGCAGCCCTACGATCACGGCCGACGTCATGATCACGGGGCACCGCGTCGCCGATCCGCTCGGCTTCATGGGACTGCCCACGAAAATCGAGGCGAGCAACGGCGCCTACGGCTCCGGATTCGGCGTCAACCGATGGGGCGACTACTTCTCCGTGGAGGTCGACCCGGTCAACGGGCGCACTTTCTGGGGAGTCGCGATGGGCGGCCTGCCCAACGGCGATTGGACGACCTTCGTCGACACGTGGAACATCACAGTGCCGCAGTCTTACGACCCGACATCGATCTCGACGCTTCAGGGCGCCTACGTTTTCGGGAACCTCGCGAGCGTGCTGGCAGCCGACGGCTCGACCTACGACATAGCAAGCGTTCGGTTGGGAGCGTTGGGCAACGTAGCCGCGGCGAAGATCACCTATCCGGTGTCCGCCCCTCTAGAAGAGATCTCCGAGTTCTCGCTGAGCTACACCGCTTCGACCAACCAGACCACAACGCTGATCTGGTGGATGCTGAATAAGCGCACGGGCGTGTTCGACTACCAATCTTCGACAAATCTTGGGCCCGGTTCGTCCACCAAGAAGCTTGTGGCGTTCCCCAAGAACGTGGGCGACTATATCGATTCCAAGGGCGTTGCCACCGTAGTCGTCAGGGCGCTTGCCCCTGTTCACCTGAAGGCATCCCCGCCTCCGTTCCGGTTCAAGCTGGACCAGGTTCAGCTCGGCACCGAGTAGCGCCGGCTCCGTGCGGGGTAGCGACCGCTATCCCGCACGCCGGATCAGAATCAGAAGCGAGGGCGCTCCGAGCAGCGCCGTCACTACGCCTACGGGCATCTCCAGACCGACGATACCGGTCGCCATGCTAAACCCGCGCTGGGCGATCAGGTCCGCCACGACGAGCAGCAGCGAGCCAAGCAAGATCGAACCCGGAAGAGACCATCGCCAATCGACGCCTAGCAGCCTGCGAGAGATGTGCGGCGCCGCCAGACCCAGAAACCCGATGATCCCAACCGTTCCGACACTTGCCGCCACCATGGCCGTGCCGGTGAGAAGAATCGCCCACATCAGCTTGGCCGTGTGGAGCCCCAACCGCTGAGCCGTGTCCTCGCCAAGGGCGAATGCGTTCAACCGTCGCGATTGCCCCATGAGCAGCGCCGAACCCACCACGAACGTCGCGAAAAGAGCGACATTCTGACCCGGCATGGTGTGACTCAGATCGCCGAGCAGAAACGAAAGCACCTCGGCTTGGCGCTGGCCCATGTAAAGAACCATGGCCAGTACCGCCGAGAGAAGGGTGCCAACTACAACCCCGGCGAGGAGCAAGGTGTTCACGCTCACCACGCCGCGACGCCGCGACAGCGCCACCACGAGCATTAGCGACAGCATGCCGGTGACGAGTCCGCCGCCTGTCACGCCCATCTCTCCGAGCGTGGCGTCGAGCCCGAGCACGATCACTAGCGCCCCGCCCACCGCAGCGCCCGAGGAGACACCGACGATGTACGGCTCGGCTAGCGGGTTGCGGAGCAGGGCCTGGAATGCCGACCCGACGCCGCCCAAAATGCCACCCACGAGCACGGCAGCCAGTGCGCGCTGAAGGCGGATGTCCCATACGATCGCGTTGATGGCCGGCCTGGATGCGTCCGGGCCGTGGAAAAGCTCTGCCAGCACCTGACCGGGGCTGTACCACGCATAGCTGCCCACGCCGAGGTGCACGACGAACACGATGACCGCGGCCAGCGCTAGCACCGCCAGCATGGCCCATGGAGCCCGGCGCGCTGGGGCGGTGGCATCTCGCACGGGCGCATTATAGCTCCAGGGGATATACTTTGGACCTCGTGGCAACCCTGACTCTGTCTTCTAGAGCAAGTCTTCTAAAGCCGTCGCCGACCCTGAGCATTACGGCCAAAGCCAACGCCTTGAAGGCCGAGGGCGCGGATGTCGTGTCGTTCGCTGCAGGCGAGCCGGATTTCGATACGCCCGACGCCATCAAGGACGCGGCTGTGAGGGCGCTCGCGGCCGGCTTCACCAAATACACCCCCACCTCCGGCATCAAAGACCTTAAGGAGGCGATCGTCGCGAAGCTGGCCAGGGAGAACGGCGTCAGCGTCACGCCCGAGCAGGTCGTCGTCAGCGCGGGCGCCAAGCTCTCGGTCTACGAGATCATGCAGATACTGCTCGACCCGGGGGACGAAGTGCTCCTGATAGCGCCGTATTGGATGACCTACGCCGAGCAGATCCGGCTGGCCGGAGGCGAGCCCGTTGTGGTGCAGACGACCGGACAAACCGGCTTCATCCCGTCAATCGACGATATCCGCGAAGCGATCTCCTCGCGCACAAAGGCGATCATCGTCAACAGTCCCTGCAATCCCACCGGAGCGGTCTTCCCACGCGACACCCTGGAAGGACTCGCAGCCCTCGCCAACCGACACGGCTTCTGGATTGTTTCGGACGAGATCTACGAGAGGCTGGTCTACGGCGGAATCGAGCAAGTGTCGATCGCGAGCCTGGATCGCGAAACCGCCGAGCGAACGATCACGGTCAACGGCTGCTCCAAGACCTTCGCGATGACCGGCTGGCGTATCGGCTACCTGGCCGCCCCTACCCAAGTCGCCAAAGCCGTCACCAACCTGCAGGACCAGATGACGAGCAACGCCACTTCGTTCGCTCAAAAGGGCGCGGTGCAAGCGCTTAAACTGGACCCCGCAGAGGTGGAGAAAATGCGCTCGGAGTTCGAGGCGCGGCGCGATCTCGTCGCTGGGCTGCTCTCCGAGATCCCCCGCGTCCCAATAACCGTTCCCGGGGGCGCATTCTATATCCTTCCCGATTTCTCCGCCTATCTCGGTGGCCAGGTCGCGACGGATCTCGACCTTGCCGGCTACCTGCTGGACGAGGCACAGGTCGCCACGGTGCCGGGCAGCGTATTCGAAGCGCCCGGGCATTTGCGTCTCAGCTACGCAGCGAGCAGAACCGATATTCAAAAGGGAGTAGCACGCATTCGAGAGGCGCTATCGAAGCTCCAATAGATGATCCCCAAGCAGATTCCGCTGCGAAACGAGGAAATGTTTCGGCTGGCGATGCGGCACACGAGCGCCGCTGCGAATCCGGTCACGGAAAGCTATGAGCGGCTGGAGTTCTTCGGCGACTCGGTGCTTGGCCTCGTAATCGCGCAGTATCTCTACGAGCATCACCCTAAATGGGATCAGGGGATGATGTCGAAAGCGAAGTCCAGCGTGGTGCAGGAAGCCCCACTCGCCGCCGTCGCCCTGAAAATGGGCCTCGACCAGTACCTCGAACTGAGCCAAAGCGAAGAGTCGACCGGGGGCCGTGCCCGCCCCTCCATCTTGGCGGATGTCTTCGAGGCCGTCATCGGCTGCGTGTATCTGGAGTCCGGACTGGAAGTCGCACGCTGGTTCATCTTGGAGCAGCTCCACGATCAGCTGATGCGTATCAGCCACGGCGATGTGGCTCCGGACGACTTTAAGTCAAAGCTACAGGAAGTGGCGCAGGCCACTTGGAAAAAGACCCCGCAGTACAGAATCATGCGGGAAACCGGAATGGCGCACGATCGCAAATTCCACGTGCAGGTGTATCTCGACGACGAGGCGATGGGCGAGGGCACCGGAAGAAGCAAGAAGGAGGCCGAGCAGGCCGCCGCTTCCGAGGCTCTCGACCTCATCGACCGCGCGCGACGAGCGCGCGAGGTCGGCCACTTCCCATTCCCGTGATCGCTGCCGACTGGCGCTCGATCAGCCAGACTTACTCTTCCGGCTCTTCCTCATCGACGCTGACCGGCTCGGCCGTAGCTTTTGCGCGCTCGGCGCGGAACAGCTCGCGTACCTTCGAATCAAGCTCTTCGAAAAGCTCAGGGTGCTCCTCGAGATACTGGCGGGCATTGTCGCGTCCCTGGCCGAGTCGCGTTTCGCCGTAATTGAAGTAAGTCCCCGAACGACCCACCAGGTTGCGCGCGGCAGCAAGGTCCAATACGTCCCCCGCCCGGCTGATCCCACGGCCGAAAATCATGTCGAATTCCGCTGTGCGGAAAGGTGGGGCAACCTTGTTCTTGACGATCTTGACCTTGGTTCGCGCACCGATTTGATCGGTACCGACCTTGATCGCATCCCCCTTGCGGACCTCCAGCCGAACGCTGGACCAGAACTTCAAAGCGCGTCCGCCGGGAGTGGTTTCCGGATTTCCGTACATCACACCGATCTTCTCTCTAAGCTGGTTGATGAAGAGTGCGGCCGTATTGGATTTGCTCAGCGAGCCGCCAAGCTTGCGGAGCGCCTGGCTCATCATGCGAGCCTGAATTCCCACAAAGCTGTCGCCCATCTCGCCTTCGATCTCTGCCTTGGGTACGAGAGCGGCCACGGAATCCACTACCACGATGTCCAGCGCGCCGGAGCGCACCATCGCGTCCGTGATCTCCAGGGCTTCCTCTCCGCTCGAAGGCTGGGCGATATACATTCGGTCGACGTCGACTCCGAGCGATCTGGCGTATTCGGTGTCGAGCGCATGCTCAGCGTCCACATAAAGCGCCAGGCCGCCGGCCCTCTGCGCCTCTGCAACGCAATGCAGCGCAAGCGTCGTCTTGCCGCCCGACTCCGGCCCATAGATCTCTGTGATTCTCCCCTTGGGGAGTCCGCCGACGCCGAGGGCCATATCCAAGCTCAAAGAACCGGTGGAGATCACCTCGATCGCCTCGCGATCCGAATCGCCCATGCGCATGATGGCGCCCTTGCCAAACGCCTTCTCTACCTGGCTGAGCGCCATATCGAGCGCTCTCTGCCGCTCCGGTGAAGCAGAGTTGTCTGTCACAGGTTCCTTTTCGATTGTGCTTGCTGATTTTCTCACGATGTTTTGTCAAACCGCAGGGAAATCGGCGCGCGATTTCCCTACCCATATACTACGGATTCTAGCAGACGAATGTGCATTTGTTTTCCACCGTCTGTAATTCTTTTCCAATGTGCCGGCGTCCCGCCCGTATTGTGACCGGCATCATTACTAGTTTTTTGCAATTTCTTCCTGGAAATATTGCTGAATCAAGCTAGCTGATGTACAGTGAAATTGCTCCATTGAATCTGATTTGGATGAAGAGGAGAATTGTTTTATGAAGAGGACTCTCGCAATCGTTGCGCTTGGAGGCGTTCTGATAACGCCGTCCTTTGCGTTAACACTACAATTCGTGTCGACTGGCACATTTTCGAGCGGGCCGCTCGTCATTGTCACCGACCCCAACATCGGGTTCGACACCTCCACTACAACCTCGCCGGTCGCCAGCCTCACCTACTCGTATGTTAACAATACGGGCGGCACAACTGGCAACGGCACCGTGACGCTCGTAGACGGCGACTCTATTAGCTTCTCGTTCAACGGGTTCGTCACGCCGAACGTCAGTTCGAACGCGCTAAGCTCGGCTGTAGTGTCCTTCTCCGGCGGCACAGGCGAGTTCTCGAATATGAACGGCACCGGCAGCCTTTCGAACACCACTTGGGTGGCCGGCGACCGGACAGGGCAGGATCAGAGCACATTCGTGGCTGAGCTTGCTCCCGTTCCTGAGCCCGCTTCTCTCAGCGTGCTTGCTCTCGGAATCGTCGGGCTCGTCACCCGTCGACGCCGAAGCCGCGCGTAGAAGCAGCTTCGTCATCTCTCCTTACGGGCTCGTGACTGCTCACGAGCCCTTTTCCGTGTACGCCTCGAGCAACGAGAACCGCACGCTGCGACCAAGCGGCCAAAAAGCGAGTTCGAGCGGGCGGTCGCCGGCCCTCGTTAGCCTGCGGGCCAAAGCGATAAGGTCGAGCCTCGTGCCGCTCTGGCGAAGAACCGGCGCGGCGGAATGCCAAGACCTTAGCAACGCCCGAAGGGTGCGCTCGTCGAATCGACCGCTGGCCAACACTCGAAACGCGCGCAGCCAAACGCTCGTCGCGAGCTCACTCCCCGTAAGATAACCTCGCGCGTCGCCCAACTGCCGCAGCCCGTGCAATTGGCACAGGGTCCCGAGCGCGTGCGCCCGAACTGCGGCCGGATCGACGTCGAACAGAAACTCTCCCGGTTCTTCAGCGCTCGGGGCCGACGAGCCGACGGCGAGCGCTTCGCCCGATTCGACATGAACGGCCACCCTTCCGGACGAAGCCTCGCTCCCACGCCAAACCAGCGCCTCGCGACATTCACCGCCGAAGGATAGAAACTCCAACCTCGGTCCGATGGATTCGAGTCGATGGTCGCTCATCGCCGGCCCGAGCTTCATGCCCCCAAGCTTCAGATCGTCGAAACGGATCGCGAGATGATCCGGAGGGGGGCTGAACAGCGCGGGATCGAGCGTTCGCTCGCCGTCCACTCGCCGTGCCGGGTCTGCGAATGCATAGTCGAAGTCCCACCTCCCGGCCATGCAATCCTTCACTCGGATCTCGGCGCTCACGCCGTATACGGCGAGGTTCGCCTGCGCGCACTCCGCGCGCTCCGGGTCGATTTCGTATCCGATCGCCGGACCCCTTCGCGCCAAGGCGATCAAATCGGAGCCGATGCCGGCCGTCAGGTCTGCGACTTTTTGGCCCTCGGGAAAACGGGACGCATGGTATTCCGCAAGCCGCTGGGAACTCGCCTGTTCGAGCGCCTCGCGGGTAAAAAGCATCTCGCTGGCGCGGTCGAACTTGACGTGAGCCTTGTCGCGCAACGCAGCCTGGTTGAATGCCCACCGGGCCTCTTGGACCCCGCATACACGTGCCACCCGCTCAATGTTCGCAGGGGTCGCCTCAACCCCCGTCGCGAGATTCAGTGCCTTCTGGCGTCGATCCTGCGGCACGGCGTTAGCCTAGCTCAGAACCGCCTGCGCGGCGTCGACGGCATTGCTCAGTAGGCTGGCGACGGTCATAGGTCCCACCCCGCCCGGAACCGGGGTAATCCAGCCGGCTACCTGCCTGGCCGACTCGAACTCGACGTCCCCAACGTCACCCGAGCGGCCCTCGACCTTGTTGTAGCCCGCATCTATGACGACTGCGCCAGGCTTTATCCAGTCGCCCTTCACCATTTCTGCCCGGCCCACCGCCGCCACGAGAATGTCTGCCTCGCGGCACAGGTCCGGCAAATTCTCCGTGCGCGAATGAGCGATGGTGACCGTGGCGTGGCGCTGCAGGAGCATGAGCGCCGCCGGCTTGCCCAAAATGACCGATCGGCCGATAACGATGGCTCGCTTCCCTATGAGCGGAATCTCGTATCTGTCGAGAATCCTCATGATGCCGAGCGGCGTAGCGCACCGAAAGCCCGGCAGGTCCGCCACCAGCCGCCCGAGCGATTGAGGGGTGATGCCGTCGACGTCCTTATCCGGTCCTAGCGCCATGAGCGCCTCATTCTCGTCTAGATGCTTCGGAAGCGGATGCTGGATGAGAACGCCGTGCACATCCGAATCTCGGTTGAGCTCGTCGATCTTCGCGAGAAGCTCGTGCTGAGTGGTCTGCTCGGTGATCTCGAACGCCTCGCCCTCGATGCCGGCGGCTTCGGCCCAGCGCCGCTTCATCTTGACGTACGAAAGGCTCGCTGGGTCCTGAGCTGCGACGAGCACGTCGAGACGTGGGATCACACCGCGGTCTCGCAATCGGTCGACGCGCTCCTTGAGCTCCGCACGAACAATCTTGGAGAGTGCCGAGCCGTCGAGAATCTCCGCCGCAGGCATTTTCAGATCATGGCACGTCCCCGGTGCCTTGCGCCGAGGGGAGGGTCGCACCGCCGCGCCAGCCCCATAGGGTGCCGAGCAGAGGCTCCACGGTGGGCCGGGTCATTCGCTTTCGGAGGGGGACCGAAGGCGCCAGGGGCCGATCTTTGAAATCTGCTCGGCCTCACCGCTGCCTTGCTCCGCGACGTGCTCTTCTACCGGAGGCGGAGGCTCGCGGTAAACCTCTTCACCGAGATCCCGCCGAGCGCTCTTCCTCGCCGGCTTCTGCCAATCCGCTTTGGGCGACTCTCTGATGAGCCTGCCCAGCACCCCATGCACGAACCTGCCGCTTTCCGCGGTCGAGTACTTCTTGGCGATTTCAACGGCTTCGTTAATCGTCACCGCTGGCGGTATCTCCGGCTCGAAGAACACCTCATAAGCAGCGATGCGGAGAACGTTCTTGTCGACTGCGGCGAGTCGGTCGAAGTCGTAACCCTCCACGAGCGCCGCAAGCCGCTGGTCGATTTCCTCTTGGTTGTCCTCGACGCCTCTGAAGAGAGTTTCGGCGAAATGCTTCAAGGGGGCCGTCAGTGGCGCCGACGCTTTCTCGGACGCGCTCTTTCGGATGATCTCGTCGGCAATCTCGGGTTGGTCGAACACCGCATATGCTTGCTGAAGCGCCTCGTGAGGCCGAAGCTTGGCGATTTCCACGCCGTAGAGCGCGTGAAGCGCGCACTCCCTGGCATAGCGCCGCTCGGCGGGCGAGGAGGACCTCATGCGCCCTCTTGGTCGAGCATTCGAGGGACGAATGACGTATCGAAATCGCCCTTCACCCAATCCGGGTGCGAAGTAAGCCGCCGCAGGAAAGGAATGTTCGTGGCGATACCGCCGACCTCGAAGGAGTGCAGCGCCGTCTGGAGCCTGGCAACGGCATCCGGACGGTCGACTCCGGTCACGATCAGCTTGGCAAGAAGCGGATCGTAGAACGGAGTCACGCGGAGGCCGGCGTAACAGTTCGTTTCCATCCGGACCCCACGGCCGCCCGGCGAGATCCACGAGGTGATGCAGCCGGTTGAAGGCGAGAAATCCGTGTCTGGATCCTGCGCAGTTACCCTCGCCTCGATGGAATGGCCGCGTATTTCGACATCCTTCTGACGAAGCCCGAGCTTCTCTCCGCTGGCGACGCGCAGCATCAGATGAACCAAGTCGACGCCGGTGATCTCCTCGGTGACAGGGTGCTCGACTTGCAGCCGGGTGTTCATCTCCAGGAAGTAATAGTCGTTGTTGCGGTCGACGAGAAACTCCACGGTGCCCGCGTTTTGGTAGCCCACGCTCTGCGCTACCCGCACGGCCGCCTCGCCCATCTTTTTTCGGACTCCTTCTGGCAGCCGCACATAGGGAGCTTCCTCGACGATTTTTTGGTGCCGAAGGTTTTGAACCGAGCACTCGCGCTCGCCCAGATGCACCATGTTGCCGTGCTCGTCGCCGATCACCTGGAACTCGACATGGCGCGGGGAGACGACCGCTTTCTCAACCAGGATCTCTCCTGATCCGAAGCTCGCTTGTGCCTCGGCTTGGGCCGTCCGCCAGAGTCCCGCTAGATCGTCCGGCGCGTCCACGCGCCGAATGCCCCTCCCGCCCCCGCCCGCAACCGCTTTAAGAAGCACCGGATAGCCGATCTTCTCAGCGATCTTGAGCGCTTCCGACTCGTTTGCGACTGCGCCTTGGCTGCCGGGCACCACAGGCACCTTTGCCGCGACGGCTGCCTTCTTGGCGCTCGCTTTATCGCCCATCGCCTCAATCGAGCGAACGGGCGGACCGATGAACTTGATTCCTAGCGACTCCAGCGCAATCGCGAAATTCGCGCGCTCGCTGAAGTAGCCGTATCCGGGATGCACGGCCTCCGCACCCGATATCTGGCACGCCATGAGCACGTTTCCCAGATTCAGATAGGAGTCGGAGTTCGAACCCGCGCCAACGCAGATGGCACTGTCGGCCATTTTGACGTGCAGCGATTCGCGGTCAGCCTCGCTGAAAATGGCGACGCTCTGAATGCCGAGCTCCCTGCACCCCCGTATGACGCGGCAAGCGATCTCCCCGCGGTTCGCGATCAGAACCTTCTTCAGCATTAATAGTTCTCGTGCCCGGGGTGCGGGCAGTGCACCTGACCGGTCGCCGGGTCGTAAACATACGCTTCGTGCCCGAGCGGGCATCGGTAGAACTGGTCTCCCAGCTTCGTATCCTCGAGCCTAGCCGGGGCCTGATCGTCGTTGTTGGTCTTGTACACGATGATCGACTGGCGGATTTGCGCAAGGTCCGACTGGCAAACTGTGTCTTCCGCGGCGTACTTCGCCGCGCCGAGCACCGTGGTCCCTTTGCCGTCCGCACGCTTGGACTGTGCCGCGCCCGGTGCGCCGAGCCAGCCGCTCCCCTTCATCATCACAACCATGAGGACCATGATGATTGCGACCGTAATCATCGTTCCGATCAGTGTCCAGCCTCTTCTCATTCGGGCCTCACCAAGGCTAGCGCCTGACCATATTCTACAGGCTGATCGGGCTCGACGAGCACCTCGACCACTTCGCCCGATAGAGTAGATTCGACTTCATTCGCAATGCCGAGAGCCGAGACGATCGCTACGACTTGGCCTTGTTGAACCCGCTCGCCTACCGCCAGCGGCGTCTTTGTGGGTCGATAGTAGCCCACGAGCGTGCTCCGGATCTGGCCGAATTCCGGCGCCTCTTCCGTCTGCACTTGAGCGGGAGCCAGGGGCTTGGAGGACGCGGGGCGCGATTTCGAGAGCTTCGCCTCGAACCGTCCGCCTGCCGCGCCGAGTTCGACCTCCGCGAAGCCGTGCTTGCGCGCTACGCCGAGCGCGTGCCGCACGAGGTCCGAATCGAGCTCAGCCATCCACCGGATTGTACCGGAGGGCCCATCCGGCTCAAGTCCACAGCTTGCGAGCGAGGATGATCAGAATGATCGCGCCGAGCGTGGCGCCGACGATCGAGGAGATAAACCCGCCGTTTCCACCGCCCATGAACGTCCTCACCAGAAAGCCGACGATAAGCGAGCCGGCAATGCCAAGGACGATCGTCATAACGCACCCGCCTGGCTCTTTTGAAGTCCCCGGTGTCAACGCCTTGGCCAATATGCCGGCAATCAGACCGACGAGGATCCACCAGATGAAACCGTGATGCTGTCCCACCCTCGGTAAGACACTTGAAGCCGATTCTGGGTTGCAGCGGGCGCAGGACTATAGGTCCCGCAGCTCATCCAGGTCTTGCTTGGAAGGAGTTGCCACACCGACCTTTCGGACCACCGCCGCCGCGGCTCGCGATGCAAGCTCGAGAGCCTCGCGACCGAAGTTACCGGCAGCTACCGCCAAGGCGAGCGTTGCGATGACGGTATCACCCGCTCCGGCTTCATCGTAGACAGCCACGGGAATCGCCGGCACATGGAAGCTGCCGCTCGCGCTCGCAGCCACCATGCCATCTCCGCCCAGAGTTACGAGAATGTTCTCGACACCGAGCGACTCGCGAAGCTGCCTGGCCGCCACTGTGGCAGCCTCCGAGCTTGAGATCTCGTCGAGGTGCAACGCATCCGCCGCTTCGAACCGATTGAGGCTGACCAGGCAGGCTCCGGAATAGCTGAGCAGGCTCTTCGGCTTCGGGTTCGCCACGACAGGTATGCCGGCCTTGCCCGCCGCCTCGACGATCGTGCGAATGCCCCAATCCGAAATGCTGCCCTTCTGATAGTCGCTCACTAAGACGACCCTCTGGTTTGGCAGGGCGTCGAGGGCCATATCGAGAAGCTTCTGCTCGATCTCGCGGGAAACGGGAGTCTCGTCCTCGTGATCGATCCGGAGCACCTGATGCGAGTGGTTCGCTACGACCCTCACCTTGCGCGTCGTGGGACGCGAAGCATCCCGGATGAGTCCGGCACTCTGGATTCCTCGCGCCCTGAGCGACTCGCCGAGCAGGACGCCGGCAGCGTCGTCTCCAACCACGCCGACGGTAGACGCAACCGCGCCCAAAGCCGCCATATTCATCGCCACATTGGCCGCGCCGCCAGGCACCGACGACGCGCCGACCTGGCGAACAACCATCACGGGAGCCTCTTGGCTGATCCTCGTGGCCCGACCGAAGATGTATTCGTCGAGCATCAGGTCGCCGACGACCAGCGCGGGAAGCCCCTGAAAGCTGTCTATGATCTCCGCCAGCCTCAAGCCGGCTGAGTCTCCTGCAATGTGGCACTGTCGTCGGCGGTGATCGCGGTTCGGGCGCCCCGGCGAGCGCAAACGGCCCACATCACCGCTCCGGCCAAAACGATGGCAGCGGCCATAGCCTGGGCCTGCGTGATTCCCAAATTGCCCCAGTAGGTCGAAGACGCCTCACCGGCGGCAACCTGAGCGTCGGTACCGGCCCGCCAGAACTCGTACACGAACCTCGCCGCCCCGTGGAGCATGAAGAACAGGGCCACGAGCTGCCCGCTGCGCAGATTCTTTCTCTCTGCGAAAAGCAGCAGTCCGAACGCAGCGAGGTTCATGAGCGAATCATATATCTGGGCCGGATGGTGAAGCACTGTGCTGCCTTCGACATGAATGCCCCACGGTAGATTCGGTGGGCACGCGTCACCAAAGCAGCAGCCGTTCAGCAAGCAGCCGACCCTGCCGATCACGTGTCCGATGAGAAAGCCCGGAGCCAGAAGATCCATTAGCCGTATCAGGTTGGCCTTCTTGCGCCACGCCCAGATCAAAACAGCCAGGAATCCGAATATCAGTCCACCAAAGCTCGTCAGCCCGGCAAACTGCAAAGTGTAAAGCTCTTTCGGATGCGCGGAATAGTACGACCACTCCTGCGCGATAAACACGATGCGAGCGCCCAGGACCCCGGCGATCAGCGCCCAGAACGTGACGTCGCCAATCTGGGAATAGTCGAATCCGTACAGCTTGGAGCGGCGCCGGACGACCCACAGGCCGACCAGAAACGCGATCAGCATCATCACGCCGTAGCTGCGGACTTCGAACGAACCGATCTTGAAAAGGACGGGAAGCATGCGCCTGGGGCCGAAAGAAGTGTACCAGCGGCCTCTCTATACAACGCCCAAACGGCCCTTACCCGTTCTGCCTCTGAAATTCCGCCATGTACGACGCCAGGGTGTGGCACCCTTCTTCGGGAAAAGCGTTGTAGATGCTCGCGCGCACCCCGCCCACCGAGCGATGCCCCTTCAGGCCGTCGAGACTCTGCGCGCCGGCTCCCTTGAGAAACGCCGATGTGAGATCATCGGACGGCAAGGTGAAAGTAACGTTCATGATCGATCTGGCACGCTTTTCGGCATGGCCCTTGTAGAAGCCCCCGGAGCCGTCGATTGCGTCGTAAAGCACCCCGGCCTTCGCCTTGTTTCGGGAATGGGCGGCTGCGAGCCCACCGCACTTGAGCAAATGCTTGTACACGAGTCCGCAAATATAAATGCTCCAGCAGGGCGGCGTGTTGTAGAGCGAGCCATTTTCCGCCTGGAGCCTGTAGTCGAGCATAGGATGCATCTCTCGCGGCACCCTGTCCAACATGTCCTTTCGGATGATGACGACCGTCGCCCCGGCCGGTCCCATGTTCTTCTGAGCGCCCGCGTAGATGAGCGCGTACTTGGAAACGTTGACCGGCCGCGAAAGGATGTCCGACGACATATCGCAAATGACCGGCGCTTTCAGGCTCGGATCGCGGTGGAATTCGACCCCCTGGATGGTCTCGTTGCTCGTCATGTGGATATACGAGGCTCGTGCGTCATATTTCAACGACTCGAGATCGGGCACATCCGAGTAGTTGCCGGCCTTGCCATCCCAAACCACGTTCACCGGACCCTCGAGCCGCGCCGCTTCGACTGCCTTCTTCCCCCAGGTGCCGGTCACGACGTAGTCCGCTTGGGCGCCCTGGCACAGGTAGCTCATTGGCGCCATGCTGAATTGGAGCGTCGCGCCCCCCTGAAGGAATAGGATCTTGTAGTCGCCCGGGATGCCGAGCAGCTTCGCTAAATCCTCCTCTGCCGAATGGATAATGGCCTCGAACGGCTTTGAGCGATGGCTCATCTCCATAACGCTCATGCCGGTTCCGTTGTAGTTCAGCAGTTGTTCCTTGGCCTCTTCCAAAACCGGTACGGGAAGAGTGCAGGGTCCGGCGGATAAATTGAAGACGCGACCGTAGGGCTGGCTCATGCTGCCCGTGAGCGTACCGCCTCGATAGAGCGAAGGATTCGACAAGCGCCTTTGCAAAGCGGCCAACCATTCCCGGTAGATTTACCGACTACACAGATGCTTGATCGATCAATGCATGTTTCGGGAGGTTTTCCTAATGATTCATGCTGATGAAAAGTGTCAGAACGCGCTGAGTGCAGCGTCACGAAGGACCATGCTCAAAGGGGCCGTCGCGGCCGGTGCGGTCGCCCTCTCGCCTTTCGCGCTCCTATCCCGAGCCGACGCGGACGACGGCGGCGACAAGCACCGCCATGGCGACGTCGCCATCCTCAGATTCCTGGCCGCAGCCGAGCTGATCGAAGCCGATCTGTGGGAGCAGTACACGGAGCTGGCATTTAACAATGCGGATTACGCCGCAGCGCTGAGCGCCATCGACGACGCGATTCCCCAGTATTCGAACGACACCACCAACGACGAGGTGAGCCACCACCAGTTCATCAACGGCTATCTGCGATCGATCGGCGCGGACCCGGTCAGCCTCGAGCCGTTTCGCACGCTCCCCGCGGTTCAGGCGCCTGGCGCGGATTCCGGCCATATGCACCTTACAAACCTTCGGTCGGTCAACGTCGACACGAGTTGGTACTTGCGATATCGGGGAACCGGAAATCCGGATTTCGGAGCAACGTTCCCCCAAATCGTGACCATCGTTGGCCAGCCGACTCTGCCGACGAGCGCGAGCCTCAGCGAAGACCAGTTCAAGGCTGCGGCCTATTGCGCAGCCTTTCACTTTCCGATGATCGAGCAGGGCGGCACGAGCCTCTACTCTTCCCTTCTGCGCAAAGTCTCAGGGCTGGAGACCCTCGAGATCTTGGCCGGCATCGGCTCGGTCGAGGCGATCCACTTCAAGATTTTCGAGGACACGCTCGAAGATCTTGCCGGCTTCACCACGCCCAGCGGCGTCTCGTTCCCGGACCTGGGAAGCATGAGGGAGCTAGCTCACGAAGTGATGCCCAAGCCGTGCGAGTTCCTCAGTCCACATTTGCCTCTCTGCTCCGTGGTGCGCCCATCGAGCAACGCGCTTGCTGGAGCGAGGGCCGCCTTGCGCGCGTTCGAGAACTCGAACGTGTTCGCCGGGCAGAGCGCCGCATTCTTTAGGTTCATGCGAAAGCTGGCTGAGGAAGCGGACGCCGCCGAGCGGGACGTTCGGCACGGTTGAATATTGGCGGGCCCGCAAAGGGGCCCGCTTCGAGCGATGCCGCTCACCGGAAAGCGGTATTCTCCGACCCTGAAAGCTCGACGGCCCGATGGCGTGCCGTCGGCCGCTACGCCCCTGTAGCTCAGCGGATAGAGCAACTGCCTTCTAAGCAGTGGGCCGTGGGTTCGAGTCCCGCCGGGGGCGCTTGAATCTGGGCGCGAACCCGCGATCCACGACAGAAATCCGCAATAACCGTAAGAATCCCCCCGTTGCCGCGAGCAATCCTCCCGATTATCTGAATATCGATACCGGAAAGTGCGCAATCACGCACACGGATCGTCCAAAGAGTCTACTGAATCGATCACTTTCCATCTATCATTATTACTGTGGGTACTCATCGATATGCGCCAAACTCGATCCAGCGGATCCGCGCAGAGCTTGAGCTCATCGCGTCCGAGTGTCAGCGCGAGGCGCCCAATCTGGATTTCGTCGGCGTGCATGTGAAGGCGCTCGCGCAACATATCGAGGATGCCAAGCGAGACGGCAGGTGCCAGGATCTGCCCGAATTAAACGGAAGAACCCCGTAGTATTGCTGCATCCACGGCAGATCGGGGCTAAGACCATTGCAAAGCACGTACTCGAAGAGTTATCTTGCAATCAACCTATGCGTGTTGTCTTGCTTTGGTCCGGCACTCTCATCGCTGAAGCTATGGTCAGCCTTCTTTCTGCACGAGGCCGATTCGACGTCGTGGGCCATAGCTCCCAACCGAGAGCCTGCCTCTCGCTCCTGAAAGAATACGACGCGGCCGCGCTCGTAGCAGACGAAGACCTGCTGAAGCAGGGCGCCAGGGACCTCATTGCCGGCGCCAAGCTCCTCGGCGGGTTTTCGGTCGTCGTCATCTTTCACGGTGACTCGGCCGCGGATGTCGAAGAAGCAGACGGATCGGTTTCAATCACATCTGGACCAGAAGCACTCTTCTTGGAGATCCACAAGGCCACGGAGCACCTTGTGAGGCGAAGGCCCGCAAGAAGTCGCACAAACCAGACCTTTGGCCTCAGCCGGCGTGAGTTCGAGGTCGCGAACCTCGTGGCGAAGGGTTACACCAACCGAAGGATCGCGGAGATTACAGGCATCCAGGAGCAAAGCGTGAAGAATGTCGTGAGCACCGTGATGCGCAGACTGGCGTGCGAGAACCGAACCCAGGTTGCGATAAGGCTCGCTTCCAGCGCGCTCGGAGAGCCTAGCCCGGAACAGCCATAGCGGCTCCAGGTCGACGGCATGGCGCAGACCTCTCATCGAGCATTGGGTTCCTATGGAACTCGCACCGTGCTTGCGTGCCAATGCTGCGCGGACTCGGAATCCGGTCGCGATGCCACGGACGGAAGAAGTAGCGCCCGTATAGCCCTCGACATCCTCAGCGAACGGGCGGACAGAACTTACGTGAAGCGGTTCGGTGAAACGGTCACGCTTCTGGCCCTCTTCCCATCCGCGACTGCCGCTGCCGTTAGCGCGGCAAGTCTCGCAAGTTCAGTCAAGTCGACTGGCGCGAATCTCTACAGTATGGGAATCGCTTCTGGCGAGGCCCCTATGGACGTTGCGCTTGCAAACTGCACCGTAGCGGAGCTTGCCCATGCCTTGGCGGAAATTGCCGGTCCCGGACAAATACTGCTCGCAATGGTGGCGGCAGCCCTCATGCGGCGATCGCTTCCTCCCCAGTTCGGTATCCGCGAGATGGGCAGCTACCAAGTTCCACGCCAGGCCGCGCCGGAACCGCTTTCCTACCTGACGCATCCCGACCTGCTTCAATCGGAGAGCCCGCTACTGGGGCATGCGCCGGTGAATACGCTCCCATGGAGTTTCGGGTATTTCGTCGGCCGCGACGAGGAGAAGGACAACGCGCATGCGCTTCTGGAAGATGCGCGACTGCTGACTATTCTGGGCACGGCAGGAGTCGGAAAATCGCACTTTGCATGCCGAGTTGCCAGCGAATGCCTGGATACTTGGGCGGAAGGAGCTATCTGGATCGACCTGGCCGGCAACCCGGGAAACGACCTCTGGGATCGGCTCCAAGCCGCATTGCTTCCTTCAGGGAAACCGCCGGGAGCGAACGCAGAAGACGTGCTGAAGACGCTCCGCGGCCGGTCCCTGATAATCGTGCTCGACGGGGCTGACCTGGCTTCGGAAGCCATCCGGGAGCTCGTCATACCCGCTTGCAATTCCTCAGGGCCGCGCTTCATCGTCACATCGACGAGAAGGCTCGGAATCGAATCCGAGACCGTACTGCGGCTCGGTGGGCTGTTCGCCCCGCCAGAAGATGTCAAAGTCGAACCTCATGAGCTGGAAGAGTACGACGCCACGGCGCTCTTCCTCGATAGGGTCCGATCGGTTCGGCCCCACTTCAGCCCCGATGGCGAGGACATCGAAGCCATCTTGAGCATATGTAACTCGTTTAGCGGGACTCCTCTCGCGATCGTGCTGGCAGCGCGGCTCTGCCGGCGCGTGCGGCCAAAAGACTTGGCGGCGAGGCTTGCAAGGGTGGTAGGCCGAGTGGCCCACGAGCACAAAAGGGTGGCGAGCCGAAGGCACCTATCCGTGCATGCCGCGCTCGAATGGTCTGTTCATTCTCTTGAGCCCGCCGATCGAGAGTTGCTCTATGCCGCCTCGACCATGTGCGGGGAGTGGACGGTTCGAGACGTCGCTGCTATTGCGGATCTCGGCGTCGACCAAGCGCAAGCCTCCGTGCTTCGAGGCGTAGATGCGGGCCTTGTCGAACCCCAAGCTTCCACGGGAGCAGATGCCAAGTACAGGATGCCCGGCATCCTGCAGCGGCTGCTCTATGCTGAGCTAGACCAAGAGGCGCGAGACACGCTCTCTGAGCGCCACTGCCTGCACCTCATCGGCCTGCTTTGCGAAGGTGTATCGCATCTGAAGGGCCCCAACCGGCTGCATTGGCTTGATCTCTTGGACCGATACCGCCAAGATCTCGCCAAAGCTTTCGAGTTCACCTTGCGCCGCGGAGCCCACCCCTCGACGCTGGTCGAAGCGATGGTGCTTTCGTGGAGCTACTGGTACGACCGGAACCGATCGCAGGAAGCGTTGGAGCTGATTCGACGGGCGATCCGCGCGTGTCCCGACAAGAAGCACCTCGATGTCGCCCGCTTGCTGAATATTGCCGGCATCCTTTGCTTCAAGTCGGGAAGCATGCCAGAGGGCCGAAGATACTTCAAACGAGCTCTCCGAATCTGCGCGAAAGGCCGACATGAGCTTCTTAGGGCATCCCTCTGGAGTAACTTGGGGGGCCTGGAATGGGCCGACGCCGACCCCGCGCGGGCTGCACGCTCCTTTGAAACGGGAATTCGCTGCTTGCGGGGCCTCGCTTGTCCGGTGCAGCTTGGCAAAGCTCTGGTGTCGAGCGTGGATTCGCTCGCTGAACTTGGACGCCTCCAAGAGGCCAAAGCGGCGACCGAAGAGGCTGACACACTGCTTCGAGCCCGCGAAGATCCTCTGGATGAATTGACGATCTCGATGGCCCGCGGAGAGATCGCTCTCGCAGAGGCAAATGCCGCCCAGGCAGCGAGGGCTTTTGCGCAGTGCCTGAAGCTCGCTCACCGCCTCGGCGATCCGGTTACATACGCCCGCATATGCCTGTGGCTTGCTAGCGCCGAGGTCCTCTTAGGCAAGTATGAGCGTGCGGGCGAGCTTCTCGGCGCCATGGAGTCACAGGGATCCGACAGGGGCGCCACACTCTATCGAACACACGACTTGAGGCTGGCTCGGGTCGAAGGCGCAGTTCGTGCGGCACTGGGCGAGAAGGCCTTGGCACGGGCAAGGCTTATCGGCGCCATCGGAGCGCCCGGAATTGTCCTAGATATGAAAGCCTGATACGTGCTTGGCCCAAAGCTTGCAGCTACGGGCCACCATGGTAAGGCTTCCTATCCTTCTGGCACTAGCTGCCTTGGGCGCTACGAGTGCTAATCCTTTTACGTCCACAAAGTTACGCGACACCATTAATCCCATCGTTATTTCGTGCAACCCCAGCGCACCATCGGCAGGCCAGACGGTCCAGTACACGGTCACCTTGTCCGCAACCTCCGACGGCACTGGAATTTACGCCGTAACTTCGACCAACTCGTTCAGCTCGATCCCAAGCTACGTCGACGGGGTGCCAGGTTCGAGATACATTACATTCAATGCGTCGCTGAAGCCCGATGCTTCCGGGCCCGTCACGGTCGCTGTCTCCGGCCCCTCGGCAACGGCATACTGCAACTCCATGGTGGCTGCTGCCGGACGATAGCTATCAACTGGCTTGGGCCGATTCTGAATCCTCGGACTTCGCAGACTCCAAAGCGAAGGTGAAGGTGGCTCCCTTGCCGACTTCACCTTCGGCCCAGATCTCGCCGCGATGCCGCTCGACGATGCGGCGCACCGTAGCTAGCCCGATACCGCTCCCGGAAAACTCGTGAGTTCCGTGAAGTCGTTGGAAGGTGCCGAATAGGCGCCCCGAGTGCGCCATGTCGAATCCCGCCCCGTTGTCGCGAACGAAGTACACAGGGCGACCGTCCCGCTCCTCGGAGCCGAACTCGATGCAAGCCCCGCCCTCGTTTCGAGCAGTGAATTTCCACGCGTTCTCGATCAGATTCTGGAGCACGAGGCCCAATAGTCGGCTATCGGCATGGGCGATCACGTGGGGCTGGATACTGAACTCCACGTTTCGGTTAGGCTCGCTGTGCTGAAGGTCGGTCGCTACGCTGTGCGCAAGCGCGCTCAGATCGACCCGATCCAAGCGCATTTCCGACTGGCCGACGCGCGCCAGATTGATGAGGTCGTCCATCAGCACGGCCATGCGCCGGCTGGCGGCGCGGATGCGCAAGAGATTATCCTTCGCCTGTTCTTCGAGCTGGTCGCCGTAGTCGTCGATCAAAATCTGCGAAAACCCGTCGATCGTGCGAAGCGGGCCGCGAAGGTCGTGCGACGCCGAGTAGCTGAACGCTTCCAACTCACGATTCACTGCTTCGAGCTCGGCTGTGCGCTCCGCCACGCGGCGCTCCAAGTGAGCATTCAGTGCGTGAATCTCCTGTTCCGCGCGCTTGCGCGCGCTGATATCACGCACAAATGCGACGAACACGGTCCCTCGGGCAGTTTTGTGGGTGGCCACGGACATTTCGACCGCGAATTCGCGGTTGTCTTTCGTCGCTGCGATCCACTCTATCCTCACGCTGGCGTCGCCAGATTGGCGGCTATCGGACAGCGCGTTCAGCTCTGCATCGAGCGCCGCGCGAGATCTTGGTGGTAGCGTCCTTTCTGCCAGAGTTTTCCCTACTGCCTCGTCTCTGGTCCACCCAAAGAGAGCTTCGGCGTTTGGGTTCCAAAGCTCGATCGTCCCGTCCTCGCCGATCGCGATCACTGCGTCCATAGAGCTGTCCATGACGAGCTGGCGGAGCTCCTCGCTCGATCGCAAGGCGCGTGTCGCCTGCTCGGCTCGCCTGCTTGCGTCCCGGGCGATGGCGTCTGCCTTTCGAACGCGAGTTTGGACAAGGCCGACCGTGACGCTTGTCAAGCAAAAAATAATGGCTGAGCCGATCACCCGCGCTTCGTTTCGTGGCGTGTAGTGGAATGGCGAGCTAGGCAAATGAGCGCCTATGGGGATCCATGCGCACATCGCTGCCGCACCCAGCAGGCCCCACTGCCAGCCGGCCCAATACGCCACGAACATGTCCGCGAGCCAATAGAACAACCCGGGGTCACGAAGCAGCCGATTCGGGAAAAGCCACTCGCAAACGGCAATGGTCAGGAGGATGACCAGCATCCCCTTCAAGCCTTTTACTGCCCACGTGCTATTGGCCCCGGGCTCGGAACTCAATTCGTTAGGTTGCACGCGACGTGCTCCACGGACCTACGTCTCCTCTTTTTGGCCACTTGCGCGGCACGGGCATTATACCGATCACCAGTCCGAACCAACTTAGAACCCATCTCTCGGAGATTATGGGTCGCCTTGCGACTAATATGGGCTTTACGCTGGTAATACGCGTCAGGTTGCCCATTCGATGCCAAATTGGGCCAGGTCGGTAGACTCGGTGCATGAATTTGGGCACTCCCTCCTTCCCCATGCCTCGAAACGAACCCGTGCTGGATTACGCCCCGGGCTCACCTGAGCGGGCGAAGCTGAAAGCGGTGCTTGCGGAGCTGAAGTCGCAGAGTGCCGATCTGCCGATGGTGATCGGCGGGCGCGAAGTCCGGACCGAAAAAACCATCGATTTGCGGCCGCCGCACGAAATCGCGCACAAGCTGGGCCAGTACCACATGGGAGGCGATGAACACGTTCGCCAGGCGATCGACGCGGCGCTGGCGGCGAAAGCGGGCTGGGCGGCGATGCCGTGGGAAGAGCGCGCTGCCATCTTTCTCAAAGGTGCCGACCTGATCTCGACGAAGTACAGGCCGTACATGAACGCAACCACGATGCTCGGACAAAGCAAGAACGCGTTTCAAGCAGAGATCGATGCAGCCTGCGAGCTGATCGACTTCCTTAGGTTCAACGTTCACTTTCTCAGCGAGATCTACGCGCAGCAGCCGATCAGCGGGCCGGGCATGAACAACCGACTGGAATATCGCCCGCTCGAAGGATTCGTGCTCGCCGTAACTCCGTTCAATTTCACGGCGATCGGCGGCAACCTGCCGACTTGCGTCGCGCTATGCGGAAACGTGGTTGTTTGGAAGCCCGCCCATACGCAAGCGTTCAGCGCGTCCATGTTCATGCGGGTGCTGGAGGAGGCGGGGCTCCCGCCCGGCGTCATCAATCTGGTGTTCGTCGACGGCCCAGTGCTTGGCGATGTTTGCTTCAACCATCATGAGTTCGCTGGCGTGCACTTCACCGGCTCGACGAAGGTTTTCAACCTGATGTGGGAGACCATCGGCCGCAATCTCGAAAAATATCGCTCGTACCCGCGGATCGTGGGGGAAACCGGCGGCAAGGACTTCGTAATCGCGCACGAGAGCGCCGATCCCGACAGTCTGGTGACCGCGCTCCTGAGAGGCGCATTTGAGTATCAGGGCCAAAAGTGTTCCGCCGCCTCTCGCTGCTACATTCCGAGCAACCTGGCAGATGAAGTCCGCTCAAAGCTTGTGGATGGCGTGCGCACGATGAAGATGGGCACGGTCGAGGACTTCGGCAACTTCGTAAACGCCGTGATCGACGAGGCGAGCTTCGATCGGCTCGCCGATGCCATCGCCAAAGCGAAGAGCTCGCCGGCAGCCAAGATTCTGGTGGGCGGAGGATGCGACAAAACCAAGGGCTACTTCGTCGAACCTACGATTATCGAGACGACGGATCCGAAGTACTCCACAATGTGCACGGAGCTGTTCGGTCCGGTGCTCACATTGTTCGTCTACGACGCGAGCCGGTTCGAAGAGGCGCTCGCTACGGTGGATTCCACTTCGCCATACGCGCTCACGGGATCGATTTTCGCGCGAGACCGTGACGCGATCGTCCTTGCGACGGAACGCCTTCGCAATGCGGCCGGCAACTTCTATGTGAACGACAAGCCGACTGGAGCTGTGGTGGGCCAACAGCCGTTCGGCGGCGCCAGGGCCAGCGGCACCAACGACAAAGCCGGCTCAGCCATCAATCTGTACCGATGGCTCAGCGCCAGGACCATCAAGGAAACCTTCAGCCCCCCGACGGACTATCGCTATCCGTTCTTGTCCGAACGATAGTCCGTGATTGCGGGTTTGGCGCTCATCCGTCATACTTCAACCAGGAAAATCCGTTAATGAGAGCTTTTATTTTTGTGATCGCTTCCGTCGCCCTCGTCGCGCAAGCGTGGGCAGCGGTGCAATTGAACGTCAACGCAAAAAGCGGTGACGTAGTTACGGGCGAGCGCCAGTTTCGCGTGACCGCGTACGCCAACGACCCCGTGACCCAGGTCGAATTCTACGTGGGCAGCGAGCTGCGAGACACCGATACGAGCACGCCGTACGAATTTCAATTCGACTCGCTGAACGAGCCGGACGGCGATACGACGATCCGGTTCAAGGCCTACACCACGAAAGGCGAAACCGGCGAGAAGACCATCGTCGTGCACGTGGATAACCAAGTTTCGAAAGGCGCGGACTTCCACGTCCAAAAAGCCGAGGGTTTTCTTTCGGACAGCAAGTGGGACGATGCGGTAACCGAAGGAAGAATCGCCCTCAAGGCGGATGCGAAGTCCGGCCCGGCCCAACGGGTGCTGGCTAGGGCGTACCTGGGCTCCGGTCAGCTCGACAAAGCCCAAAAGTTCGCCGAAGACGCCGTGGCGACGAATGGCAAAGATGAGAAGTCCCTGAACCTTCTGTCCGTGATCGACTTGCGCCGGGCGTTCGTCACGATCAATACCGGCGGAGCCACCAGCGAGACGTTGGACACGATACGCAACTCGCTCAAGAGCGCCGTGGACGCACGCAAGAAGGTGCTGGACATGGACGTGGACGCGGTCGGCGCTCCGACCGACGCGAACGCCGTCGCCTACGCCGATGCGGCGATTGCGGCAGGCCGTTACTCGCTCGCAGTATCCGTGCTGCAGCCCGTGTTCGGCAAAGATCAGCGAAAGACCGATGTAGCCGATAGGCTGGCCTTCGCGCAGATGCGCGAGGGGCGGCTTGCCGACGCTTTGATGACCCTCAGAGATCTGAAGAAATACGGAACACCGGACGCCTACAGCTCTGCGCTCGAAGGTGTTTTGGATACCGTCACGGGCCAGGATCAAGCATCGGACGATGCGATAAAGGACGCAGTGCTGTCCGATTCGGAGAACTTGGGAGTGCGTACGGCCCAGGCTTTCATCGCTCTCTCGCGCAATAAGACGAGCGTTCTTGCGAAGCTCTCCGCAGACCTCTCGCGCGATGAAGGGGCTCGCCCCGAAGTGCTGTACTTCCTCAGCGCGCTTGCAAATCGCCAGGGCAGATACGAGGACAGCGTAAAGTTCTACGAGCGCGCGGTGCTGGCCGAGCCGGCGAGCGCGGACATTTACGTGGAGCAAGGCAACCAGCTCATTGGGCTCTCGCAGCTTCCGAAGGTCGACCAAAAGCAGATCGACCAGCAGCTCGAAGTCGCCAAAATCATGTTCCAGACCGCGCTGGAAGTGAGACCAGAGTCGTTCGAAGCCCTTGCCGGCCTGGCTACGGTAGACCTCATGCAGAAGCATCCGGTGGATGCTCTGAAGATGGCGCAGGCAGCCGCGGCGGCTTCACCGAACGCCGCGCTGGGCCACTACGCCCTGGCTGCCGCCCTTCTAGCCAACAACCGCGTTAGCGAAGCTCAAACCGAGAACAACCGCGCCGGACAGCTCGACCGCAAGAATCTCGAGGGCCGAGGCATACCGGATGCGGTGGCGATTTGGCGGTACTCGAGCACTGGGGGCAGAACGCCGTTGCTCTCGTCCCCGCGTTAGAGCTTGTGAATCGAGTGTCCCTGGGCGTCCTCGAACGCTTCGAGGACGGCCTCGGACATGGTCGGGTGGGCATGAATCGCGTCCACCATGTAGTCGAGCGTCCCTTCTAACTTCAGGGCCACCACGCCCTCGTGGATCATGTCCGTGACGTGCGAACCGATCATGTGCACGCCGAGCACTTCGCCATACTTCTTCTCCGCTACAACCTTGACGAATCCGTCCTGGTGACCGCTGGCCATCGCTTTGCCCAGCGGCCGAAAAGCGAACTTGCCGATCGAAACGTCGTACCCCTTGGTCTCCGCCTCGCTCTGCGTCAAGCCGACGCTCGCGACTTCGGGCACCGTGTAGACGCAATTCGGCACCGCCTTGTAGTCCACTGGTCGCTTCTCGTTTCGAATGGCGTTCGTAACGGCGATGATCCCCTCGTGCGAAGCTACGTGCGCAAGCTGGATGCGGCCCGTAACGTCGCCGATCGCGAATATATTGGGAACGTGCGTGCGCATCGAGTCATCGACGATGCTCACGCCACGCTTGTGGAGTTGCACGCCGATCTTTTCGAGGTTCATGCCGTCGGTGTTCGCCTTTCGGCCCACACCGAGAAGTACCACGTCAACTTCGACGATCTCAGAGTCGGCGCCCTTCTTAACCGTGCACTTCCACGCTTCGCCGACGCGCTCGCATTTCTCTAGCGTCGCTCCGGTCTTGATTTTAATGCCGCTGCGCGACAACGACTTGCCAAGCTCGACGCCTAGGTCGCTGTCCATCATAGGAAGCAGATTGGGCATCATCTCGACCACAGTCACTTCAGAGCCGAGTGTGCCGAACACGTAGCTGAACTCGCAACCAACCGCGCCGCCGCCTAAAATCAACATCCGCTTGGGCACGAAGGTGGCGCTGACCGCATCGTCGGATGTCCAGATGTTCTGGTCGCGGCCCCCCTCGAGACCGGGAATGTTCAGATGGATAACCGACGAGCCCATGGCCAGCAGCACGTATTGGGTTGTCAGCTTCTCGGTCTTGCCGTCCTTCCCCTTGATATCGAGTGTGTGCGGGTCCTTGAACGACGCGAACCCTTCGATGTGCCGGATGCCGTTCTTCTTGAATAGCATTCCAACGCCACCACGCTGCGTCTGGACGATCTTGTCCTTGCGCGCCATGATCTTCGCGAAATCCGGCTTGACCTCGCCTTGCACGATGATGCCCAGCTTATCGGCGGTTCGCACGTCTTCGAGCCGCTCGGCGCTCGCGATCATCGCCTTGCTCGGAATGCATCCCCAGTTCAGGCAGGTCCCTCCGAGGAACTCCTTCTCCACGCATACGACGCGCGCCCCTAGCTGGGAAGCTCGAATAGCGGCCACGTACCCACCGGGGCCCGCACCGATCACCACGATATCCGCGTCATATTGCTCATTCGGCATAGGTTGCTGTTGCTCCTGTTCAACCGGGACGCTGGAGATGCTTGCGATCAGAGACTCGACCGGCGAGGTGGCGACGGCGCCATTACCATTCTGCGGTAAATCGAAGGCTTGTCCGGGCTCCGTCATGCGATGTCCAGGCGACTTGGTCTTGCACCAGTTTACCGCCGACGGTCTATCCCTTCCCGCCGCAGCATGGCCTTCTCGCTTTCGTCTCGTCCGTACCTCGACGTTTCACTCGTCGACCCGAGATGCCGGTCGCGCGCGAAGCTCCGCCCATGTGCGAAGCTCGTCGATCTCCTCGCGCATCATTACGCTCAGCGGCACTGTCGCCTTCGCCTCGGCCAGGAGGTCCTTTTGATGCAACTCGTGGCCCGCATCGTAGGCGATGTAAAGCCCGCCGATGACGACTTGCTCGATCTCCGCCCCGCTAAAGCCTTCCGTCGCCTTCGCGAGCGTCTTCAAATTGAACTTCGAAGCGTCGCGCCGCCGCTTCGCTAAGTGAATCCGAAAGATCTCTTCGCGCTCTGGGCCGTCCGGGAGGTCCACGAAGAATATCTCGTCGAACCGACCCTTGCGCAACATCTCCGGCGGCAGCTTGGTCACGTCGTTCGCCGTCGCGATCAGGAAAACCGGCGCGGTCTTCTCCTGCATCCAGGTCAAAAAGGTCGAAAAGACTCGCGCCGTGGTGCCGCTGTCGCTGACGCCACCGCCCGATACTCCCGCGAACCCTTTCTCCAGCTCGTCTGCCCAAAGGATGCATGGCGCGACCGATTCGCTCACCGTTATCGCCTTGCGGATGTTCTCTTCGCTCTGGCCCACGAGCGAGCCGAAAATCCGGCCGACGTCCAGCTTCAGCAGGGGCAGATTCCAGTTCGCGGCAACCGCCTTAGCGACGAGGGACTTTCCGCAACCTTGCACCCCAAGAAGCAGAATCCCCTTCGGAACAGGGATGCCGAACTCGCGCGCCTTGTCCGTGAAGCTGCTGTTCCGCTTATGTAGCCAGTCCTTAAGGAGCTCCAGCCCGCCCACGTCCTTCAAATTCGATTCCGGGGCGTAGTACTCCAGAAGCCCGGACTTGCGGATGATCTGCTTCTTCTCTTCGAGCACAGCCTCGATGTCGAAGCGCTTCTTCTCCACGAGCGACCGTGCGAAAACCGATTCGATCTCATCGAGCGTCAGCCCCTGCGCCGATTTCACCAACAACTCGCGCTGGGCGGGCTCGAGCTTGCTGTCGATAGCCGGGTTGTCCTTGACCGCGTCGATCACTTTGTCCAATATCGCTGCGATCTCGTCGTTGTCGGGCAGCCCGAAATCGAGGACGGTAACGTCCTTCTCGAGGTCGGTCGGCAATTCCAGTCTAGGACCGATCAATATAACGGTCTGCGCGCGGCCGCGAATCCGCGCCGCGAGGTCGCGCAGAAGCCGAACTACGCGGTAATCGCGCATGTACGGGTGAAAGTCCTTGAGCAGGAATACCGTGAACTCCGGCGACTCGTGGATGAGGGCGAGCGCTTCGAGCTCGCCGGGCAGCGCAGTCGGCTTCACGGGCCCGGTTGTGCGGTTCACCGGAGGCTTCATTCCCTGGGTAATCGACCATGTGTGAAGCGTGCGCTTCAGGTCCGCGCACACTTTGGCAACAGCCTCCTCGACTCGGCGCTCCTCCCAGGAGACGATGTACAGAATCGGGTACTTGGCCCGAATCAGCACCTCGATCTCGTGCCCTGCTTTCATCCGACGCATGCTACCATCTGCCGCCCACTGAGACGGAGGCCGCAGGCTCGTGGCGACAGCCGCACGAACTGACCGAGTCGCACGGACATGGGCCGCGCGAAGCCTCCGCTCCCGAGTCAGAAACGGACCGGATAGAACGACCCGCCCCGCTGAATCGTCCTTTTTGCCGTGGCAAACGGAAGATCGTCGGTTGCGTGCGTCCTACTCTGCTCGGCAGCCATCGCTTGCGGCCAGCAGGTGAAAGTCGAAAAATACGTCCTACCGAACGGAATGAAAGTGATCCTGCACGAGGATCATCGCCTGCCCAGGGCGACCGTCAACATTTGGTATTACGTCGGATCGAAAGACGAGCCACCGCGCCACTCGGGCTTCGCCCACCTGTTCGAGCACCTCATGTTCATGGGGACCTTTCGCGTGCCGCGCGGGCAGTTCGATAAGATCATGGAGTCGCACGGAGGCTCGAACAACGCTTCCACGGCAGAAGATCGAACGAACTACTTCTCGGTCGGCCCGGCGAATCTGCTCCCCACGCTGCTCTGGCTCGATGCCGACCGCCTCGAGTCGCTGGGCAAATCCATGACCCAGGCCAAGCTCGATCTCCAGCGCGACGTCGTGAAAAACGAGCGCCGCGAAAACACGGAGAACACGCCCTACGGCAGCGCCTACGAAGCGATAAATGGGCTTATGTTCCCGCCAGGCCATCCGTACCATACGAGCGTAATCGGATCGATGGCCGATTTGGATCGCGCCTCCGTAGCCGACGTCAAGCAGTTCTTCGCGACCTACTACGTGCCGAACAACGCTTCGCTGGTGGTCGCGGGCGATTTCGACCCGGTCAAGACCAAGCGCACGATCGCCCGGTTCTTCGGCACCATTCCAAGAGGAAAGAAGGTGCCTCGCAAGGCCACGCCCCCTCTTCCGCCCCTGGGCGTGAAGCGGGTCACGATGACCGACAACGTCCAGGCGGCCAAGACGATCATGATCTGGCACAGCCCGGCAGCGTTCGCGGCCGGCGACACGGCGATGGACATTGTGGGGTCCATCCTGGGCGACGGCCTGAACAGTCGGCTTTACCAGCGTCTCGTCGTGCGCGACGGCCTCGCCGCCGATGTGAGCGCCGGCCAGGATTCACGGCTGCTCGGCTCGCTCTTTTCGATCGACGTAACCGCTGCGCGCGGCGCATCCCAGGACAAGCTCGAGGCCGCCATCGACGACGAGGTGCGAAAGTTCCTGGCGACCGGCCCCACGGCCGCAGAGCTCAAGCGCCAGGTCGCCAAGATCGAGTTCGGCTTGCTCAACAGTCTGCAATCGATCGAGACTGTCGCCGACACGTTGAACGACTACGAATTCTATCTGCACAAGCCCGATTCGTTCCGGCTCGTGCTCGACCGATATCGCAATGCAACCCCGCAATCGGTTCTCGCGGCTGCGCGGGCAACCCTCAAGCTGGACAACCGGGTCATTCTTCGCGTGA
>JAICWL010000188.1 GCA_025934835.1 Fimbriimonadaceae bacterium
ACAGCACGTTCATCCGGTCCGCGTCGGCCCGAGGCTATGCGTCCGGCGGGGGATTCGTGTCGAGCCTGGGGGCGATGGCGGAGGAAGTCAGGGGCTGTCGGTAGGGGGCTGGGGCGCGGGGCCGGGGGCTGGGAGCCCCGCCTGGACCCACCGGCCTGAACCAAGGCATTTTGGGCTGCCTGGTTGCTGCGAAGCGTGTTCTGGCTAATGACCAAAGGTGCGATACTCGGCTAGGGCCGCGCTCGGCCGATGGCCGTGAGCCCTCAATCTGGAGCCTCTTTGGCGCTTTCATTTCCGTGTTTCCCTTGACCAATGTTTTGACACCGTGGTAAATTCGCAAGGTTATTTTTGAGTCTAGGACACCCTATCTAGACTCGCGTCCAGAAGCGTTCGCTTCCTGGTTGTTTCCGCGCGATCGGCGCGTCGCCCATGGCGACGCACCCCGGTCGCCATGCTGGTTGCAGCAATAGGGGATAGTCCCGGGCGCCGAGCTTCGGCTCTTAGGCCTGGGACGCACGAATCGCGCCGCGATGCGGCGCGAGCATTCGCGTCTTTTCTCGTCAGGCGACGGGAATGCCGCGGGATGGAGCAGCAGTCTTGCCGACGATCAGCCAGTTGGTGCGTCAGGGACGCGATCGCGTGCTCACGAAGACCAAGAGCCCCGCGCTGCAGCAGAGTCCGCAGAAGCGCGGCGTGTGCGTGCGGGTGTTCACGCAGACGCCGAAGAAGCCGAATTCCGCGCTCCGTAAGGTCGCGCGCGTGCGGCTGACCAACGGCATCGAGGTGACGACCTACATCCCCGGCGTCGGGCACAACCTGCAGGAGCACTCGCTGGTGCTCATCCGCGGCGGCCGCGTGAAGGATCTGCCGGGCGTGCGCTACCACGTCGTCCGCGGCACGCTGGACGCCGTGGGCGTCGCGGGCCGGATGCAGGGACGGTCGAAGTACGGGGCCAAGAGACCGAAGAAGGCGTGAAGGCGTGAAGCCTTGAAGGCGTGGAGGGAAACCTCCCGAGCTCGCCTCCAAGCCTCCACCCCCCAAGCCTCCAAGCCTCACAGAGTCATTTATGCCAAGACGTCGAGAGATTCCCAAGCGCGAAGTCCCGGCCGACCCGATCTATCAGAGTCCGCTGGTGACGAAGTTCATCAGCACGATCATGAAGGACGGCAAGCGGTCCACGGCCGAGCGGATCATGTACAAGGCGCTCGACATCGTGAAGGAGAAGACGGCCGACGAGCCGATCAAGACCTTCAAGAAGGCCGTCGAGAACGTCAAGCCGAGCCTCGAAGTGAAGTCGCGCCGCGTCGGCGGCAGCAACTATCAGGTGCCGGTCGAAGTGAATCCGAACCGCCGCCTGTCGCTCTCCATCCGCTGGCTGGTCGCCTACGCCGTCGAGCGCGGCGACGGCAAGACGATGCAGGAGAAGCTCGCCAACGAGTTCATGGATGCCGCCAACCTGCGGGGCGGCGCGGTCAAGAAGCGGGAAGACGTGCACCGCATGGCCGAAGCGAACAAAGCGTTCGCGCACTATCGCTGGTAGGTCATGCCGCGAACGACGCCCCTGAATCGCTGTCGGAACATCGGCATCATGGCCCACATCGATGCCGGGAAGACGACGACCACGGAACGGATCCTGTTCTACACGGGCATCACGTACAAGATCGGCGAGGTCCACGAGGGCACCGCGGTCATGGACTGGATGGAGCAGGAGCAGG
>JAICWL010000100.1 GCA_025934835.1 Fimbriimonadaceae bacterium
CAGGCATCGTATTCATAGGACCCGAAGGTGGTCGTGTTCCAGTCGTCCGCGGATTCTGCGATCGTCGAGCCAAGCCCGTTCTCATGGCGGTAAGTATGCGCCTTCGACATATGCCTCAACCTACGCTTTCTCTCATTCCGATGTACTTACTCGCAAATCGACTTGCTTATCTGTGCGGCCTAGCGTAAAGTATGTCAGACAAGATGATAAGACTAAGGTTGTGGCTGCTTTGTGTTGTCGCTGGGTGCTTTCTCTTCGGCTGCGGCGGTTCTGGCGGCGGTTCGTCCTCCGGCGGAGGCAACACGCCCCTCTCGCTGAAAATCGATTGGCCGACCAGAAGCAGGAATATCAAAGCTCCTGCCTCAGCGCTTTCGGTCGTCGTGACACTCGATCAGGCCGCCCCGGACGGCACGAACTTCGTTTTCCCGATCGACCGTGGCACGGATATCACTCAGCACACCGCTTCGTACCGGTCGGTATCCAAAGCGAAAGTAGGGAATTGGATTCTTCACGTGGACATGTATTCGGATGTAGGCGGAGGCGGAATTCTCGTCGCTCAAGCAGACGCTAGCGTACGACTGAAATCCGATGGCCAACTCTATCGCTCCGACGGTACGCCGCTGGGATACATCACTACGTCGCCGAACTTCACCAGCGTCTTGGTTTCATCCAATCCAACCGCAGTTGGCGAGACTACTCCTCTCAATGTTTCGGTGGTCGCCGCGGGGATATTCGGGGTGATCGTTCCGGGGGGCTATACAGCTCAGGTCGTTCAGGGATCGGATAAAGTCCAAGTCAACCCGCAAGCCAGTATCACCGGGCTGGCCGAAGGAGATGCCGAGGTCGTGGTCACCGTCGACGGCCGCCAAAGCCAGCCTGGATCGGTGCACATCGATCCGAGAGTCTTGGCGGCTAGGTCCGTCGCGGTTTCTACGAGCGCGCTCGCAGCCCATACCGGTGATAGCCAGATTTATTTCGCAACCCCGAGCGCGGCCCCTTCGAGCTCCAATTCGGTAGGAGCTATCGACGCGGCTTCGGGAGCGATCGCGTGGGAGTCGGCCGCTGGAAGCGATCCCAACCACCTCGCCCTCTCCAGTGACGGCTCGACTTTGCTTGTGGGCCTGCAAGGATCCACGTCTGTGGAGACTTTCGACATTGCCGGTCGCACGGCCGGAACACCGATCTTCTTGGGCGCAGACAGGCTGCCGAGACAGGTCGGCGCCTTGGCGTTCGTACCGGGAAGCAACACGAATTTCGCGGTGGCCCTGGAGCACTCCGGCGCCTCTCCGGATCAAGATGGAGTTCGCTTGTACCTCAACGGAGTGGCGGCGCCAGACGAGGCGCCGTTTTGGTGCGGAGGCGATCTCGCGTTCAACGCGGCCGGCGACCAGCTTTATACCTCCACACAATGGGGCCAGGGCGCCTTGACGCGACTCGCAGTGAACAGCCAGGGCCTGACGGTGTCCGATGGGTTCCCGGCGCAAATCCTTCCGTTGGGCACCGAGCTGAAGTTTGCCTCGGGTTGGCTTTATAGCTCAAACGGTGCCGTAGTCGCCCCTACGATTCCCCGGGTGCTGGGAACTTTCGAGACTCCAAGCTTCTCGCAACTCAATCCTAGCCTCGACCAGGGATCTGTCGCGGTCGATACAGCGAACGACCGCGTATGGCTGATCTCCAGGGTTTCGCAAGACATTCAGATACGGGCCTATAAGATTTCGACCTTCCAGCAGGTTGACGCGGGGATGCTGCGCAACCCGTTCAGCGTGTTCGACCCGCCGGGTTCAGTGCCCGCAGGCGCGCTGCGCTGGGGAGCGAAGGGGCTGGCTTTCCGGACTCCTTCGCACGTCTTCCTGATCGACAGCGCGCCCGGGCTCTGAGACTCACCCAGAGCCGAGAGCCCTGGGCCCTGAGCCCAGAGCTGGAGCGGATTCCCCTGCCCGGCCGTCAGCGGAAGCCGGGGTAGGGGCTATTTCGCCAGGTTCGGATTCGCCGCCAGGTATTGGTCGGCGGTGTCTTTGGTGACTCGCTCGGTGGGGAGGATCACCTTCTTGTCGGTCGGCTTGTTCCCTTTCAGGATGTCGGCGGCGAGCTCGATTCCCTTCGGACCCGGGATAGGATATTTGAACGTGGCGTCGATCTTGCCGGCCTTGATCATGTCGACCATCTCGCGCTGACAGCCATCGATCCCCACGATCAGCGGGCGCTTGCCGGAGGCTTTCGGAGAGGCGGCCCAAGCGAGGTAAGCGCCGATCGCCATTTCATCGTTGTGCGCGTACACGGCATCGAACGGCTTGCCGCTCTGCAAGAAGTTCTCCATGTAGGTTTTGGCGGCGTTGCGCTGGTATTTGCAGTCGTCGCCTTCGATCACGTGGATGCCGGGCGTGGCCTTGAATACTTCCATCGCGCCGTTTTTGCGGTCGGTGGTGGCCGTGGCGCCGCCGAGCCCTTGGATCATCAGCACAGTGCCCTTGCCGTGGAGCTGATCCACGATGTACTTGGCAGCCTCACGCCCGATCTCCACGTTGTCGCCGCCAACATAGGCTGTGTACTTGTCGCCGGGAATGGCCCGGTCGAGCAGGATGACGGGGACACCGGCGTCGTACGCCTTCTCGACTTGCGCCTGTACGGCCTCGGTCACCGGGCTGACGAGCAACACCTTAGGCTGCTTGAGCAGGAACGTGTCGATGACATTGTTCTGCTTGGCAGGATCGTCCTCTGCGGCCTGCTCTTCGAACGTGAAGTCCGACGCGTGCTTGTCGGCTTCGGCCTTGGTCTCGGCATCGAAAACCTGCCTCCAAGGGTCTGCGCTGTTCGCCTGAGCGAAAGCCACGAGCGGCTTCGAGCCCGAGCTTTCCGCCGTCGAACTCCCGCTTCCACAACCAGCAAGCGCCGCACCCAGCGCGATCACCCCGAACCATGCCTTCCAGCTCATATCAGTTTCTCCTCCCCAGGTTTTGAAGATATACCGCCACGAGGATGATAACCCCCTTCCAGCCCTGCCCGACGTAATAGCTGACTCCTTGCAGGATCAGCAGCACGTTCAGGCACACGATGAACAGCGCGCCGATGAACGTGCCGCCGGCGCTGCCGTATCCGCCCATCAGCGACGCGCCGCCGACGACCGCGGCAGTGATTGCGTCGAGCTCGTAGCCAAGGCCCGCGCTCGGCTCGCCGTTCGAATTTCGCGCGGTGAACAGAATCGCTGCGATGGCGATGCAGAGCCCGTTCAGAGCGTAGGCTCCGAGCCTAACCCGGTTCACGGGCACACCCGAATACTCGGCTGCCAGGGGGTTGCCGCCCACGGCGTACACCCTTCGGCCGAATACGGTCGCTCGCAAGAGAATGCTGCAAGCGAGCACGAGCAGGAGCAGGATCCAGCCCGCAGCCGGAATTCCGAGCGTGGGCGCCTCCAGGAAATCGAAGTTGTGCCCAAGCCCCGAAATGTTTGCGTTGTTCGTGTAGACGAACGCAGCCCCGCGCAGACTGACCATGCCCGCGAGCGTGACCACGAACGGCTGGAGCTTCGTGACGTTCACCAGCAGGCCGAGCAGCGCGCCGATCGCGGTACCGATCGTCAGAACGTACGCGGCGGTCGCGCTAGCCGATGCGCCGTGAAGCAGCCAGGATGCGGCGATGCAGTTCAGCAGTCCGAGTGCCGAGCCGGCGCTGAGATCGATGCCGCCCGTGAGGATCACGAACGTCGCGCCGATGGCGAGCGCGCCCGGCACGGCGAGTTGCCCCAGCACGTTTCGCAGGTTCGCGCTGGAGAAGAACACCGATCCGAACAGGTTCCCGGGCGCGCTGTTGTGAGGTGCGAGAACGAGCGCCACCGCGAGCAGCAGCAAGAGGCCCACGAGGCCCTGATACCTCTGGGCTATTGTTAGCCAGCTCCACTGCTTGGTCGCGCGCATACCCTCGGCAACCCATTGTATTCAGGCGAACCGCCGGCTCGCTCGAATGGCTTCGCTGGTGCATACTCGGAGCGAGGTAACTGCCTAATGCCGTTCGTTTTGCCGCTCTTCCTGCTGCTCTCGCCCAACGTCAGCGTTCGCTCGCTTCTCCCGGAGATGGTCGACTACGATCTCGCCGCCCGCCGCCCGAGCCCTTACTTCGTCGAAGCTCAAGCCAGCAGCTACGATCGGGCGTCAAAGGTTCCGGGCGGCCCGAATTGGTTTGCGAACGGCGACAACGGGCAGTACATCCGCACCGAGCAGGTCGGAGACCATAAAGAGCACGTGATGGCGGCCCTGAAGGGTCCCGGCGCTGTCGTGCGCATTTGGTCGGCAAATCCTTCGGGCACATTCCGGTTTTACTTCGACGGCGAGACTGAGCCTCGCCTGAAGGTCCGAGCAGCCGACTTGCTCACGGGCAAATACGAGCCGCTCACAGATCCGTTCGCCTATACCGCCTCGCAAGGCACCGACCTCTATTTTCCGTTTCCCTACGAAAAGAGCCTCAAGATCACCGTCGACGATTCGGACAACGACGCGGCAAGCCACCTGTACTACCACGTCGGATACCGTACGTACGACCCCGGCACGCCGGTCCAGACGTTTACCCAGGACGACCTGAGCAGCAACGGAGACGTGATGCGGAGAGTCGGACAGGAGCTCACGGGTGGCGTTCCATTGCCGGCCGATGCGTCCGTCGATTCGGCTCGAGCGACGCTTCAGCCCGGGCGGACGTTTCTTCGCAGCGTCGGAGCTATGGGCGGCGGCGAAGTCGTGGACTTCCAGGTGCGCATTCCGTTCCCGCTGGTCGAATCTGTGCGGGCGCTGAGCTGGACCGACCCTCATCAGCCGCACAACGTGCTTCGCAACCTGCTCCTGTCGATCTCGTTCGACGGCCAGCGGTGCGTCCTATGCCCACTGGGGGATTTCTTCGGAAGCGCGCCAGGACTAAATGTGTACCGAACGTTCGTGGAGTCCGTGTCCGCGGATGGCACGCTCGATTGCCGGCTCGTCATGCCGTTCGCTCGCAAGGCCGAGTTTCGAATTGTGAACACAGGCGCGGCGACGGTTCCGGTCCAGATGCGGATCTCCTCGATCCGCAAGCCGTTCGACGAGAACACGTATTATTTGCACGCGCAATGGACCGGCGAGCATGCCCGAACCCGCCCGATGCGCGACATGAACTTCGTGACCGTTCAGGGCGAAGGCGTCTTCGTCGGCGACAATCTGACGGTGTCGAACCCCGTGCCCGGATGGTGGGGCGAGGGGGACGAAAAGGTGTATGTGGACGGCGAGTCGTTTCCGAGCACGTTCGGAACTGGCACAGAGGATTATTTCGGCTACGCGTGGAGCAGCAACCAGCCGTTCATGAGGCCATATCACGCCCAGCCGCGCTGCGACGGTCCCGGGAACATGGGCCATTCCAGCGTGATGCGCTGGCAGCTTTTCGACCGGATGCCGTTTAGAAGCTCGTTCAGGTTCGACCTGGAGATGTGGCATTGGGCCGACGTGGTGGCCACATACGTGCACACCGCCTATTGGTATGCGCGCCCTGGCACGACGCCCCCGGCGCCGATCGCCCGAGACCTGCTGGCGCCGATGCTCATCGAGCCCCCGAAGCCCGTAGCGGGCGCGATCGAGGGGGAGAGTCTGAAAGTGCTCGGCTCGACCGGCGGCAAGGTGCAGATCCAAGGCGGATTTGGAGAACTTTCCGGCGAGAAGCAGCTTTGGTGGACCGATCCTGCGGTCGGCTCGAAGCTGGTGCTGCTCGTGCCCGTGCCGAAGGCGGGGAAATATGAAGTGGTCGGCAACTTCTGCCACGCGCACGACTACGGCATTCACCGAATCTTGGTGAACGGTAAGAGCGCCCGGACAATCGACTTTTATTCCGCCGACCTCGGCTGGAAAAAGACCAGTTTAGGGGTGTTCAACTTGCCGCGAGGAGCAGTAAAGATCGAAGTCGACTGCCTGGGCTCGAACCGAGCCGCTGCGCCGGCGCGCATGTTCGGACTCGATTACCTGCTGCTCAATCGAAAATAGATGACGACCGCTTCCCGTATCGAGCCCAAGCGAACCACGCTTCTCGAATCGGAGCGGCTGTCCGATCGGCTCGGCGCGAGCGTGCTGCTGGCTACGGAGACGTTTCAGCACACCGGGAGCTTCAAGTTCCGAGCCGCTTATGAGCTGGCCTCGCATGTGGATGCGGCGCACGTGATAGCGGCGTCCTCGGGCAATTTCGGCCAGGCGCTGGCACTCGCGTGCCGGCTATTCGGCAAGCGCTGCACGGTTGTTATGCCCTCGACGTCCGCGAGCGTGAAAGTGGACGCCGTCCGAGGTTATGGAGCCCAGGTCGAGCTCGTGGATGTGAGCCAGGAGAGCCGGGCAGAGCGTGTCGGTCGACTTTCGCGGGAATTCCCCGATGCCTACATTGCGAGCGCCTACGACGACGCCTGGGTGATCGCGGGCAACGCGTCGCTCGGTCGCGAGCTGGCGGAGGTTCCGGGGCTCGACGCGATCGTATGTCCGGTTGGGGGCGGAGGGCTCGCCTCGGGATTGATTAAAGGGCTTTCGGAGAGCGGCTCGAATGTTCCGGTTGTCGGAGCCGAACCCGCGCTGGCGAACGACGCCGCACGGTCTTTGCGCGAGCATCGATTGATCCGGGACGAGGCGGAATCGAAGACCATCGCCGATGGCGCGCGCACGCTGGGCCTTGGAGATCGCAACTGGGAGTGGATTCGCGATGGCTTGCAAGCCATCGTAGAGGTTCCGGAGGAGCTGATCGCCGAAGGGGCGAGAGCGCTCTTCTTGCTCGCAAATCTCAAAGCCGAGCCGACGGGGTCGCTCGCGGTGGGGGCTCTTCTCGCCGATCCGGCACGTTTCCGGGACCGCCGGGTGTGCTGCGTGATCAGCGGAGGGAACGTGGAACCGGGCGTCTACTCGAGGATGATCACCGGCGCTTAACGGGTCCGCATCCCCATTTCATCTCGGCCTCATGAAACGTGCCTGTGACGCTCCGCCACTTGCCGGCCAAGATGCCGTACCATACACGGGTAGACAAATGGTTGCTGAAAACGAGGTGGCGAAGCATGTCGTGGAGAGCGCATACCGTGTCCATACACAGCTTGGGCCGGGGCTTCTGGAGTCGGTATACGAGCAGGTCATGGCTTACGAGCTGACTTCGCGCGGTCTAACCGTGCGCAGGCAGCAGCTCGTTCCGGTGATGTACGACAACATACGCATGGCAACAGGATTCCGGGTCGATCTTATGGTCGAGGACCTTGTAATCGTGGAGATCAAATCCGTACTGGAGCCGGCGCCCGTTCATTTCAAGCAGCTCCTGACCTACCTTCGCCTATCCGACCGGCGTTTGGGCCTGATGCTGAATTTCGGCGGCGCGACGATGAAGCCGGGCATCCGCCGTGTGGTGAACGGACTCTACGCGCGGCCCGACGTCGGCGCGCAGAGCGCAGCGAGCTGAGTATCGGCTGCCGGATGGGCAGGGGAATCAGACCCGTTTCAGCAGGGTCACGCGGCCAATGGGCACCCACTCGACCACAAGGATGTTGCGCGGGTTGATCCATATGGCTGCGTGCGGGTGGACGAACTTGCCCGGAATGAACTTATCCCTCGGCGCTCCGCGCAAGTTGGATGGGTAGCCATCGCCGAGCGATGCGACCGGCTTGTTCTTCGAATCCAAAATCGTGACTACGCTGTCGAGGTCCGGCACGAGCATGAGCCCATGGTTGAAATGGATGTGGCACGGGCGGCGCATGTTTTCGGTGACGAAGCTGAGATGCTTGCCATCGAGCGTGAAGTACTGCAGGCGATGGTTCGCCCGGTCGGCCACGACGAGCTTCGGATCGCCGTCTCGTGAGTCGACCCATAGGCCGTGAGGCTCGCGCACCTGGCCGGGCTCCGAGCCGGGCTTCGCGATCAGCGCCTTGTATTTGCCGTCGATGCTGTATCGGTGCACATAGCTCGATCCGTAGCCGTCGCCAACGAAGATGTCGCCATCTGGCGCGAAGGCGACATTGGTGGGGCACCATTGCGACGGATCGGTATAGACGCCCGGCTCGGAAGGCATGCCCTTTTGCCATACGATTTTGCCGTCGAGCGTGGTCTTGACGACCAGGCGCCGGTTGATATCGCAGTGGTACAGAAACTCCTCTCCCGCTTCCTGGCGGATGTCGAGACCGTGCGCGCCCCCGCGAAACTCGGCGCCCCAAGAGGTGATGAACTTACCCTCAGGGTCGTAGACGACCACCGCATCCGAGCTGACGCTGCTGGGATGCACGGTGTGGGCCACGTAGATTCGCCCCTGCCGGTCGACGGCAAGGCCGTGGGTATCGCCCCACATCAGGTTCGCTGGCGGGGTAAGCCAATCGTGAAACACTTCGTACGAATGCTCGTCGACGCCCAGGACCGGCCTTCGCGTCAGGCGCAAATTCTCCGTTCGTGCAAACGCCGGCGTCGCCGCCGCAGCGGCTGCCGCGCCGGCCGCCTGAAGCAGAGCTCGTCTCGAGAGTGTTCCCATGGCAACAGTGTAAAGCATTCGGGCGCCTTCGGCGATGCATTCGGATGCGGGTCGGTGCCAAGCTTAGGCAGATGAAGATACCGATCGCGCTACAGCTCTATTCGGTGCGCAACGAATGCGCCAAGGACCTGCTCGGTGTGATCCGCGCGGTGGCAAAGATGGGTTACGAAGGGGTGGAATTCGCGGGATACCACGGGCATAGTCCGGCCGAAATCAAGGCGACTCTCGATGATGCCGGGATCAAGACGGAGGGCACCCATACGGGGATCGACCAACTATCCGACGAGAATTTCAACAAGACGGTCGACCTGCATAAGACGCTGGATACCACCTACGTCATCGTGCCCTGGATTCCGGAGGAGATGCGGAACAGTCCGGATTCGTGCAAGGCGACGGCCGAGCGGCTGACGGCCCTCACCGAAAAGCTCGCCGGAGCGGGGCTAAGGCTCGGGTTCCACGCTCACGAGGGGGACATGCGGCCGCTGACCGGCGGAAAGAGCGCCTGGGACCTATTGGCCGGAGGAACTCCGGATAGCTTCATCATGCAGTACGACACCGCGAACGGTATGGCGGGCGGGGCAGACCCGGTGCAGCCGATTTTGGACTGGCCCGGCCGGAGCGAGTCGGTTCATCTGAAGGAGTACAAGGGCGGGCACGGCAAAGCCGTGATCGGAGACGGCGACGTTCCGTGGCAGCGGCTTTTCCATGCCTGTGAGACGGTCGGCGGCACGAAGTGGTACGTGGTGGAGCACGAGGACGACTTCTCGCCTTCGCCTCTCGACGCGGTGGATCGATGCCTTAAGAACCTGCGGCGCATGGGCAAGTGAGTTTTCGCCTTCTTGCGGTGTGCGGCGCAATTTGTCATCGTCGGCTGTCTCCGGACCCCTAAAACCTCGGATTTGAGCAGTATTACGTAGACAGGTGACGGGTATTACTACGCCCGGACCTAAATGCAAACCATGAAACAGCCCCATCTGATCTCACTCCAGCCGTGGCTAGAGCACGGGGCCGAGCGGAAGGGAACGGAGCTGCTGGTGCTGCATGCGACAGCCGGCTCGTCGGCTTCCGGCGCAATCGACACGCTTCGAGAGAGGGGACTCAGCTACCACTACATCGTAGCCAAGAGCGGCGAGATCATCAAATGCGCCCCTACATCCGTCGAAGCGTATCACGCAGGAAACAGCTACGGGCCCCTGGAGGAGGCGCGTGGCTTGAGCCGCGAGCAAGACTCTGAGCACAGGTTCGTCTGCGACCCGGGCGTCAACCACTATTCGATCGGAATCTCGTTCGTGAATATGAACGACGGCGTCGATGGTTACACGCCGGAGCAGACTGAGAGCGGTTTGTGGCTCGCGTCTCGAGTCCGGGACGAGTTCCCCGGCTTGAAGTGGGTGAGCACCCACGCGATTTTGAGCCCTGGGCGGAAATCGGACCCGCTGGGCTACGACCTGGACGCGTTTGCGAGCAGCTGCGGGCTGAAGCCCTGGAGGTATGGCGAATGAATGCTGATTGGGCACAAGTTCTGCAGGCATCGGTCGCGGTGGCCCTGGCGCTGGCTTCACTCGCCGGGCTGCTTTATCGGCAGCACGACCGGCTGAGCCGGC
>JAICWL010000088.1 GCA_025934835.1 Fimbriimonadaceae bacterium
CGCATAGAAGGGGTTGTCTACGTAAGTCCGGTCATCGATGGGTGTTTGTGCTTCTAGTTGATCGAAGTACCGCAGCGCTGATTTTATTTTTCCCTTTTGGACCAGGAAGTCCACCATTCTGAGGCCGCGGTACATGGTTTTGTGCACTCGGTCCCCCGCAGGGTCGATGAGGGGATTGGCCGAAGCAATCTGCACTTGAGTCTCGGCGTTGGACGCTTGCTTCTTCGAGGACCTCTCCTGTGGGGCGCGCCTGCCTTCCCGCACAGAAACGGCGCTCTTGCTCGATAAGACTTGCTGTGCCCACGTAGGCATGGTTTGGGAAGCTTGTCCTGTAATGGCTGGGACGATCAAGAGGATAGCTAGCATCGGTAGTCTCCTTATTCACCAAATGGGAAACGGCCAGGGGTAGTTGTCGCTCATGCCCCGCCATCGTCGAAAACCGGCTTGATGGGCGGCTTATCCGGCTTGCCCCGGAACTGCGATAGATAGGCCTCCAGCCGCCTATGTTCCTGCTCACTCGGAAAGTGGGCCAACACGGCTTGGGCGAGAGTGCGGAACTTGGAGAACTGGCCCCTGAGCCGGTACATATCCAGCAGTTCGTCGGCGATCGCCTGGTTCGCGGGACAAAGCCTCCTCGCTCTTTCAAGGATAGGAATTGGATAAACAGCTTGATTGGATTCGAATAGTGCGACGCAACCTGATGCCTCTACATCCTTCGGGCTTCGAGGGCTCCACCCGGGAAGCGCTCTCGTGCGATAGGAGGTCCAGCCGATAGTGGATTCGATCGCACCTCTACAATATTCGAGCTCACCGGGGAAAACCTGACCTTTAGCGGCGCAAACGGCTGCAAGCAGTAGCCAAGGTTTATCCTGCCCTCTATCCTCTTCGCTAAATTCATCTACTATATCGGCATAAGCACCGTTGACGTCGCCGGTCAAGTATTCGAGAGAGACCTTGTCGTTTCGATAGTAGTTGTTAAGAGAGGGAAAGCGTGCCTCGAATGCTCTGTAGTAGTGGAGCGCGCTACTGAGGTCGCCTCTTTTCGCGAGGTAAACAACCATCAGAATTCCCTGGTAAAGCTGCTTTCGCAGCTTCTCTCCCTCGGGATCGACGAGGGGATTGGCCGAGGCGCTCCGCGCTTGAGACCCGGTTATGACAGCAAGCTGCTTCGGGGCTTTCTCTTGTGAGGCGCGCCTGGCTTCCCGTGCGCAAGCGGCCCTCGTGCTCGACAGTGCTTTCTTTGCCCATTCGGGCGTCGATTGGGGAGTTTGTCCAATAGCTGCTGCGACAATCAATAGCATAGTTAGCATCTGCAGTCTCCTTTCTCACCAGATGGGAAATGGCCAGGGGTAGTCGGTGGTTACATGAAATCCTGAACTTCGATCGCTCTGAGTCCAACCGATGCCGTCCGCTGAAGCACAGGCGCCCGTGGCGTTCCAATTAAATCGTGTCTTCGGCACGTACACCGAAGCGCCTGCCGCGTCGTCCGGCGGCTTGTAGAAGATGAACAGCTGGAACTCCTGGTCGTGGTCTACCGTTAGCGGCAGGTAGCGGGATAGAACTCCGGTCCAATCGGCTCCTGGCCTGTCGTCAAAACCACCTTGCTCAAGATGGCTGGCTGAGTAAATCGCCGTATGCGGATACGGGAAGGCGCCATCGATCCCAGAAAAATCGGTTCTCGCCCCGTCCGTAGTGACGTAGCCTCCTTTGACCTGAGCATAGGTCCAAGACCCGCTGCCTTCAGAGAGGAAGGCAGGGTCACTCAGAGTATCATGTTCGTGGCAGCCCCAGATGTGGCCGTTTTCGTCAACCGCGCCCCAAAGCCAGAACCCAGTGGGTGTGGCGCCTCCCGGCGCCCAAACGGTTAGCGTGGTCCCCGCAATGCTGAGCAACTGCATCGTCCCACAGCTTTCGTTATAATTTGTCCTGGCCGGGCCGTCTACCGAGACCTGAGTCGTCAGGTCGATTGTGGTATTGAGCAGAACCGAGTAGTACAGGCATTCGACCGTCGCCGTGCCCGCCTTTCCGAAGTAGAAGCTCATTGAGGAGGAAGTCGTGGGCGGCAAAGCAAATGGTGTGAAAACGCCGCCAGAGGTGGAGACCTGGTAGTTCGCGAACGGGTTCTCACCGGGAGCTGCCCAGCTATATTCATCTCCCGATGCGGCGACCGGCGAGCTTACGGTCGCCCGCACGCTCTGCCCGACAGCCACGTGCAGGCCATCGGTTAACCGCACGGGCCCGGTCAAAGAAACGGAAAGCGGCTGGCACGTTGCGCTGTAGGTCACGCCTGCGCTTGCCGCGCTTCCCGAGCCAGAGCAGCTCGGAGAGCATTGAACGGAAACGCTCGCTCCTCCGTTCACCAGCGAGTAATGCGTTCCGGAAGAATTTGACGAAACGTACGGGGGAATCGATGTCGTCTGCACCACCGGGCTGTCGCCTAGACCGTCCGCAGAGGATGCCGAGCCGGTGTAGGCCCAGGCGCCGGATGAACAGGTTTGCGTCACTACGGCCTTCGCGGGAGCGGGGTCCGGTCCCACCCACGTGAAGGTCGCGGTGATGGTTCCACTGCAACTCGCCGTCTGCCCTGTACCGCCATTGCCCCACGAGCCGTTATTCAACGTATACGGGCCGCCGGGGCTGCCGTTGGTCACCAAGCAGCTCCCACCGGAATACGCGACCGAATAGTAATTCTGCTGCGCTTGCGCAAGGCCTCGTGCCGCAAAGCTCAAAAGGAGCATAAGAAATGCAAAGCGACCCATCTTTCGCTACACGATACACAGTTTTTCGGAAGAATGCCAACAACATCGATGACAACTATGCGGTCCTACCAGTCAGCTTCAAATCCGCGCGATTTCCAGTATCGATAGCTACTTCCCAGCGTCGTGATTCACCACGGAGACCGACTCCCCTGGCGGGTGCCGGTTGCTGCCATGCGGGCCCCCTTTCGGGGGCGGCTTGTTCGTCTCGCCGACGATGTTTTGAGAACAGCCGGCGAGAGCGATGAGCGCGAACAACAGCACTGGGGCGAAACGCCTCACAGGCTCGGGCTTCCCGCGACGCCCCAGAATTTGTCCAGATTGCGGTCGGTCATGATCTGGCATAACGTCGCGCGATCCGGCGCCTCATCCCACGAAACGAACACTCCTCTGCCGACCTTGCCTGCGTGGGTGTCGCCGTACACGACCGGGATCTTCTGTCCGGCGTGCGCGAGTCGGGTCTGCCAAACCTCGTTGTACCAAGACCAATCGGTGTAGTCCTGGCTCATATCGACCCAGTTCGCCTGATAATTTCGGAAGTAGTACCAGCCCACGTTCGTTCCGGCCCAAATGTCGGGCATGTAGGCCACGCGGGCGCTAAGCTCTTCGATGCCCGTTATATTGCGTCCGTATACGTAAGGCCCTGCGTAGGGGTCGTCGCACGTGCCCGACCAGTAGCCCGAGAATCCGGCGTCGTTGATCGCGAGCGTGGTCACGAGATCCCATGTGTAGCCCTCAAAGTTGTCGGGCGAAGGAATCGATCGCGCGGCGTCCCAGTTGATCTGCTGGTTTTTGGTGTAAGGCAGCAGCAGGGTCGCCCAGGTGGGGCTGGAGACTTCGCTGGTTGGGGCGTAGTCCGTGAGGACCGTGCCGTCGTCATAGTCGTTCGCATAGATGTGGGTTGCAAGACCCACCTGCTTGAGGTTCGACAGGGCGGATGCGGACTTTGCCGCCGCCTTGGCCTGAGCGAATACGGGGAAAAGGATTGCTGCGAGGATCGCGATAATCGCGATCACGACGAGAAGCTCGATAAGAGTAAATCCACGAAGGTTCTTAGATTCCATATCCGTTGCTCCCTCCATTGGGCCTGCAAGATCAGCCGGGCGACGCAGCCTCAGGACGGCTGTCATACGTCAACTCTCTTGCACTTGACTATTCGCCCTTATCATATGCCAGCAAAGCCGGCTTTCGTTGGCGTGAACGTTAAACGGTTCCATGGTCCCGGGCCGTTCGAACATCGGGTCTTGTATCCTAAGGAATATCGAACGCATGAAATCTCACCTGGACGAAGTCGACGTTCAAATTCTGAGTCTTCTTCAAGACGACGGAAGGATCACGAACGCGCTTCTTGCGAAAAAGGTGGGGCTCTCGCCACCATCCGTGCTCCAACGCGTGAGGATCCTGGAACGTGCCGGTCTGATCCGAGGATATTTCGCGCTGCTGGACGGCGAGCGACTTGGTCTTCGCATCACCGCTCTTGCGATGATCTCGCTCTCACTGCATCAGGAGCAGCCCATCGAGCGGTTCAGAAAAAGCGTCATGGAAATTCCGGAAGTGCTCGAGTGCTATCACGTGAGCGGCGAATTCGACTTCCTGCTGAAGATCGTGGTGCGCGACATTCGCGCGTACGAGCACCTGATCCGCGAAAAGCTGAGCAAGATCCGGGGAGTCCATCAGATCCGCACTTCGTTCGTTTTGGGCACGACGAAGTACACCACGAAAATCCCGCTCTGAGGAGGCAGGTTGAGCAGCCATATTGATTCCAGCATTCTCGAGGCGATCGGAAATACGCCGATGGTGCGCTTAAGCCGTATCGGCGCAGGGCTGCCATGCGAGATTCTGGGCAAGTGCGAGTTTCTAAACCCGGGCGGCTCGGTCAAGGACCGCATCGGCTGGTACATGGTCGAGGAAGCCGAGCGAGCCGGGAGGATCAAGCCGGGCGACACTCTTATCGAGCCTACGAGCGGAAATACCGGCATAGGACTCGCGATGGCCGCCGCGATCAAAGGGTACAGGCTAATCATTACGCTGCCCGAAAAGATGAGCCAGGAGAAGCAACGGGTCATGGAGGCCCTGGGAGCGGAGATCGTCCGCACTCCCACCGAGGCCGCCCACGACAGCCCGGAGTCGAACTTCGGTGTGGCCGAACGCCTTTGCCGAGAGATTCCGAACGCCCATATCCTCGACCAGTTTTCCAACCCCGACAACCCGGAGACGCACTACCGCTTCACCGCCGAAGAGATCCTAGAGCAGTGTGGCGGCAGGCTCGACTACTTCGTGTGTGGCGCCGGCACAGGCGGCACCATCACGGGCGTCGGAAGGCGGCTGAAAGAGGTTCTTCCGAACGTCCGGATTATCGGGGTAGACCCCGTGGGTTCCATCCTGGGCGGGGGGGACGCAGGCTCGCCGTATCTTGTGGAAGGAATCGGCTACGATTTCTTCCCGAAGACTTTGGACCGCGAGATCGTGGACGAATGGGTCAAAACTGAGGATAAGGAGTCATTCGAGCTGGCGCTCCGGCTCATCCGCGAGGAGGGGCTGTTGGTTGGCGGATCGAGTGGCTCCGTAATGATCGGAGCGTTCGAGGTTGCCAAGCGTTGCACCGGCAAGGAGCGCGTCGTCGTGATCCTCGCGGATTCGATCCGGAACTATATGAGCAAGTTCCTATCTCCAGAATGGCTTCACGAAAGAGGCCTGAATTGAGCTCGTCTCGAGATTAGCCGATGGTAATTGAAACCGGCACGCCGTCTTGGATGTCGCAGGAGATCGTCATGACCGGCCTCTTGTTTCTGAAGTAGACCGCTCCAAACTGGCCTGAGGCGTTTTGGTCTTTGATCGTTCCCTCCAGGTTGTAGGAGAATTTCATCACGCAGCCCTTGGGAGTGCCGATTCTGGCAACCAGCTTCTCGATATAAGCCTTGGCTCGTACGCGGTTGGTGAACAGCGGCTTGCCGGTGCGGCGCCTACGATGGTTCTGATCGTCGATGCGAGCCTCGTTCGTCAGCGAGAGCACCTGGCAACTATGGGCCGCGACTGTCACCTCGTAGCCTGCGTCCGTCAGGTTCCAAGCTTTCCCCGGCAAATGCCCGTAGTCGCGGTCGTACACCGCGGTGCCTCTTCGGAAGTCCGCATGCAGCCCCAACGCGGTAGCGAAGCGGTTCGCAGCCAAGGCGGCTCGAGCTGGAGACACCGATCTGGGTTCCATCGTGATGCTACTTCGAAGTACTTGCTGGCCCCATGTCGCAGAGACTGCCAATGAGCCAACCCAGAGCGCGAATAATTTCATGTTGATCGCCTGTACCATGCGGTTTGATCTTCGGGCGTACCGCTTCCCGTATAAACTCCGTGTAGCCGAGTGTAGAAGTCTCCCCAGACATGCATGAATTGCGTGTAGTCAGCGGGAGGATTGCTTCCGTGATAGGCTTTATACGCAAGCTGGCGGGCCACATCCGCCGTCTTTCCCTGAGCGAGCGCCTGCCAAAACGTCTCGTCCACAGCCGACGTCTGGCTCAACAGGAAGGGGAACGAGTAGCCAAGCTCAGCCTGATCCTCGGTATTCGGGTTCACCAACGTGAGTGTCGCGCTCTCTTGGATTCGTTCAAATCTAGCCGGCGGACACTCGATCAGCGAAGGGTAATCGAAACCGGCACGCCGTCTTGGATGTCGCAGGAGATCGTCATGACCGGTCGGCTGTTCCTGATATAGACCGCTCCGAACGAACCGGACGAATTCTGGTCTTTGACAGTGCCCTCGAGATAATATGCAAATCTCATCACGCAGCCTTGGGGCGTGCCGATTCTGGCAACCAGCTTCTCGATATAAGCCTTAGCACGTGCGCGGTTGGTAAACAGCGGTTTGCCCGTTCGGTGGCGACCATGATTCTGATCGTCGATGCGAGCATCGTTCCAGAGGGAGAGCACCTTGTCCGCACGAGAATCGACTTCAACTCGAATGCCTGCCGAAGACATCACCCACCTCGCCGGCCGGTAGGGGAGAACCCCGGGGTCGTATGATGCGGTGCCTCGCGCGTAGTCGGTCCTAAAGCCGAGCTTTCTTGCGAACCTTTCCGCTACAGCAGCGGCCATAGGAGACGATATGGAGCCAGCGCTCGGGGTCCCGCCAGTCTTGAGGATTTGTTGGCTGTACCCCGTTGTCGCGACTGCGATCGCTGTCAGTAAGAGGCTGTATTTCATGGCATCACCTGTACCATGCCGTCTGTGCCAACGGAACGGCACTCCCCGTGTAGACTCCATGTAGCCTGGAGTAGAAGTCACCCCACACATGCAGGAAGTGCTCGTAGTCTTGGGGTGTGTTGGCCCCCTGGTATGCTCCGTAGGCTTCTTGCCTTGCTTCATCAGCGGTTTTGCCTTCCGAAAGGGCATGCCAAAAAACGGTGTCCACAGCCGAGGTCCGGCTCAACAGGAAGGTGAACGAGTAGCCAAGCTCAGCCTGATCCTCGATATTCGGGTTTGAATAGTAGTTCGTATAAGGAGGCAAGAGCGCGTCTGCGAAGGAGTTGTCGGTTCCCGTATCGCAGGCGTCCATGAATGCGATCGTGATCGGTGGATTGCCGGTCGAGTTGAATGGCGGGAGGCCTGACCCGATCGCATTCAGACGCATCGGCTTCAGGGCATAGGGTCCCTGGGTCGCATATACGTCCTGGTCCAGGCTGTTGTTGAACGCGCCAGGATAGAAGTAGTGAAAATCGTTCGTGTCGGTCCAGAAATAGGTTGTGGCGCCGTGCGTGTGAACGTAGACCACGCTGCAGTTATTGAGGCCGCTTGCTAACGAGCCGAAGTTCCACCCCTGGTCCGTAACGACGTTCACTACATGGTTGATGCCCTCGAGAATCGGGGCAACCAATCCGGAGCCATTCCAGGAGGCATCTCCGACATCCCACTGATTGTTGGTCCAACAAAGGGGCGAGACATCCATGTCGTACCGTCCGTATAAAGCCGCTAGGTTCTTAATCGGCACGCTCACTTCGGCATGAACCGTCACGTCCTTGCTGTCGGGCGGCGAATACTTCGCGAGATGAAACGTAGCGTCTGCGGTGAGAAGCACACTGCCAGGCGCGAAGTGAGTCGAATCCCAGACCGCTGTCGTGCTGGCAAAAGGGCCCGGCCTGCCGCCGGGAAGCACCGTCTTGATCGCACTGCCGCCGATGCCGAGTGTCAACTCCGTAAATACTACGGTGTCCCAATAAGGGGTCACGCCCGCCTCGGCGGCGGCCCCGCAAGTCGCCGTTCCCCTGCAATTCGTGCCGCTCGCGTAGTTGCCCGTGCTGATTCCGGCGTTCATGTCGATGCCCCCATCTGAAACCTCGCCGTAGCCATCTGAGGCCGGAGCGCTACATAGGAAGGCTAGCAGCAGGCAGCCAAAACCCAGGCGAGCCCTGAGCCCTGAGCCCTGAGCCCTGAGCCCTGAGCCCTGACGAAGCGTGTCATATCACCACGATATCACACAACTAACCGGGTTGCAAGAGAATCTTTAACCGATGTAAAGTTGTGTGATGGCGGCGCCAATGGCCGAATAAGCGAAAAGCAATCCGAGCATGAGAAGTGCGCGCCCTACTCACGCCGGGCGTTCGATGTCGTAGAATATATTATCCTCTTGAAGGCACAATGGAGTGCGTGACCTATGGCTAGCGTCCCCGCCTCGGGCAAGCTCGATGAGCTGATCCACCTGCTTGACGAAGCGGTCGAAAAGCAGGAGGTCCACGGTTGCTGCACGGCAGTCAAAAACGCGCTCGAGCGGATCGTGTGCTCGCGGGAAGAGTTCATACCGGGGTCGTACCTGCGGCCCGACTGCGAACATTACGCTCGGCGTCTCCTTCACCTGGACCCCAAGGGGCGCTACTCCGCGCTCGTCATGGTCTGGTCACCGGGCCAAGGTACGCCGCTGCACGACCATGCCGGCATGTGGTGCGTCGAGTGCGTCTACAGGGGCCGCATCCGAGTGACCTCCTACTCCTGCAGTGGGATCCGGAACGGGCTGCACCAGTTTCACCGGGAGATCGATATCACTGCCGGGCCGGGCGAGGCCGGAGCTCTGATTCCGCCCTTCGATCACCACACCATCGACAATCCGTACGAGACGGCGGCTGTGACGCTGCACGTCTACGGCGGCGAGATGAAGTGGTGCGACTCATTCGAGCCGCTCGACGGCGGATTCAGAATGGTGAAGCGCGAACTCGCCTATACGCAGGACTGAGCTCGGGCATCCATACTCTCGTATGGACTTCGAGACCAAGGTGATTCATGCCGGCGTCGAACCCGATCCGCTGACCGGGGCGGTGATGACGCCGATCTACCAAACGAGCACCTACGCCCAGGAGTCGCCCGGGCATCACCGAGGCTACGAGTACTCGCGGACCGACAACCCGACGCGCACGGTCCTACAGACTCAGCTCGCCGAGCTCGAGAGCGCAACCCACACCCTGGTTTTCTCTTCCGGACTCGCATCCATCGACGCTGTACTGAATCTCTTACAAGCCGGAGACCATGTGATTGCGGGAGACGACCTTTACGGCGGCACGTACCGAGTCTTCGACAAGGTCGCCGCGCACCGCGGCATCGCGTTCAGCTTCGTGGACCTTCGCGATGAGGCGAAATTGCGCCAAGCATTTACACAAAGCACCAAGCTGGTGTGGTTCGAATCCCCCACGAACCCGATGATGAACGTCATCGACATCCGTTCGGTGACGCAGATCGCGCGCGAGCACGGAGCTCTTTCCGCCGTGGACAACACGTTCATGTCGCCGTACTTCCAGCGGCCTCTGGAGCTGGGCGCGGACATCTCGATGCACTCGATGACCAAGTACCTGAACGGCCACAGCGACGTGGTCATGGGTGCGCTGATGATTCGTGACAAGGAGATGAAGTCGCCTCGAAAGGTGTGGTCCGACCCCGACTTTTCAGCGCCGAAGACCCTGTACGCAAGGCTCAAGTTCCTTCAGAACGCGATCGGCGCAACGCCCGGGCCGTTCGATTGCTTTTTGGTGCTGCGCGGGATCAAGACTTTGGCAGTTCGCATGCAGCGGCATGCCGAGAATGCCGGGCATATAGCGCGATTTCTGGAGTCACATCCCAAGGTCGAGCGAGTGTTGTATCCGGGCCTGGAATCGCACCCCGGTCATGCGATCGCGGAGCGCCAGACATCCGGGTTCGGCGGCATGATGACGTTTTTCATACGTGGTGGGCTACCTGAGGCGCGCAAGTTCCTAGAGAACGTTAAGCTGTTCACTTTGGCCGAGTCGCTCGGTGGGGTTGAGAGCCTGATCGAACACCCCGCGATCATGACGCACGCTTCCATACCTGCTGAGAAGCGGCGCGAGATCGGAATCCTGGACAACTTGGTGCGCGTCTCCGTCGGCATCGAGTCCGCGAACGACCTGATCGCTGACCTCGACCAGGCGCTCGCCAAAGCTTAGTGGTCTAGACCGCAGCAGCCTCGGGGGCGCGCATGGGGATCAGGGTCGATACGCCCGGTTCCTGCATGGACACGCCTAGCCAAACATCGGCCGATTCGATCGTGGCCGGATTGTGCGTGATCACAATGAACTGCGTAGTGTCGGTGAATTCGTGAAGCGTCTTAGCAAACCGCTCGACATTGCGTCCATCGAGCGGGGCGTCCACTTCGTCGAGGACGACGAGCGGCGAGGGCTTCACCTTGAGCAGCGCAAACAGGAAGGCGGAGGCGCAAAGCGCTCGCTCTCCGCCGCTCAGCAAGTTGAGCGGCTGTCGCCGCTTGCCCGGCAGAGTCACGTCGATGTCGATGCCGGTCTCGAGTAGATGCTGCGGATCGGTCAGAGAGATCGCTCCCGTTCCACCACCGAACAGCTTCTCGAACATCTCGGAGAATGCGGTCTGCAACGCTGCAAAGGTCGCTTCGAACCGTTCCCGAGTCAGTCCGTCGAGCTCTCTGATTCCCTTCTCGACCTGTTGGATGCCCAGGAGGATGTCCTCCTGCTGCAAGCTAAGCTCACTGAGCCGGGCCGAGAGCCGCTCGAACGCTTCGTCCGCGCCGAGGTTGACATCCCCCATCGCGCGCATTTCACGGCGTAGCCGCGCGACGAGCGATGGCGCGTCAGGAGGAATGTCGAACGAGCCCTCCAATTCCGCGGCCTCGTCCTCGCCAATGCCGTACTCCTCCATGAGCCTCTCCAGAGCCGCGGCCCGCCTAGAGTCGGCCCGCGCCCGTGACAGCTCGGCCTGGTGTGAGGCCTGTGCGAGTGCCGACGCGTTCGAGCGCGCGGCCTTTGCCTCCTCGGCCAGGAGCAGCGATTTTTCGAGGCATTCACGCTTGCGCGCCAGCGCCGCCTGAAGTCGGGTTTCAGCCTCTTGCCTTCGCTCGGCTGCAAGACTGCGCTCCCGCTGGGCAGTCGATATCTCTTCGAGCGCTTTCTCACGATCGGGTTCGAGTCTCTGAAGCCTGGACTTCCTGCTATCCTCCGCGTGCCGAGCCTGCTCCGACCTTCTCTGGGCCGCCGCCAAGCGTAGGCGAGCCCGCTCCGCTCGGGCTCTGGCCTCGGACATACGGATCTCCGCTTGTTCGCTGTCTGCGCTCTTCGACGCGAGGTCCTTCAAAACGGCATCGCGACGCCGCTCGAGCTCCTGGATGTCCGCCGGTTTGCCGAGCGGCTCCTCCGGCTGCGTTAAGTCGGCAATTTCTTTCGCAAGCCGCTCACGACCGCGAAGCATGGCCTTGAGCTCGTCGCTCAGGGCGTGCAGAAGCGAGCGCACCTCCGAGACTTCCGAATCGCGTTCCGCCGTCCGGATCTTCGCCGCCGCAATCTGCGCCTCCATTTCGAGCTTTCGGTCCTGCATCGAGCCCGCTTCAGCCTCCAGGGTTTGGAGCTGAGCGTCGAGATGCTCGCTCTCGCCGACGACTTCGGCGAGGTCCGATTTTCGCTGGACGAGACCGTAGCCTTGCTTCGCTTGGCGCCCGCCGGTAACCGCGCCGCCGCTATGAAGTACCTCGCCGTCGAGCGTCACGATGCGGCTCCAGCCCGAGGTTCGCGCGAGCGCCAAGCCATCGTCCAACGTCTCCACGACGATCTGGCGGCCGAGCAAGCCATCGATGACGGGCCGATGCTCGGGGAGGCAATCGACCAGTTCGCTTGCGCGCCCAAGGACCCCGGGGTTCGCGAGCACTCGTCGCATCTCGGGGCCCGGATCGCTGCGACGCATCAAAGGCAACGGCTGAAAAGTGGCGCGCCCCGCCCGGTTTTGCTTGAGCCACTCGATCGCCGATTTCGCGTCCTCTTCTCGGGCGACGATCAAATCGTGGGCAGCCCCGCCGAGCGCGGTCTCTATCGCCAGGGCGAACTTCTTCTCGGTTTCCACCGCCTGACCGACAGGCACATACTTGGCTTTCAGAAGCCCTTTCCGAGCGGCATCCAGAACTGCCTTCGCCCCCTGGCTGATCCCTTCATGCGCGTCGAGCGTGGCCTCGATTCCCCTGCGCCGACCTTCCAAAATGGCGCGGTCCTGCAAGACTCTGCGCGCGAGCTTCGCTCGTTCGGCTTCCTCCTGCTCCAGCGCCGCCGCCAGCAATCTCGCCTCCCCCTCGAGGCTCCGGGATTGCTCCAGCAATGCGCACGCCGCGTCATACTTCTCCTGGGCGTCCTCGACTTCCGACTCCATGGCCGAGAGATTCGCCACGATCCCGTGCTCCTCGCGCTTTGCGAGTCCCAGTCGCTCCAGTCTATGACGCCGCTCGGCTTCTTGGCGCATAAGTGCGGCGTTGGCCGCCCGCGCGGCAACAAGGTCCGCGTCTAGGCGTGTCAGCTCGCTCGCGAGCGCCTTCGAGCCTTGCCCAGCGATCTCGGCGGCAGCTTGGATGCGCGCCGACTCCTGCTCGTCGGAGGCGGCCTCTGCCTGGGCCTCCCTAAGCTCTGCTTCGGCCTCGTCGATACGCCTGCGGACGTTCGTCTCTTCGCTCGCAAGGTCCACGCCGAGCTGATCCAGACTCTCGATTCTTTGCTGGGCGAGCCGCAGAGCGGCGTCGGCGCGCTCCATCGCGGTGATGCTGCCTTGCTGGATTGCGCGCACCGCGTCCATCTCGGACTCGATCTCGCTCACCAGGCGGCCCGCCTCGGAGACCTGCTCTTCCAGCTCGTCTGCACGACGGCTCTCGGTTTCCGACTGCCTGGTCGTCTTTTCAATCCGCTGCCACAGATCCTCGATATCGCGTGACGCGGCGCACAACTCGTTCACGAGGAGCCCCGTTTCTATTTCGCGGAGAGATCGCTGGATGCTCTTGTAGCGGATCGCAGTTTCAGCCTCTAACCTCAGAGGCTCGCGCTGCGCCTCGAGCTCGCGCAGGATGTCCGCCACGCGGGACAAGTGCTCCTGCGCAGCGAGGAGCCTGCGAAGGCTCTCGACTTTGCGCGCGCGGTATCGCTGCACGCCCGCTGCTTCGTCGACCCATGCCCTTCGATCCTCCGGTGACGCGGCGAGCGCCGCATCGATCTCCTTTTGGCCGACAATCGAATAGCCCGCGCGGCCCAGCCCGGAGTCCGCCAACAGCTCGTACACGTCTCGGAGTCGGCACGAGCGGCGATTGATGGCGTACTCGCTTTCACC
>JAICWL010000058.1 GCA_025934835.1 Fimbriimonadaceae bacterium
GAAACCCTCACCCCTGCCCCTCTCCCTCGGGGAGAGGGGGTTACCTTGAAGCAACGATTCTCGATATTTGGGAAGTTCTCGAACCCTCATCCCAACCCTTCTCCCTCGGGGCGAAGGGCTCCGGAAACCCTCACCCCTACCCCTCTCCCCCAGGGAGAGGGGGGTTATCTTGATGGACGGTTTTGGTCGATGGCTCCGCGGCTTTCAAACCCTCACCCCTGCCCCTCTCCCTCGGGGAGAGGGGCTGTCGTCTTGGTGCGCGGTCTTGTCGATAACTCCGGGGGATGCCGAGCCAGTCGGCGGGCCATGTAGGTTTGATGCGAGGGCGGGGTACGTCACTCGACGTCGCTCAAGTTCACCCAGCAGCCGGTGTCGTTGCTCCGCGAGACGGCTTCGAGGACTCGCTGGTTCTCGTATCCGTCCTTCATGTCGGGCGAAATCGGCTTGCCTTCCGCGAGATTCGTCAGGGCATCCGCCAGGAGGTCGATGAACGTGTGCTCATAGCCCACGATATGACCGACGGGCCAATAGTGCCCCGCGTACGGGTGGGACCCTTCAGTGGCCTGAATCAGCGTAAAGCCATGGGTCTCCTCGGGCACGTCGTTGTCGTAGAACTCCAGCTCGTTCATCCGCTCGAGATTGAACACCACCGAGCCCCTCGAGCCGTTGATCTCGAAACGATTGTGGTTCTTTCTGCCGACTGCGAACCGGCTGGCCTCGAAAGTGCCGAGCGCGCCGTTTTCGAAGGTAGCCAGGAACATCGCAGCGTCGTCGACCGTGACCTTGCCGCGCTTTTCGCCTGCCTTTGCTCCAAGCCGCTCGTCGATCTCTCCGGCGACGGGGCGCTCGTCGATGAACGTGTGCAGCTTGCCGACCACCGATTTGAACTCACCGACCAGGAAGCGCCCAAGGTCGATGATATGCGCGTTGATGTCGCCGTGGGCGCCAGAGCCCGCGATCTCCTTTTGCAGCCGCCACACCAGGGGGAAGTTCGGGTCGGCGATCCAGTCCTGCAGGTACACGGCGCGCATGTGATAGAGGGTGCCCAGGCGACCATCTGCGATCAGCTTCTTCGCAAGCGAAACGGCGGGAGCCTTCCGATAGTTGTGGAAAACGGCGCTGGGGACTTTGGCCGCCTGCACAGCCTTCAGCATGTCGCGAGCCTCGTCGAGCGTGTTGCCGATCGGCTTTTCGCAGAAGACGGCTTTGCCCGCCTTGGCTGCGGCGATCGCGATTTCGGCATGCGTGTTGCCCGGGGTGCTCACGTCGATGACGTCGATTTCCGGGTTCCCCACTACTTTGCGCCAATCTGTTTCGACATGCTGCCACCCGTACTGCTCGGCGGCCTTCGAGACATTGGCCTGGTTGCGGCCGCAAATCGTATGCATGACGACCTCGACGGGTAAATCGAAGAATCGGCCCACCTGGCGGTAAGCGTTCGAATGGGCTTTACCCATGAATTGGTAGCCGATCAGGCCGATATTGAGCTTCTTCTTTGCCATTGCGCCTCCCCATTCGAGAACCGAAACCAGGGGATTTTGGGCAGCAAGCCAAGCAACCTGTCAATGGCGGCGATTGTTTATGTTTGCGAATCGCGAATTCGGAACTAAACTGTGCCTATGTTGGACTTGTCCAAGCTCTTCGCTACGAAGCGGGAAGAGGGCCCCAAAGAAGGTCCTCGGGAAATGGCGGAACGGATTACCGAGGGCGACCCCGACGTTGCGCTTGCGACATTGGAAGGCTTGGTGCTGAGCAAGGCATTCGACGACAGCCACCATCGGCGCAATGCGCACCCTATCCCCGCTGGATTGCTAGAAGAGCTGGTCCGCATCGCGCGGCCAGTGCGAGCCAACGCGCACGACCCGCGCATCGAGGCGCTTTTCGACACCCCTCCCAAGAAGTAAAGCGCCTGGAGCCCAAGGCAAGCCTCGCCGGTCCAACAAGGAGTGGTCGCGCTTCTTAAGGCTTGAACGAATTATCAGGCCGGCGGCATCGAGGGGGCGGCGTTTGCCGTGATCTTGGCGCTGCGGACCGCTCTCGGGCGATTGTTCGCCTGGGAAGCGGTCCGATTCGGTTCTCTTGCCGCGAGCGGCTCTAGGTGAGGGGCAGGTACATCGTCGGCGCGGCGATCTCTCGGCCCTGGCCGGTTTCGACCACGGCGGTTCCCACGGCGAAGTATTCGATCACGTGGCTATCCCACCCATGACTGTTCTCATCGACGCGCGCTCCGACGATTCCGACGGCGTCTCCGGCTTCGGCCTCCGCCTGCATACGGCTCAGGGCCAGCTCACGGGCATCGTACAGCGCCTGCGTGTAGTTCTCCATTTCCGAGTTTCGGCCGAGCTTCTGCAGAGCCTGGCGGAAGCCTTGGTGCGCCACGTGATACACGCAGGTGCCCATGACCAAGGAGACGGGCCTGTAGCCTGCCTGCAGCATGGTCCAGAACTCCTGGCCGCTCAGATCGGACGTGAAGGGCCGATTGTCCTTGGTTCGATAGTTCCCGCCGCCTTCATGCCGGATCGCCGTTCCGATCGCCATGAACTCTGCAAGGTTCTCGCCCCATTGCTGGCGGTTGACGATCAGGCGCACGCCCACGATACCGTCGGCTCCGAGGACGTCGGCCTCCTCTTCCATGCGATCCATCGCCAGCTCTCGGGCGTGGTACATGGCTTGGGTCAGGACGTCGAGCTCCTGGTTTTGGAACGCTCCGGGGATTTGGAATCCGATGTGATAGATCGAGCTGCCCATCACGAGGCCGAGCGGCTCAAACCCCGCCTGCTTTACCAGCAGGAACTCGTTGACCGATAGGTCGCTCGTGAAAAGCTTGGGCTTCGGGCCCTCGCCGCGCATCTCCTGCAGCCGCCGAACGGCTGCGTCCGGCAAACCCTCTTTCGAACCTTGTGTGTATGGCATGATGTTCCTTCCCTTAACCCTTAGCCTGGTTCCGGCCCAATTTCGAGCAGAAGCTCGGGCTTTGAAGACGCCGCAGCGCCCATTCGCTCGACCGCCGTACCCAATGCCGAGGCTTGGATGAGCAGGCATTCCTGCCCGCTCTGATCGGGCATTTCGAAGCTTAGATCCAGGTCGAGGCCCAGCACTCCCTGGGCTCCGAGCTGAGAGGCCGCATACGTCATTCGCATGCTCGCCGCTTCGCGAGCCGCAGCTATCGCCCGCGAATAATCGACCATTTCGCCGTTGCCCGTGAAAAGTCCGGTCGCCTGACTGACGTGGTCGAAGCGGATTCTAAAGTTGCCGACCTGGTAGTAGGAGCATGCGCCGAACACCACGCCGACAGGCTTATAGCCTGCCTGCACGAGGGTCCAGTGGTCTTGGCCGGAGAGCGACGAGATGAACGGTTCGGCGGCTTTGGAACCATCGATGCGCTTGACCCCGGTGCCGATGGCCTTCACCTCCAGCATCCCGAACGATTCGACGCCCCGTCTTTGAGAGGTCCGAACGCCGACCACGCCAGCGCATCCCAGCTTTTCGGCCTCTTGCCGCAACCGGCCCATCGCCAAGCGCCAGCAGTCCATGTTCGCCTCGGTAAGGACCTCGAGCTCTCCCGAGCCAAAGTAGGATCCGCTCATGAACTGCAGGCCGGCGGCGTACACACTGCAACCCATGACCTGGCCGACGGGCTTGTAGCCACATTGCAAGGTCAGCAGAAGCTCATTTGGGCTCAGGTTGGATGTGAACGCCTTGCCCTCGAGGCCCTCCAGGCGCTCGACGGCGCTGAGCGGCAACTGGCCCGCGGCGATCCTCTTGGCGCTTTCGGCCGCGCGGGCAGCTTCTTCGGCCGAACCGGGCTTCGTGTTGAATAGTCGCAATATCGCTCCTGCGCAGAGGCTACGACAAACCGAGCATGGTGCGCAAGGCCTCGCGCGCATTCCCGGATTTTGCGACATGCTCCTCGAGCGCGGCGCCAAGCTCGCTGAGGCACTCTTCGACGGAAATCTCGTCTCGCTTGAGCGTGATCCCCCGGACGATTTTCGACCTCTCTGCTCGCAATCCGCCCTTGCCCGGGTCTTCGATCGCGTAGCTGTGCTCTCCGAGCCGCACGCTGACGCCGGCCAGGGTCTTAGTGAACAGGCCCCGACGCTTGATTTCGGTGTCTTCCGGCAACGCCGACTGGAGCATCGTCGCGAGCCCCTCGAGAAATGCGCGCTGATCCTTACGATAATCGGCGATCATCGCGCCGGCAACGCCGACTTTCACCCAACCTTCGTCTTCGAACGAGTCCGGCATGGCTATGCTTGGAGGACGCGCTCCTGCTCGGCGATCAGCTCATCGATGCCCTTCTTGGCCAGCTTGAGCAGGCGGCCCAGGGTGTCCGCCGCGAACGGCTCGCGCTCGGCGGTGCCTTGGATTTCGACGAACTTGCCAGAGCCGGTCATCACGACATTCATATCGGTATGCGCGCGGCTGTCCTCCTCGTAGTTCAGGTCCAGCAGTTCGCTTCCGGCCACGATTCCCACCGAGACGGCGGCGATCGGCTCGCGGAGGAGGTTTCGCCGCAGCATTCTTTGCTTCAGCATCCATTCGAAAGCATCGTAAAGAGCGACGTAGGCGCCGGTGATTGCGGCGCAGCGCGTGCCTCCGTCCGCTTGAATGGCGTCGCAGTCGAGCGTAACCGTGCGCTCGCCCATGTTCTCCATATCGACTACCGTGCGCATGGCCCGGCCGATAAGGCGCTGAATCTCCATGCTGCGGCCGTTCGGCTTCATGAGGTCGCGCTGGTTGCGTTGACGGCCCGATCGAGGGAGCATCGAATACTCGGCGGTGATCCAGCCAGAGCCCTTGCCCTTCATAAACGGAGGGACTCGGTCTTCGACCGTCGCTGTGACCAGCATATGGGTTTCGCCGATCTTGATGAGGCAGGAACCCTCGGCGAATTTGGCAAATCCGCGAATGAGCTCGAATGGGCGGAGCTGATCGGGCTGACGGCCGTCGGGACGCATGAGGGCATGAGGGTACCCGCCGCCGTCCGGCAGTAACATCTTGCTTATGACCGAGAAGCGCTGGGGATTGCCTCTGATTCTGGGAATCGCTTTTGGGCTCATTTGGGCGGCGACGTTGGCTTCGCCGTTGATTTCGGGATTCGCCGCGGCGGTTTCTCTCGGCTGTTTCGTGGTCGCCGGCGGGCTTTCGATTCAGGGTCTCCGGCGCGGCAAGTACGACCTCCGCGAGCTGCAGCGGGTTCACGAGCGCGAGGAGCTAGATTCGATCGAGGTGGGCGCGCCTGAGGACGCGGACGGAATCGTGTGCGTGCATTGCGGGACCGTGTACGATCGCAGAATTCCCGTCTGCCCGAATTGCCGGCAAATGCACTGAACCGATCAGGGGTGGATTTCCTGCTCTCGCTCCTGTGAGCTCGCGAGCCGAAGAGGAAGAGTTTTCTTTTGCTCGCCGTTCACCAGCACGCAAAACTCATACTCGCCTGGGCGGTCGATCTTGACATTGTTCAGGCACACGACCAGATTGATCTGTGCGGGCGCGCCGGACCTCGTGGGGCTCGGCGTGTGGCTGCCGAACGACATATCGATAACCTTCTGGCCGTCGCTGTCGATCAGCAGCAGGCTGAGAGTCTTGTCGATGCCGAATTCGGAAGGGGGCGCCTCGAAAACCAGCGCCACAAACATCGCGTGGACGACTACCGGGAATGAGTCGGCCGTGAGCTCGTTGAACATCCCGATGATGTTCACCTTGCCTGCGGCGTCGACGTTCGCAAAATCCGCCAGAGCTGCGAGTCTGACTTCCACCAATCTATTTTAGCTGGTCTCGCAGCCCTGACGGGCCCAAGGAGCTAGCCCTCGGGCACTTCGACGGCCCTGCCGTTCACATACACGGAGTCGCTGCGCAAGGCGGCGAGCATCTCGATGGGAACGTAGACGACGCCGTGCCGCTCGGCTATCGGGGCGTCTAGCGTGAAGCGGTGGCCGTTGATGCGATATTCGCTCGAGTTGCGCTCGAATCGCAGGCTGGAGTCGCTTCCCTCCACGTAGATCGTCTTGTCGCTGCTGTCATCCACGCTGAGACCGAGTTGGTCGGCAGCACTCTTCAAAGGCACGAGCACTTCGCGGCCGTCGCGGACCGGCTCCTCGTTCGGATCGAAGCGGAGGTCCTGGTCGCGGTAGCGAATGACCAGGTCTCCAGATCGCGGGGCGTCGCCACGGTAGTCGTCGCGTCGATCGGGCTGGTAGCGCGGGGTCGTGCGGTCGCCGCGAGGGTACGGCCAACCTGCCAGGCCGTCATCCCGGCGGTTGTATCGATCGTCCTGGCGGCGATAGTCGCGCCGAAGGTCGATCGTCACCGTTCGGTCGAACATCGCGCCGATCTTTTGGTCGCGGTAGAGGACCGTTCGGCCGTCGTTCGACTTGTCGTTCTTAGCGATCAGCACTCCGGCGACCGCGCCGATGATAGCGCCCTCCACAGGCTTCTTGATCAGCGAGCCGATCACCAGGCCGCCGAGCGCGCCGCCGAGAACTTGGTTCTCCTGCTTTCGCGTGTCGTTGTTGGCCCGGAAGCGGCCATCGCGATCTCGAACAACATATTTGTCGGTCAGCGGTACCGGAAGGGCGTGAATTCGCTGGTTGTCTCCGTCCGGCAGCTCGATCTCGGTGAACTCGAGGTCCATGTAGCCGGGCTTGTCGCGATACGCCGAATGAACTCCGCGGACGCGGCCAACGAATCGGGTGCCGTCCGGAAAGTCAGGGTCGCGCTCTACGTGCGCCGTAAAGTGGTCTCCAACGCGGTTCTCCCGCATGTCGAGGCCGCTGTCGACGATGACGGGCACCACGTCGCCGTCCCTGATGGTGAAAGACCTCTGGGCAAACGCGAAACAGGGAGCAAGGCACAGCACGACGCCTGCGCCGAGAGCTCCGAATGATGTCAGATTCCTTGGATTCAAATTCATGTCTCCTCTTAGAGTTCTTGACGTACAGACGAGCCTAATGTGCGACGGTTACCGGCTCTGCGCTAATCCAAATGTCCGGTCCGACGCGGCGAGTCGATACGATATTCCAGGAGAGCGCATCGGCCAGGCTGCCGACACCGAGATCCGAGCACCATGCAGGGCCCGCGCCGAGCAGCTTGGGCGCCAGAAAGAGCTCGAGCCGATCGACGAGACCCGCGGCGAGAAAGCCGCCGATGGTGGCGGCTCCGCCTTCGACAAGCAAGCCACGGATACCTTCGGCGAAGAGCGTGCGCAGAAGGCTTGGCAGGTCGATGGCGCCGGTGACGCGGATGGTGCGAGCTTCGGGGCCGAACACACGCTCGCTTCCCTTGAGCCTTGCGTGGGGATCGAGCACGACTCTGACGGGCTGATTGAGCGCTCCGCGCATCCGGGCCGTGAGCAATGGGTCGTCCAGCTCCACCGTCCTTCTGCCGACGAGCACCGCTCCACATTCGGCGCGAAGCTTCCGGCCCTGGAGTCTGGCGCCAGGGGATGTTATCCACTTGCTCTCGCCGGTCGGCAGCGCGATGCGTCCATCGAGTGAGCAGGCGGCTTTGGCCACCACGAACGGTCGTCCGGCCGCGAAGGCGAATAGGAACTGTCGGTTCGCCTGGGCGGCTTCGCGCTCGAGGAGGCCGACTTCGACTTTGACTCCGGCCTCGGCAATTTCCCGGGCTCCGCCGGCCGCTTCGGGATTCGGGTCCGGGCAGGCCACGACCACTCTCTCAACGCCGGCTGCGAGCAGCGCGCGGGAGCATGGGGGAGTTCGGCCGAAGTGAGCGCACGGCTCGAGCGTGACATAAGCCGTAGCGCCTCTCGCATGCTCTCCCGCCTGTGCCAAAGCCGCCGCCTCGGCATGCGGGCCGCCCGCGTATGCGTGGAAGCCTTCGCCGACCACCTCTCCGGCGCGCACGAGGACACAGCCGACGTGCGGATTCGGCGCCGGATACCCTCGGCGCGAGAGCACGATCGCCCGCTTCATGTAGAGGAGGTCACTGGAGCTGCTCAGGGGGCTGCTCCTGGCTCTTGTGATCTCGAAGCGTGCCCTCGATGAGCATCTTGAGGTTATCCATTGCCGCTTCGCGGTATTGCCTGCGAGCCTGCCTCATGATAAGCACCGAGCCGACGCCCGCGCCGATGAGGTCGACGATCAGGACGGATGTGTAGATGGTCGCTCGAAAGCCGTAGCGCAGGAACTCCGGTCGAGATTTTGGCGCGGGGCCGAGCACCCAGTACCATCCCGCGATCATCAGGAAACCGAACACCACGAGCGTGGAGGTCAGCGTCTTCAGCCACATGCGGCCCTAAGCTCCTCCATAGCGCACGAGATCGACTTCGCCCGCGCGATGAAGCTGCCGACGACAAATAGGTTTGCGCCTGCATTCCGGGCCAAGGGAAGCGTAGTTGGGTCGATTCCTCCATCGACCTCGATTTCGAGGTCGGGCGCGGCGTTGCGGAGGCGCTCGACCTTGCTGAGGCAGCTCTTGACCATGTGCTGGGCTCCCCAGCCTGGGTTCACGGTCATAACGAGAGCCTCATCCAGCTCGTCCGCAAGGGCCAGTAGGAATTCCACTGGCGTTCCGGGATTGATAGCAAGGCCCGCTCTCATTCCACAGTCGCGAGCGGACTGTATGAGCCGATGGGCATGCCTCGTCGCCTCGGAGTGAAAGACGATCGTGCTGCAGCCTGCCTCGGCAAAAGCATTGAACTGCCTTTCGGGAGTTTCGACCATGAGGTGGCACTCGAAGGGAGTCGAGCAGGTCGATCGCAGGGACTTGACGAAATCGCTGCCAAACGTGATCGGCGGCACGAACTGGCCGTCCATCACGTCGAAGTGAATCCGGCTGGCTCCGGCGCGCTCGAGCTCGGGGAGCTTGTCTCGGAGCCCGCCGAGGTCGAACGAAAGGATCGATGGCGCGATATGGCAATCAGGCATCAGGTCCCCGAGTCTGTGGCGTGCTTCTCGACGGTCTTGACGAGCTCGCCATCGTAGTAGATTCGAAACGTCGCGGTATCGCCGTATCCGGTTTCATTGACTTCGAATTGCTGGCCGGAGTCCTCGGTCTGCTCGAACACCGTCCTCGTGCCGCGCTCGTCGGTCATGTCGACCTTGACGTCGGTTGGCTTGGTCAGATCCGTGAGCTTTACCTTGACCGTGTACAGGAAGCCGGGGCCGGTTGGGCTGGGCGGCGCGGGCGCCGAGGCCGTCGCGTCGGAAGCGCTGATGGAGATGTGAATGCTCGATTTGCGCGCCACGCGGGCCTTGGGGCCGGGGTTCTGGGAAATGATCTGACCTTCCGGCGTACCGAATGAGCGCTGCTTCTCGATGTTCGGATCCAGGGTGAGGTCCACGCTTTCCAAAATCGAAGTCGCCTTGTCCACGGTCAGGTTCTTGAGATCGGGAACCGTGACGTAGCGGCTGCCTGCGCTGAGGACTACAGAGACGGCCTCGCCTTCGCGGACCTTCATTCCCGGCTGGGGGCTTTCATCCAACACGTGGTCGGCTTCAACGTGCTCATTCGGTTCGTGACGCGCGATCCGCAAGGTGAGGTGGAGCGCCTCCAGGTTTTGGCGGGCTTCGGCCATGGATTGCCCACGGAGCTTCGGCACGTCGACGAGCCTCGGCTTATTCAAGTTGAAGATCATCCAGACGGCGAGCAGGCTGCAGACGACCGCGAAGAGAAACGCGAGCGTGACGAGCATCCAAACCGGGATGTCGCGCTCGTGCCTCACCTTCCTTGCGATTTCGGGCGGCTCTTCGGGCCGCAACGCAGTCATCTTGGGGGCGACTCTCGCCGGCTCGGAAGCCACCGGCTTGGTTTCGGGCTCCTCGGGCCGGGGCGTGAGGGGCCAGGTGAGCGAGCGGCCGAATCGCAGAGCGTCTTGGAGGATGCGCAAGTCCGAAAGCATTTCGGACGCCTGCCCGTACCTCTGCTCAGGAACTTTCGACATCGCCTTCCGGATGATCTCGTCGAGCACGACAGGCACGGCGGGATTCAGCAGTCGAACGCTTGGGGTGGGAGACGTGGAATGCCGCAGGGCGATGGCCAAATGGGTGTCGCCGTTGTAGGGCCAGCGGCCGGTGAGCAGCTCGTAGAGCAAGACTCCGAGCGCGTATACATCCGAGCGGCTGCTGGGCATCGCGCCTCCGCTCACCTCGGGCGCGAGGTAGGGCGCCAGTTCGGGCAGGATAACTGCCCCGGCAGTGGGACTGGCCGAATACGCTTTCCAAATTCCGGCAAGCTGGAGACGTACCTCGCCGTCGGTCTTGACGACACAGTTTTGCGCGGTGATTCCGCCGTGCACGAGACCTGCGCGGTGGACCGCGTCGAGAGCTTGCGCGATGCTGATGGCGGTGGAGACGGACACCGGCACCGAGAACGGAGCGAGCTTGCGGATTCTGTCCGAAAGCGTGGCTCCGCGCGAAAGCTGACCTACCACAAACGGGCTGTCGGCGTCTCGTACCACCTCGTTCAGGGATTCGATGCCCGGATGGTGGAGAACCGAGTACTCCGCCACGACATTCGAAAGCTTCTGCAGGAACTCGTCCTCCTGCGCGAACGGCGGCTTTACGATGCGCAGGGAGATTTCAGCGCCGGTTACCTGGTCGCGTGCGCTATAGGCGATAAATATCGGGCCCTCGCCATGCGCGGCGGTCAGCTCGTATCGCACGTTCAGCACCGTGCCGATCACGGCTTGTCCGCCTTCGGCGCCTTTACGAAGGCGAGCGCGACCGATGCCAGCAGGACGAGCAGTGCGAGGTTGCGGATGGGCGACTGATCGACCCTCTGGGCGTAGTCTGCCGTCTGGCCGCTCAATGCTGCTGCGACGCTTGCAGCATAGCCGGCCCCGAGCAGCAGCACCACGGCAATCGATAGCACCCAGCGGATCAGGCTCATCGCTCTTTTAGACACGCGCGCACTTCATTTTCCGGTACGTCCCGTATGAGTTTACATTCGCCAATCTCGGGGAGGAGGCTAAAGGCCAAGCCGGATGCGGAGGCCTTCTTGTCTCGGCGCATGACCGCGACCAGGTCGTCGGCCCTCTCGAGGCAGTCGGAGTCGGTTGGGAGACCTTGCGAGACGAGGCCCTGGCGTACCGATTCGGCGACTCCCGTCCGTGTGATGCCGAGGCGCTCGCCAAGCCTGGCTTCGAATGCCATGCCGATTGCGATCGCTTCTCCGTGGAGGATCGGGCCGTAGCCGGTTATCTGCTCGATGGCGTGACCGAGCGTGTGTCCGAAGTTCAAGATCGCGCGCAAGCCGAGCGTTTCGAATTCGTCTTCCTGGACGATCCGGGCCTTCAGCTCAATGCAGCGCTTAACAATGGATTCGAGGCGCTCGGTCTCGGGCGGGAGGAGCTCGAGGAGGCCGGGGTCCATTATGAATCCGTACTTCCAGACTTCGGCGAGGCCATTGTTTAGCTGCCGGTGGTCGAGGGTACGGAGCGTTTCCAAGCAGATGCTTACTGCCGTGGGGGGCCAGAACGCGCCCACAAGGTTCTTGCCCTCGGGAAGATCGATGCCGACCTTGCCTCCTACCGAGGAATCGACTTGGGCGAGCAGGGTGGTCGGGAGCTGAACAAGCGGCACCCCGCGCAGGTAGCTTGCGGCCACGAAACCGGCAAGATCTCCGATGACGCCTCCGCCGAAAGCGACTATCGCGCTGCGCCTGGAGGCGCCGCTCGATGCCACCCAGCGGAGAGCTTCATCGTAGGTGCGCATGCTCTTGGACTGTTCGCCGGGCGGCAACACCAACACGCGCTCGCCTGAAAAGGCCGAGCCCCAGGCGCTCCACACATTGCCGTCGGTGATGATCACCCGGTCCTCGGGCAGCGCGTCGACGGCGGCGGACAAAGCTTCGAAGCGGACCTCGTACCAGCCGTTGCGGTGAGCGATCTTCAGTTAGCCGCCTCCTCGCCGAGAAGCTGCAGGATGCGGCGGCTCATACAGTCGACCTCCGAGCCGGAGACATCGATGCGCAGGTCGGCTCGCTCGTAGAGCGGCCTTCTGTGCTCGAGGATGTCTTTCACGCGGGTCTCCCAGCCGCTTACTTCGAGCAGCGGCCGTTTCTTGCGGCTGCTGCCGAGGCGGGATATGAGGGTATCGAGCGGGGCTTCGAGATAGATCGTGGTTCCGAGCCGGCGCATTTCTTGCCAGTTGGCTTCGCGCTGTACGATGCCGCCGCCGGTCGACACGACGCAGGGACCGGGCTCCAGGGAACGCAGCACATTCGTTTCATGGTCGCGAAACGCCTCTTCCCCATAGATTTGGAAGATCTGACGGATCGAGCGGCCGAGGCGCTGTTGGAGTAGAAGATCGGTATCGACGAAGGTTCTGCCCGACTGCTCGGCGAGGGCTCGCCCCACAGACGACTTGCCCGCTCCCATCATGCCAAGCAGTATCCAGCAGCGATCCATATACGAAGAGGTGGCAGGAACATTGTATCCTGCCACCTCGCCACAACCCGTTCGGAGAGAGGCGACTAGGGTCCGCCTGGGTTGCCTGTGGTGTCCTCGTCCAGAATCGTCGGCGTCACGAAGATCAGCAACTCGCTGTTGTTTCGCGTCCGAGAGTTCGTTCGGAAGAATTGGCCAAAGATCGGCAGCTCGCTGAGAACCGGGACCCGGTTGGTGCTGCTCTGTTCGCTCTTGGAGTTCAGGCCACCGAGCACGATCGTCTCGTTGTTCCTGACTCTGGCGACGAGCGCAACCGCTTGAGTCGCCTGGTTCGGAATCTGCTGACCATCCGGGCTCGTGGAGAAACCAACTATGTTCGAGATCACGGGTGTGAGATACATCGTGATCGTGTTGTCATCGTTGATTCGCGGGGCGACCGTCAACGTCGTTGCGATCGGAATCGCGACGGGCGTGTAGGTCTGGTTGAACACGGCGCCGGTAGCCGTTATCTGTGGCACGAAGATATAGGTGACGATCTGGTTCGCGACCGTGGCGGGCTGGTTGTTCAGCGTCCGAACGATCGGGGCCGAAACGACCTTACCGTTGCCTTCCGAAAGAGCCGCTCTGAGTCGCATCGTCACGTTGCCGGTGGCCCAGCTAAAGAAGATGGGCGCCGACGTCGGTGCGAATACGCCTGGCCGCTCACCCGCGAACACGGGTCCGCGAGCGTAGTTGAACTCATAGCCGAGCGTTCGGTCGAGAGTATCCGTGGTCGTGATGAACTCGACCTTGATCAGGACCTGCCTCGGAGCTACGTCAAACAGGTTGATGTAGGTCTGAAGCTGGTTGATATCTTCTTCCGTACCGCGGACGACAAGGCTGTTGTCGGTGGGGTCGTATGAGATGTAGTCGATTCCCGACGGAACGAGGCCGGTGCCTCCCTGGAGGGTGACATTGCCGCCCTGTCCGCCTTGGCCACCACGACCACCGCCTAAGCCGCCCTGACCACCGCCTAAGCCGCCCTGACCACCGCCTAAGCCGCCGCCACCGAGTCCGCCTCCGCCGAGGCCTCCGAGTTGGCCAGCGCCCTCATCGGGAAGTACGACGTTGTTTCCGGATTCGCCGCCGCTGATCGGCGTCGAGATCGGTCCGCCCGTCGCTCGGGGAGCGTAGGTCTGGGTCGAGCCGCCGTTGCCCACCAGATTGTAGATGGGCCGCAGAGCGGAGTCGTTGTTCGGCAGCGCGAGAGCCGTGAAGCGCTTGAGCTCTTCGAAGCCGCGCTCGGAATTGAACGCGGTTCCGTAGAGCAGGCTTTCATAGACTTCCCGCGCGCCTGCCTTGAGGATTTTTATGCGCCTTACGATCTTGGGCACATTAGCGGCCGGCGCCGCAGGCTCTGGCGTGGTAACCGCCTTGGTGCGGCTGATGATGTAAACGCCATTCTCGTCTCGTCGGAACGTAGCACCGGCGGCAAGACAGATATAGCGGATAGCATCTTCCGCAGTAACACGGTCGATCTTCAGCGTGATCTTGCCGAATCCTTCCGAGTTCGGCTCAACCACGAACTGAATCCCCGTGCGCTGTGTGAGCATTCGGGTTGCCGTCAACATGTCGGCATCCTTCAAGTTCACATCAACTCGCACGTCCTGCGGCAGCTGTGCCGAAGCGCTCCTCAGGGGCGCCACGACCGCAACCGCCAGAACCGTGGCAAGCGCCATTCGTGCCCAGCTAAAACGCATAATTCATTCCTCCTCGATCCATGTGAGTCTTCAGCTCACTATTACTTAGAATCCGCGGCCGCCGCCGCGACCACCGCCGCCGCCATAGCCGCCTCCACCGAAGCCGCCTCCACCGAAGCCGCCGCCGCCTCCCATGCCGCCGCCGCCGAAGCCGCCCATGCCGCCGCCACCGAAGCCGCCCATGCCGCCGCCACCGAAGCCGCCCATGCCGCCTCCCATGCCGCCCATGCCGCCGCCACCGAGTCCGCCACCGCCGCCGAAGCCCTGGCTGCCCGTCTTGTAGAGCGTGCTCATCTCAGGGAATCCGGTGAAATCGGTCGAACCTTTATCGGTACCGATGAGCAGCGCGATGAACATCGGATCCGCATGCTGGATCTTGATCCTGCGGATAACGGTGTTCGCGGCTGCGGGCGTCGTCTGCGGAGCTGTGCCTTCGGTCGTTCCGCCGGTGTTGTCTTCCTTGGGAACGATCTCGTACACGCCGCCCGTGATGCGATAAGTCGCGTTGACCTGGCGCAGAACATCTTGCAGCGCGACATCGAACGTGACGTTCTTCAGGCTGACCGTGATCGGCCCTTGAACCTCAGGTGCGATGGAATACGACACTCCGACAGTTTTGAACAGCGCTCGGAGCGCCTCGCGCACGTCCGCCTGCTGATATTCCAGCGAAGGGATGATTGTGTTGCCCGGATCGCGCTGTGCGAACGCGGACTGGGTTGCGGTCCCCATAAGGGCCAACCCGATCACCGCGCTCAACGCGAGCTTCATTGTTTTATTCATCTCAAGACCTCCGAACTATTAAAAGGACGATTTTCAAACTGGTTTTGTCGATTGTGCAACATAGGCGCTTTACTCGGCTCCTCCACCGAATTTCCCGCCTGCACCGGGAGGGCCGAATCGGGGACCGCCCGCGGCGCCGGGAGGAATGCCTCCAGGGCCGAACGAGGAAGGGGCTCCTCCTATTCCGCCCGTAGGCGCGGCCATTCCAGGGGGCGGGCTCTCGAGTCGCACGATGATCTCCTTCGGCAGGGTGTTTCCGCTCCTGCGGAGCACAGCCTTATCTTCGTCGATCGACACAACCTTCCATTCGCTGTTGGGAATCATCATGCCGGGCCGGATGATCTCGGTGGAGCCGTTGCCCATCTCGATGATCGCGACTACAGAGTCGCCCACGACCACACCGGCAAGCCTTCGATACGGCTGCGGCTCGTACACGGGCGGAGCCTCAGCCGACGTGCTCGGAGGCGTGAACATGGTCGAGAACCCTTCTTGGGTGCTCAGGCGCTCGGCCATCTGCGAAGTGTCGTATTTCCGTTCCGCCGATGTGAGAGCGAACGGGTCGGGGCGCGCGGGCCCGCCGACCGAGCCCCGAGCCGCGATGAGCTTCGGAAAGGCGACTGCGTCGGTCGACGCCTCGATCGGCACCCCGATATCGGTGTTCGGCTTGAACGTGAACGTCTTCGTGGGCACCGGTGCGACGCCGTTATCCGTCTCGGTGGTTGTCCCACCGGGATTGCATCCGGCGATCATGGCGGCGCTTGCGGCCGCCAACAGCATGAGCTTGGTGTTCATGTCTATTTCTCTTCTACTCCGAAACCAGCTTTGGAAGATTACGGCCCACCTCGTCCATTCATGAAGCCGGCCTTGCCCGGGCTCATGCCGGGTGCCCCACCGCGGCCGGGCATGCCTGGGATGCCAGCCGGCGGACCTCCGCCCACCCGGCCTCCACCACCCGCCGTGGCAGCGCCTTCGGGGACCGACGGGAATATCTTCGTCGCATGGATGAAGCCTACGATGGTCAGGTTGTAGGTGCCTGTCAGGTCCGGGGAGGTGCCATCGAGCCGAAGGCCGTCGGCAACCGCCAGGTAATCGGGCATATTCCGATAAGCGCGCACGTTCGCGGTGATTTGGGCATAGGTTCCGCGCACGGTGACCGCGCCGAGATCGAAGATCACGACTGGGAACGGGATAGCCGGGTAGTTGAAATAGTTGGCGATCAACGTGCTAGCGGGAGCGTTGACGTCGGGCGGCGGAACGAGCGGCGCGGACAGGACGGTCACGCCTCCCTTTTTCACCTGGGCGTTCAGCACTCTCTGAATACTATTTCGGTATTTTTGCGCGTCGACCGTAAGCTGCCAGGCGTTCTGCGAAAGGTCGATGCCTCCGGCGGCAACGGTGCGGGGCGGCGTGTGGGTTGCACCGATGGCGTTCCAAGTAGCGGCCTTGGAGTTCGCCATCTGGATCGCCTGCTGCACCCGCTTCTGGGCTTGCGGCATCTTGTCCGCTTCGGTTTGAAGCTGGTTTCGATACGTGTCGTTGTAGTCCGCCTCGGTCCTGTTCGGCAAGAACTGATCGAAGAACGCATAGCTGATCAAGATCAGCGCGATGCAAAGCCCAAGGATGTAAATGGGTAACGGACTCAGCTTGACCTTCACGACGTGGGACCTCCAGCCAAATTGCCTCCTTCTTCACGCCCAGCGCCTCCACCGGGAGGACCACCGGGAGCGCCCACGGGCGGCCCAGCGGGAGCTCCTATAGGTGGCCCGCCCGCCCCGAAGGGTTGACCGCCGGTTGCCGCAGCTCCGGCGGCGGATTCAGCCAGTGTTCTGCGCGCGTCGGGAACCTGCAGGTCTCTCTTGACGACCAAATTGACGGTCACTTGCGACCAATCGGGCATTGCGCCTCTCGTTCTGGGCTGACCGGAGCCGAAGCCGCCTACACCTGCATAGCCTGGGCTCTGGGCCTGGCTCTGGAGATACTGAAGCCGCTGAGTGACGTCCGTAGGAACGGGGCCTTCATTTGCGCGCCTGGGCGCACCGATCTGATCCTGCTCGGAGAGCGCCGGCACCATCGGCACGTTATCGACGAACCCGGATCGGGCCACGGTGACGACGTCCGGATTGTGCATTCTCATAAGCGCGAGCATCAGGTCTGCGTACTGCTGATAATTTTGAAGGACTCCCACGAGGGTGACGGTGGAAGTCGTCTCATCGATCGGCGCCGCGGACATGCTTGTGACGCGGAAATAGGGCGGTATGTATCGCTTCACGCTGTCATAGAGGTCCGGATACGCGCTGTTGTGCTGGAGCATAGCCTCCGCCAGCGAGGTGTCGCGGATGATGCCTTGCGCCTGGGCAAGCACATCGTCCGCTTCGGCGGACGTCGCGACCGCTGCCGCCGCCTGGTTCTGCAGATCGGATAGGCCTTCCCGGCTATCTTTCAGGCGCTTCTGGGAAAGAAACGTCAGGCCGAGAGCGATGACCAGACCCACGATCATGATAAGCCCGGAGAAGACCCAAGCGGTCTTAGCCAGCTTTTCCTTTGTGACGTAGGTTGGGAGTAGGTTTAGCTTCATTCAGATCTCTTAATCAAAGAAGATGTGCAGCGCGTTGCCCACTGCGATCGCGAACTCGGTCTTGTGCTTGGCAAGGAAGTCCGAGTCGATCTTTCTCGCGTTGACATTCAGACGTCGGAGGGGATCGTATTGGTCACAAGGAATCCCCAGCGTCTTAGCCAGAAAAGAGCTCATGCCGGGAGTCTTCGTTCCCCCTCCGCAGAGCAGGATGAGGTCGATTTCCCCGCCTCTGCTCTTGAAGTAGTCGATCGATCTGCGGATCTCGGCGACGAACTCGTCGAGGATCGGCGCGATAGCATTGAACAGCTTGGTCGAGCTTGGATTAACGGCTTCCGGCAGAGTGGGACTCGTTCCGTCCTGCGGCACCGGAGGCTCGGCGGGAACGTCGGCCGTTGTGTCGGGCACCTCCGCGCCGGTCTGCGGAGCGGGCGTAATGCCCGGCATGGGCTCGTCCGAAAACGGGTTATACGGCTGGAACTGCTCGGTGGCATCGCCTGCGCCGAACGGGCTGCCGGCGGGCGCCGAAGCCGCGTTTTCGGGAATCACGAGGTTGTTGAGCTTCTGTTCCTCGGCCTCGGAGTTGGAAATCGTAAGCGCGTCGGCGATGGCCTTCGTAAACATCTCCCCGCCGATCGGAATCTGGCGCGGCATTAGCAGCTTGGCTCCGCGGAAGATATTGATCGAGGTGGTTTTGTTGCCCATGTCGACCATGCAGATCGTCTTCGTGAGCAACTCGTCGTCGTAGCTCGTCTGGATCGAGCGGGCCATGCTCATCGGCTCCACGTCGATTGCAACGGCGGTTCTGCCGGCCTTCTTGACACAGGCGATCATCGTGTCGATGGCCGACTGTGGAGCGATGGCCATGACCACGTCCATATTCGGCGAATTCGGATCATCATCCGCAAGAGGCTTGAAATCGCTCACGACCGTGCTCTCGGCGAATGGGATATTGCGGTTGATTTCCCACTGCATATGCTCTTTGAGCTCCGCAGGATTCATGCGCGGCACCTCGAGCGTGCGAACGAGCACTGAGGCCTGCCCGGCGATGGACACCACCGCGAACGGCACCGTGGTTCCGGCATCCGCGAGGCAAGTCTTGAGCGCGGCTCCCACCGCGTCGCTGTTGTACACGGCGGTGTGGTCGACCGAGCCATCCGGCGTCGGAACGAGGCCGAGCGCTGTAATTACCGGATCACGTCCCTGGGACTTGATTTCGCAGACCTTGATGTATTGGCTGCCGACATCGATGCCGAGAACGCTTGTGAGCCTTTTAGCCATCTGTGTGAGTTAACCTGCTCCCCTCGCCGGGAACCCATGTTATCAGAGGGTATGGGGTGCTGTCAACTTACGCCGCACCGCAATCTATCGCCTGAAAGACGGAATGCACGCGCGAATCCGTTCGAGAGGTCAAACAAAACGGCGGGCATGCATGCATGCCCGCCTTACAACGCGAGAATTCTCGCAATTATTTGCCCGTGATGACGGGGGAGAGTCTGGGGTTGATGCTTTCGAAGTACACGTCCGGAGCACCGGATCTCGTGCTCGTCCAAATCAGCCAAACGAGCGGAGGCCGGCGGTCGGACATGTTGTTCGTGAGGTACGTGAACGGATCGAGCGTGGCGGTGACGTTGGCCTCATTCACGGCCTGCTCGACGGACACCGGCTGCTCGTCCGATTCCAGCACGAACGAAACGTTCGCCTGAACAACGATCTGCGCCGTGTTGTTCGAGTCGTCGACGCCCGTGTATTGCACGCGGACGGGGCTGTCCTCGTCCATGGCCGTGAAGTAGATCCGGCCATTGGCGGGGTCGAGCTGATAGGGGCCTCGGTTGCCCGAGACGGCGATGCCGGCCGGGTTGCCGTTATTGTCGGTGTCGATCTTGGTGGGTAGGCGCACGCCCAACCGGAAGGTCTCCATGTACGGCCTGGAAGCCTGGCCCGAGCCAGCTGCAGCCCGTCCGTACTCGAAGAAGTAGCGGTCGTTCGTCAGAACGTCGCCCGCGCCGGCCTGAGCGCCCGAGGCGGTGCGCCAATAGGTCGCATCGCTCGTGAACCGGCCATCCCAGAGGGCCGACGGACTCGAGTAGCCGGTGCCGCCGCCAGCAGAGATTCGGAGGAACGTCGGCGTGTACGTGAGCCTGAGCTCGGCTCGATTGCTGGGCGTCGCGGAGCTGAACTTCACGGTGCCGAGATTCGGATCGATGTAGACCTTGCCGCCGAGCGCCGAATCGGCGCTGATGATGCCGGTTTGCCTGTCGTAGGCAACCGTTCCATCCACCAAGAGGTTGGTGGTGGTTCCATCGAGCACTTGTACGAGCGCAACGGGCTGGGTGCGATCCCAGAGTACGCCTCGAGCGCGGAACTTGCCGCCTCCCACGTTCACAATTCGCTCGGCGGATTGCTGAGGAAGGTACATGAACGGGGTGCCGGCACCCTGAGTCTCGATGCTCTTTCCATCTCTGTCGGCAAGCGTGAAACCGTTCGCGTCGGTTCCGACGCGCATGCGGCCCAGGAAGATCTCGTTGTTCGGGAAGCCCCGAAGCTGCGCCGAGAACGTCAGATCGACGATCTGCGGCGGCGTGTTCGGCGAGACGCCCTGATACAGCCTGGCTGAGGCGCTCGGCTCCTCGACTTGAGCGAATCCAGAGCCGAAGTCGAGCGGAACCGTGGGCCCGAACTTGCCGTTGCCCAGGTAGCGCGTGTAGAACACGTCGGAGGCGCTGGTCGACGTGGCCGAATAGAACAGGAACGCGCCCGTTCGCGTCTGGACGATGCTCGGCTTGCCCTTGGCGGCTGCCGGGTTGTCGTCGATCGCGATCGGTGCGGACAGCGACACGGAGCCGCCGGCCGCGGTCGTGGCCTGGGTGAGGAACACCTTGGATTCGGGCACGGCGCCGGAACCGGTTTGCACCTGCGCGTTTCCGACGAATGCCATGAACACGCCGGTGAACTTGGCCTGGTTATCCTCGGGATTGCCCGAGAAGAACGGGTCGCGGTCGCCTCGCTGCGGGAACGTGGGTGAGGCGAACTTGGCCGTGTTGGCCACCACCGTGCCGCCGAAGAGCGCGTTGAGGTCGGTCGCCGGCGCGGGATATCCGTTCGCCGAGTCGGGTGATTTGTTCACCCACGATCCGCCCGCGTTTCCGGTGAAGGTGCGGAGGTCTCGCAGCGGCGAGGGTCCGGGCGCTCCCGTGATGCCGGAAGTCGTGAAGTTCGCGGCGTTGCCAACCGCTCCCACATAGATCCGCCACTGGTCGTTCGTCACAGGTCCGGCCGGGGCGCCTGCGGGAGTATCGTTGGGCCGGTTCGATGCGTATGCCATCACCAGCGAGCCGAATGCGTCTCTATACGACGTCGGCTGCAGGCTGGAATACGAGAACGGCACGTTGTTCGGGTTCGGCGGGGGCACGTCGAAGACGGGCGCGGTGAACTTGGTGAAATCCCCGGTGCCGCGCGATTCGCGAACCGTGAAGCTGACGTCCAGCGGCGGATCGCTATAGGTCTCGACGAAGCCGGTCGGCAGCAGGTCCCAGAACTCGTTCACGAAGTTCGGGCTACCCGACTCGTCGTTGTCGATGATGTGGACCTTTTGGTCGTACTTGCCGGCCGGGAAGCCGAGCGGCACCGATACGGCAAGTCGAGGAGGCGCTCCGGCGGTGAAGCGGGGATCGTTGCTCCAAGGCGACTTGAGGACGCCCAGGTTCGCATTATCCTGCCGCAGCGGATTCGGGCTCAGAGCCGTGCCGATTCGGTCGCCGACACGAGGCTTCTGGATAATCGCTTCGTTGTAGTTGCCTTGGGCGGGCGCGAACGTGGCGTCGATGTCGCCCCAGATGTCGAGCGAGCCGTTCAGCCAGCCGTTCGGATCGTCAGCCGAGGCGACGAACGCGAGCGGTGTGACCTGGCCGTTTGCCTGTTGGCCCTTCTCGATGCGAACGTGGCGCAGGTTTACGTTGCCTTCGTTCAGCACATTGAACGGCTTGAACATGCCTTGGAACCGGCTGGGCGTGAGGCTCAGCGTGATCGGATCCAGAGCCGGCCACGGCTGGAACACATTCGTGCCCGGCGCTCCGTTCACGTTATATCCAGCGCCTGGCAGCGCGGGCCCGTAGCCGGAGCCTGCGGCAAGCGA
>JAICWL010000117.1 GCA_025934835.1 Fimbriimonadaceae bacterium
ATCTGGGCTCCGGCCGGAAGCCCGGCGCCGGTGGCGTCCATCCACTTGGGCCCCTTGGCCGAAGCCGGCGAGGCGATGACGAATGCGGTTGCGGTCAGAATCAGCAGACGATGCATCATGGTTCCCCTCATGCATCACCTTCCCCTGCGAACCGCCATAGACGAGTTGCGGGCCGATTGCATCTGATGTAGTGCGCCGCGCTTCGTCATCCCGGCCAGGGTCCCCGTCAAAGTACCACTTTGATGGGAATATATGAGCCGGGACCCGCCTTTTCTTCTTGTTCGCCAAAAAGGAAGGCAGACCCCGGATGAACTCCGGGGTGACGATTCAAGCCGCGGGAGGCGATCTTCGGCCAAAGGTTAGAGGCGCCGTTCGTACCGCTAAACTTCAACCCGGCGCAAAGTACCACTTTGCGTCGAACTCGAGAGTGACATGGCAAAGAAAATCACCGGCTATATCAAGCTTCAGGTGCCGGCCGGCACCGCCAATCCCGCGCCTCCGATCGGCCCTGCCCTCGGCCAGCGCGGAGTCAACATCATGGAATTCTGCAAGGCGTTCAACGCCGCCACGCAGGAGCTCGAGAAGGGCGCTCCGATCCCGACGGTGATCACCGTTTATGCGGACCGGTCGTTTTCGTTCACGACCAAGACCCCGCCGGCGTCCTATCTGCTGAAGAAGGCGGCGCGCATCCAGAAGGGCTCGTCGGAGACGGGCAAGGTGAGCTCGGGGACGATCCGCCGCTCGCAGCTTCGCGACATCGCCGAGACCAAGATGAAGGACTTGAACGCCAACGATCTCGACGCTGCGTCGAAGATCATCGAGGGCTCCGCCCGGGCGATGGGCTTGCAAGTGGTGGAGGGCTGATCAGATGGCGAAGCTTTCCAAGCGGCAGAAGGCGCTGACTGCGGTCGATCGCGAGCGCTTTTACGGAGTCGATGAGGCGCTCAAGCTGGTGAAGTCGAACGCGACTGCGAAATTCGACGAGACGGTCGAGGTCGCGCTCAACCTCGGAGTCGACCCCCGCCACGCCGACCAGATGGTCCGCGGCGTCGTCAACTTGCCCAAGGGCACCGGCAAAACCGTCCGTGTCGCGGTGTTCGCGAAGGGGGCGAAGGCCGATGAGGCCAAGGCCGCAGGCGCTGACGTCGTCGGCGCCGAGGACCTGATGGAAACCATCCAGGGGGGGCAGATCGACTTCGACCGGGTGATCGCCACCCCGGACATGATGGGCGTGGTCGGCCGCCTCGGCAAAGTGCTCGGCCCCAAGGGGCTAATGCCCAACCCGAAGCTCGGCACGGTGACGATGGACGTCACCAAGGCCGTGACCGATGCCAAGGGCGGCCAGGTCGAGTTCCGCGTCGAAAAGGCGGGAATCGTCCACGCCGGGATCGGCAAGGCCAGCTTCTCCGAGGCCGACCTCAAGGAGAACTTCACCGCCATCATGGATGCCATCATCAAGGGCAAGCCCTCAGGCGCGAAGGGCAAGTTCGTGAAGAAGCTCTCGGTCACATCGACGATGGGCCCAGGCGTGAAGATCGACCTGGCGGAGATCGCCGGGGCATAGCCTCACCCCTTGGTCGAATGAAAGCGCCCGGTCGTAGCTTCGGCTCCGGCCGGGCCTTTTCTTTGGTTAGGGTGCACGCTAGCCCAGCGGCGACGGCGCTGTATTCGTCGAACGTCCGAGGGGATATCCATGAAGCTTTCCGCACTGTTTCTCGCGTCGGCTGCGCTTGCGCTCGTCGCGCCCGCCTCGCTCGCCGCCCAGCCGCAAGCGCCGCACGACACGGTCGACCCCACGCTCCCGACGCAGCTGCCGCGGACCGCGATCCCGCATCACTATGCGATCACCGTCACGCCGAACGCCGAGAAGCTGACCTTTGACGCAACCGTCGGAATCGACCTCGAGGTGATCAAGCCGACGAACCAGCTGACTCTCAATGCTGCCGAAATGACCATCTCGTCGGCCCGCCTCACGTCCACGAAGGGCGGAGCAGCACTCCCCGGGCAAGTCAGCCTGGATCCCAAGGCCGAAACGGCAACGATCACCTTCCCCCGGACCTTGCCTGTGGGCTCCTATCACCTCAGCCTCGTCTATTCCGGCAAGATCCACACCCAGGCCAATGGGCTGTTCGCGCTCGACTACAAGAACAAGGAGGGGAAGGACGCCCGCTCTCTGTTCACGCAGTTCGAGGCGGCCGACGCGCGGCGCTTCGTTCCGAGCTGGGACGAGCCGGATTACAAGGCGACGTGGGACCTGACCGCGCGAGTGCCGGCGAATACGATGGCCGTCGGCAACATGCCGGCGGCTTCGTCGAAGCCCCTTCCCGGCGGCCTCAAGGAGGTGACGTTCCAGACAACGCCGATCATGTCCTCCTACCTGCTGTTCTTCGCCGACGGCGACTTCGACCGAATCACCAAGCCTGTCGGCGACAAGGAAGTCGGCGTGGTCATGAGCCGGGGCAATGGCCCCAAGGGCCAGCTTGCGCTCGAATCCGAGGCCGAGATCCTGCCCTATTACAATCAGTACTTCGGCACTCCCTACCCCCTTCCGAAGCTCGACAATGTCGCCGGGCCCGGTCAGTCGCAATTCTTCGGGGCGATGGAGAATTGGGGGGCGATCTTCACCTTCGAGCGGATCCTCCTCAACGACCCGGCGATCACCAGCGAAGCCGAGCGCCAGGCGATCTTCGGAGTCGAAGCGCATGAGATGGCCCACCAATGGTCGGGCGACCTCGTCACGATGGCATGGTGGGACGACTTGTGGCTCAACGAGGGCTTCGCGAGCTGGATGGCGACGAAAGCGACGGAGCATTTCCATCCGGATTGGGGCGCGGATATCGACCGGGTTGGCGTGCGCGAAGGCGCCATGGAGCAGGATTCGTTCAAATCGACCCACCCGATCGTGCAGCAGGTGCGCACCGTCGAGCAGGCGAATCAGGCGTTCGATTCGATCACCTACTCGAAGGGCGAATCAGTCCTCGCAATGCTCGAGACCTTCGCAACGCCGGAGGTATGGCAGCGCGGAATCCAGGATTACATCCGCCGCCACGCCTACCAGAACACGCGGACGCAGGACCTGTGGAACTCGATGGAGCGCGTCGGCGCGACCGGGCTCTCGACCATCGCGCACGACTTCACGGCGCAGCCTGGAATCCCGCTGATCGAGGTCGGACCCTCGCAATGCGTCGGCGGGAACACAGTCGCGACCGTTACGCAGAGCCAGTTCTCGGACGACCAGAAGGCCGAGGCTGCGGCGCATCCGCTAAGCTGGCATGTGCCGGTGAACGCGACGGCCGGTGGACCGGTCACCAGGATCGTCACGAACGGCCGCACGAGCCAGATCTCAGCTCCCGGCTGCGGTCCTCTGCTGATCAACGCCGGCCAGTCGGGCTATTTCCGCACGCTCTACAGACCCGAACAGCTGCGAGCTTTGCAAGGAGCTTTCGGGTCGCTCGGCACCGTTGACCAGTTCGGCCTCATGAGCGACCAGCTTGCGCTCTCTACCGCCGGCTATCAGCCGATGGCGGGGGGCCTCGATTTCCTCGGGGAAGTCCCGGGGAATGCCAACGCCAAGCTGGTCCAGGCCGCAGTTCGCGACTGGTCCGGGCTATACGACGACCTCGAGGGCAACGCCGCCGCTCAAGCCGCAATCGCAGCTCGCGTGTCGCGGATCTACGGCCCCCGGCTTCAGCAGCTCGGCTTCACACCGAGGCAAGGGGAGCCGGCGACGGATGCGCTGCTGCGCACGAGCTTGATTTCGACTCTGGGCAAGTTCCGCGATCCAGCCGTGGTCGCAGAAGCGAACCGGCTCTTCGCGGCCTGGCAGACCAACTCCAACGCAATCCCCGGGCCGGTCAAGCAAGCGTGGCTGAGCGTGATCGCCCGCAACGCCAACCAGGCGACCTGGGAGGCGATTCACGCGAAGGCGCAGGCGGCAACCGGCTCGGTCGAAAAGACCTCGCTCTACGAGTTGCTCGGAATCCCGCGTGACCCGGCACTGGCGCAGCGCGCACTCGACCTCGCGCTGACGGACGAGCCTGGGAAGACGACCAGCGCGGGCATCATCACGAGCGTTTCCGGCCTGCATTCGCGAATGGCGATCGACTTCGTCCTCGCGCACCTCGCGCAGGTCAATCAGCTGATCGACATTTCCGGGCGCTCGCGGTTCATGCAGCGCCTGTCCTTCGGCAGCAATGACGCCGGCTTGATCCCGATCCTCCAGAGCTACGCACAGGCGAACCTCGCCCCAACCGACCGCAAGCCAATCGAGCAGGCGATCGACGTCCTGCGCTTCGAATCGTCGCAAATGCCGCGGATCAAGACCGAGGTGGCGGCGTGGCTGTAGGCGCACTCCGGCGCCTGACATGAGCTTCCGGGTTGCCGGTCGGCGGCGCCTCTGATGTACTGAGCAGCGCCGAGTCGTATCGGGGTGCCTCCGTGAAGCACAGGCGGCTTTTGATTACGGGAATGGCGGGGCTGCTCAGCACGCCCGCGCTGGCACAGCTCACCTCTGTTCCGCACTCGGGCGAGCAGACCATCGTGATCACTGGCAGGCTTCCGAAAGGGGTGTCGGCAGCTCCTGTCATGATGAGCGATTGGCGCGTGGCCGAAACTCCGCATGTGCTCGTCTTCAGCAAGGGCGATCCCAAGGAACTGCAGCGTATCGCCGACCATCTCGAGAAGCTCCACTTTCTCCTTTCCGTGTTGCTCAATCGCGTCGACGAGCCAGACGACACGCTCAAGCTCCAGATCACGTTGATCGGCGACCCGGCCGACTTCGATCATCTCGGCTTACACAACATCCGCTGGCAGCAGGGGCCCTACCCCGGCGAGTTCCCAAACCAGATCTACTACGATCCGCGAGAGGACGGGGCGGTAATGGCGACAGCCCACGTCGATCAGTGCTTCAAAATGGTCAGGGATGCTGTGGTCGTCAGCGGCGACGAAATCCTCAACCATGCGGTCGGGCCGATCAACAGCGCGAGCGATGTGGCTGATCTGGCCTCATCGTTAAACACATCCAGTCCCAAAGGCGGCGCAGCGTGCGAGGGCAATCCCAACATGGTGTCCGTGACAGCCGAAAGTCGTCTCTATTCGGCCTTCGCTCAACATTATCTGTTGACCTATTTCCCCGAGGCTTACCCACGCTGGTATCTTGAAGGGTTCGGCGAAATTTTCGCCAACATGGACGCGAACACGCCGGGCGTGATCGAATATGGGCGAGAGCCGGATCGCTATCCCGCTTTGCTCGACAAGTTCGGCCATTATCCCGTGCGTAAGGTGCTCGACGGCACCTATCTTCACGACAAGCAGTGGACGCCTGCATTCTCGCCCTACAGCGCGTGGGCGCTCGCGCATCTCCTGTTCTTCTCGCCGCAATGGAAGGTCCCGCTCCACAATTATCTCGCAGCAGTCGCTCGGGGCGCAAGCGCGGTGGAGGCCGCTTCAGCGCTCGGCGACATCAAGAAGCTCCAGCGAGCAGTGAGCGGCTATCGTGGCACAGAGGTTTCGTTCGAGCGCCTGACCTACCCCGCCTACAAGTTCCAGCCTCCGCCCGTGCGCCGACTGAAGCAGAGCGAGGCCGTCTATGTTCGCGGGCGGCTCGAACTCGAAGCACGGGTGACCATCGCGGATGCAGGCCCGGCGCGGCAGAAGGCGCTGAATGCCCGCGACCACTGGCTCGACGGCCTGAGATCGACGGCCGCGGAATATCCCAATGAACTGGCCGACCAGCAGCTTCTGGCCGAGGCGGAATGCCGAAGCGGCAACGCCGACAGGTGCGTCGCAGCAGCCGATCGGGCGTTGTCGATTGCGCACACGGATCCGGTGGCATTGACGTGGAAGGGATATGGCATCGCCCTGAAGTCGGCATCGGCCCCGGCGAATGAGCGAGCGGCATGGCTCAACGAGGCGCGCTCCACGATCATCGAGGCAAACCATCTCGACACGCAATCGGTCGTGCCGCTGCTCGCTTACTATCGAACATATCCGATCGCGGGCGAACAGCCGCCCGACATCGCCGTCGATGGGCTTGAGAAGTCGCTCGAGGAGGTGCCGTCGGCACCGACCACCCGGCTGATGCTCGGCAGCGCGCTAGTTGCCGAGCCTGATCCTCCCGACGCTCGGCGCGTGCTTCTGCCGCTCGCCGACGGCGCCTTCGACCCGCCCGAAAAGCTCAAAGCGCAGCAGCTACTCGCCGGAATTCGAGTCGAGAATCAGCCGCAACTTTCCTCAGCACATTGACTTTGGAGCGCGCGCCGTTAAGTCGCCTGCTCCGCGCCGGGCTCGCCCGACGCACTCGTCCGAGACAGCTGCCGGGGCCAAACCTTTCACGAGGCGCCCCTTAATCTGCAGCCTAGACGGGGACAGGAATCATTCGAGGCGGCCTGCCGCTTCGTCGTGCGCTGCACGTTGGCAGTGCGATGGATCCCAACCCCACGGACACCGAATGCCCGAGCGGCTTCGCCCGGGTTTTGTTGAACCTCGCTCGAAGTACCACTTCGAGCGAAATGTTGGAGTTGGCATGGATCGATCGCAAAAAGCCGATCTGGTCGACGAGCTGAAGAGCGTCTTCACCGAGACGAGCGTGGTCGTGGTCACTCGCAATCACGGTCTCACGGTGGCGCAGTCCACGGACTTGCGCCTGAAGATGCGCGATGCCGGCGCCCAGTTCAAAGTTGCGAAGAACAGCCTTGCCCTGATTGCGCTCGAGGACACGCGCTACAAGCCGATCGGCGACCTGCTCA
>JAICWL010000132.1 GCA_025934835.1 Fimbriimonadaceae bacterium
CGAGAAGACGCTGATCATGAACACGAGCATCGAATTGTTCGGGCCGCCGTTTGGACCGTTGGTGATGATATACACCTGAGTGAACACCTGAAACGCGCCTATGAAACCCGTCACCAGGCAGAAAAAGAGCGCCGGGGTGAGCATGGGAAGCGTGATCGCCTTCATCCGCTGAAATGGATTGGCGCCGTCCACGGTTGCAGCTTCATAGTAAAACTGAGGGATCCCTTGCAGCCCGGCCAGCAGGATGACCATCGCCCCGCCCACTGAGAGCAGCCCGAACAGCACGAGGCTGGGCATGGCGGTGTGCTCGTTTCCGAACCAGTTGATCTGATCTTTCGGTGTGCCCGCCCACGCGCTGATCGCGTGTCCGATCGGCGCCAGGAACCGGCTGTAGAGAATCGAGTTGATCAACCCTTCGGGAGCGAATAGCTTGCGCGCCACCATGGTCATCGCAACGGCGCTGCCGATCGACGGCAAATAGTAGATGGATCGATAGATCGCCACGCCCCGCACTTTCTGGTTCAGCAGCAACGCCAAAGCCAACGCGAACAAGATGCCCAGCGGCGTGGAAATGAACGTGTAGAGAAGGGTCACCTTTATCGATACCCAGAAACGAGGGTCTTCCGCGAATGCCTCGTGGAAGTTTCCTCCGCCGCGCCACTGAGCGGGCTGAATCATGTCCCATTTGAGTGCGGACATGATCAGGGAGAGAATCATCGGACCGAGCGTGAAGAGGCACATGCCGATGATCCACGGCGAAAGGAAGCGGTAGGCCGCCAGGCTCTCCTTCTTTTCACGGATCGTGTATCTTCGGCGCCTCTCCGGCCAGTAGACGACGCCGATGATCAACGCGGTGATCGCAAGCCCCACGGCTATGCCTATCGGCCATGGGAACGGAGGCAGATTCTCCTCCCTCAAGAGCTGATCGAGACGCCTTTGCGCGTCCACCGTCCCTAAATGCAGCCCTTCCTCCGGAGACACGATGCCGTTGTAGATGCTGTCGCGCCGAGAATCGATGAAGCTCTGAACCTCGGGGAAGTAGTCCGCCGTCACGCCGAACTCCACGAATGGAACCGCCTGATCGGTCACGATGCGATGGTACGGATAAAGCTGTTCCGGCGGGGTGTGCGGCCCAGGGACCCAAACGTCCGGCGTCAAGGCCAGCTTGCGGATAGCGGGTTGCGCGATGCCTGCCCGTGCCATGGCAGCCATGCCGACTGGGCCCGCCATGTAGCGCGTCAGCTTCCATGCCGCCTCCGGATACTTGGTGGAAGAGAAAATGCAGTATCCCGACCCGCCCGTAGGGAAGGCCCGGTGCTCCTTGCCTTGGATGTCGTGCGCGCAGGCGGGATATAGAGCGATGTCCCAGTCGAAGAACTCCTTCGAGCCGGGCTTCATCATTTTGCGCATATTTGGCACTTCCCAAATGCCGTTCTGGTACATCGCCACCTTCTGCTGAACGAATAGTTGCTGGGTGGTCGACTGCATTACGCTGCTGACTTCCGTGTTGCTGGGCACCCATTTCTTCTTGAGCGCCAGGTCCAAATAGAAGTCGTACACCTTGTCCATCTGCGGGGTGTCGTACAGCACCTTGGTCGGGTGTTCGTAGTCGTCCACCGGCTTCAGGCCGTAGCTGTACATGAATGTGTCGACCATTTCGCCCGGCCAGCCGGCGACGAACCCGTATTGGGTGGGCTTACCATCCGACCCGAATTTGGTGAGCCTGTGCATCACCCAAAGAAAGTCCTTCTCCTTGAGCCACGGCCGCTCCTGGAAATCCCAGGTCCAAGTCCCGTCGGGGTAGGGAATCCCGGCTTCTGTAAAGGCGCGCTTGTTGTAGTAGATCAGCCCTTCGGGCGCGATATCCCGTGGAAGCACGTAGCAAGTGCCTTTATACGAATGCGCATCGACGATCGGCTTGTAGTAAGCCCCGATATCGAAGCCCGGCGTGGAAGCGAAAAACTGATTGAGCGGAAGAAGCGCGCCCCGTTTGGCCAGTGCTTGGAAATGCCCCGGGTCCATCATCGCCACATCCGGGGCGGTGTTGGCGGCGTACATCACCAGCATCTTCTGGTGATACAGGTTGTAATCCGGGAAGTTCTCGAGCTTCACCCGAATGCCAGGGTTCTCCTTCTCGAATTGCCTGAGAACGCCCCGAATCACCTTCAGCGACTCGTCCCCATCCCAAACGCTGAAGCGCAAGGTAATGGGGTCGGCGGCCGAAGCACTCCCTAGGAATAGCCCGAGCAACAGCAGTGGAAGAATTCGAAGGAGCGCGAACCGCATCGTGCGCATCGGTGGTGGCTCCATTGTACGCTACGGCACTTCGCCCAACATACGTTAGAAAGGGTCCATGTTGTTGGGCCAACCCCTCTTCGGGGAAGCCGTCGCGGCTCGAGCGATCTCCGTCATGCCATAGACTTGCGAAGCCAACGATTGGGCTCTAATCTTCTGCCGCGGCGTCTAGTTACGCGCGAGGGTAAGGTCGGAGCCATGAGACCGCTACCACTGGCCGGCAGCGAGCTGAAAGTCCCCGGCGGCGATTGGGTAATCGCCGAGTGGAAAGCCGGGCCGAAAACCGGCCCTGAGCCGATGCTCGAGGCTCCGCCCCACATCCACCACGCTTGCGACGAGGCCTTCTACGTCCTCGAAGGAAGGCTCTGCTTTAAGGTCGGCGACGAAGTGATCGAAGCGGATGCGGGCTCCGCCGTCTACATTCCCAAGGGAACGGCGCACACCTACTGGAACCCAGAGCCCGTGCAGGCCCGCTATTTGCTGGTCATGACCGCCAAAACTGCAGCCTTGATCGACGCCTTCCACGGGCTGACGGATCGCAGCAGACCCGCGCTGGAAGCCCTGTTCAGGCAGTACCAGGCCGAGTTGCTTTAACAACTAAGGAAGCGAGAGCTCGCCCGAGCCGATGGCCCTTAGGCGATCTGCCTCAGCCCCCTCGAAGCCCTCGCCGAGCCTTGCGCGCGCGATCAGCGGTATCCAGGCACGAACCTGCTCCGAGCGGCGGGTCATTACCGACTCGTATACCGCCCGGGCGAACGTGGAAGGCTGCTCATCCGGACCGAACGGGAAGCCGAGTAGCAGCAAAGTCCGGGCTTCATCGGCCTCCACCGGTCCAAGCAGCGCATCTACCCAGTCGATCACAACGGGACCGGCCTCGCTCAGAATCACGTTGTCGGGGTGGAAATCGAAGTGGCAGATCACGGCCTCGCCGGCCGGCAGGTGCTCGGGTCGGTCGACCTGCGCCCTGTCGCAGCACCAATCTATCCGTCCACGAATCGTCAGGATCTCGGCCTCGGCCCGCTGATGAATGCGCTCCCATAGTTTCAAGAAGAGCTCTGCCAGCTCACCCTGCCGCTCGGGGTGAGCTTGCATCTCCGCCCGCATCGAGGGGCCGACGATCTTCTCGAGGACCAGCCCCTCTCCGTCCGCCACGCTGGCCAGTCCACGGCACCGTGGCATCGGAAGACCGAGCGGCTCGAGCGCCTTGTAGTTGGCCGCTTCCAGATCTCGCACGATCTCGAAGCCCGGCATCGGCGTCTTCAACACCCAGCCCGGTTCGAAATCATGAATCTCGGCGCTTCGCCCGACGAACAACCGCACGTACAGAGAATAGCTCCAAGGATCGACGCCGTCATGGCCCGATTGCTCCGGACACGCTCAGTTGTTCACCCTGGCATCGGACAAGCCCCGCGCGATGGAGCGGCGGCATAGACCCGTTGGACTAGACTCATCAACCAGATGTCGAGTCGGCTCCCTTATAGGTTGGCCCTCGCGGGCGGATGGATCGATCAGCCGTTCGTGTCAATGCTCGATCCGCATCCGCCCGGATCGATGGTCGTGGTATCGCTTGAGCCGACCCACGACTACTGGGAGCGGGCGGGAATGGCGACCGGCACGCGCAAGGTAGCCGAAAAACTATGGGGTGGCAGCCTGCCGGAAGGTGACGCGATGCGCCTCGCGCGGGAGCTTTACGCTGCTGAAAACGAACGTCTCGCCCAACCCTCCGGCTCGCAAGACATGCTGGGCCTGTTGACTCCAGGAATAAGCCGGCTCGACTACGATTTCGCCTTTGAAGGCGGCCTTTTCCCTGCCCATGTTGAAAGCAGTTCGGACCCCGACATTGCAGCGTGGCTCGAGGATGTAATCCGCCTCGTTCCCGTTGCTCCCAGGCCGCCGGGCTACGATCCGCTGGGGAGAAAGAACCTCACTCCCGAGGGCGTGGGGAAGCTAGGGGAAACAGGCAAATCGTGCTACGACGCCATCCTTCGGATGCACGCCGGAGACCTTGGAAGCTGCCTGAACGACTGCATGGAATGTTGGATGGAGCTGCTTCCGGATACCGTCGGGCATCGTACGATTACCGCCGATCTCGTCGGCATTTTGCGAGAGCACCAAGCTCGATCCGCCGGCGCGATGTATTCCGGTTGCGGAGGTGGCTACCTGGTCTTGGTCACCGAGCACGACGTGCCAGGCAGTCTCCGAATCCGAGTGAGGACCGCGTGAGCCAACCGTGGGTGAGACTCTCAGGGCCGTTTGAGCACCTCGATGTGCCGGCAGCCCGAGCCTTGGAGATGGCGTCGAAGCATGGGAAAGTTTGCGCGGTGCTGTGGACCGATCGGCAGTTCGAGCAAGCCGTAGGGCGGCCGCCGATCCTGCCCGAGGCGGAAAGGCGCTACCTGCTAGAGCGGGTGCGGTACGTCGACGAAGTTAGTCAGCGGGAAAACGCGGAACATATATCGCCCGATTGGATACTCGAAGACGAAAACGGCAATTCTATGAGCCTCAGCGCATCCACGCAACATATGCTGTCCGAGCCACCGCCTGTACGAACCACGAAAGTTGTGGTAACCGGCTGTTTCGACTTTCTGCACTCCGGCCAC
>JAICWL010000171.1 GCA_025934835.1 Fimbriimonadaceae bacterium
CCAGAGGAACTCGGCCGTGCGAAGAAATAGCCGCGTCCGCAGCTCCCACCGAACCACGTTCGCCCACTGATTGATCAGGAGGGGCAGGTCCCGGTAGCTCTTGATCCAATCCTTGTAGGTGTTCCAGATGATCGTCTCGCTCGTCGGCCTTACGATCAGCTCTTCGGTGAGCTTGGCTTCCGGGTCCGGAATCAGTCCTCCATCCGGCCCCGCCTTGAGCCTGTGATGGGTGACCACCGCGCACTCCTTGGCGAACCCCTCGACATGTTCGGCCTCTCGCTCCAGGAAAGACTTCGGAATGAACAGCGGGAAGTAGGCGTTCACGTGGCCCGTGGCCTTGAACATCGAATCGAGCGCCTGCTGCATCAGCTCCCAAACGGCATATCCGTGCGGCTTGATGACCATGCAGCCGCGAACGGCGGAGTAGTCCGCAAGGTCCGCCTTGAGAACGAGCTCGTTGTACCAGTCCGCATAATTCTCTTTGCGAGACGGGATTCCCAGGTTGCTGCTCATGAGGGATGAGTTTGGCACAGCAGGTAGCCGATAACACGAATGGACCTGTTCCAGAGATAGGACGACTTATTGGAACTTATGTCGCATAGTGATACACAAAACTCGGATAGGCACGGCGTGAATGAGATCCTCTTCGACTTCGGCTACCTGGAAGAAATGTCCGGTGGAGACTTCGACTTCCAGCGCGAGATCGTGGAAACGTATCTCGAGGTGTCGCCCGAGCTGATCGAGCAGCTCAAGTCCTCGCTGGCCGCTCGAGATCAACAAGCATCCGTGCGTTCTGCACACACGCTCAAAGGCAGCAGCCGCTCGGCCGGTTCTCCGGGCCTGGGCGCATTGTGCGAGCAGATCGAAAAGGCTTCGCGCGAAGGCGATTTGGCTACCGCCGAGTCCCTTCTGCCGGCACTCTGCAAGGCGTATGCTGGCTTCGGGGCCATCGCGGAGTCCTATCTCGGCGACAAAGCCGCGTAGCCGCATTCGGCGATTCCTGCCATTCTGAGCGCAAGAGCGGATTCTCCGCGCCGACTTCCTTCACGCGCGTGCCCGATCGTGTTCTATGCTCCGTTCGGCAAGGGCGGCCCGTCCGTTCATGCTTTATGGAGGAACAACAGATGAACAGGGTACTGAAGTTTGTGATTGTTGCGGCTCTGCCGCTGGCGATGTTCGGCGCGGTGAACGCGCAGGCCAAGAAGAAGCCGATGCCCAAGGCGAAGCCGGCCATGATGGCCAGCGCCAAGACCGTCAAGCACCACGCGAAGAAGTCGGTGAAGAAGTCGGCGAAGAAGGTGGCGGCCAAGCACAAGACCGCCAAGGCGAAGACCGCCAAGGCCAAGAAAGCTACTAAGTAGCCTCGCTTCCGGGGTCGCTGCTAGCGGCCCCTTCCGCTTGCGCGCAGCAGCGCCACCACCGTTTTCGCGTCGCGGATCTCGCCGACGATCGCCCTGCGCAGAGCCTCCTTCTCGTCCATCCAAAGCGCTTCGACGCGCTCGTCTCCCACTCCGCCCCCTTTGCCGACGCGCGATTCGGGGCCGACATCGACCTGGAAAAGGTAGATGGCCTCGCTCAGAACTCCGGGACTCGGGTAGATGCTGCCCAGGCTGGTCGGATTCACGCATCGGAGGCCGGTCTCTTCTTCCAGCTCGCGCGCCGCGGCCTTCATGGGCGATTCGCCCGGGTCGATCTTGCCCGCAACGATTTCGAGGCTCCACGGCTCGGCATGCCGCACGAGCGCGCTCCGAAACTGCCGAACCAGGAGCACGCTGCCGGTGGAGCGATCCCTCGCAAGGATGGCGCTCGAGTCGCCCCGCTCGACGGTTTGCCGGACCACCGGCTTGCTCCAGGAGCCGTCGGATTCCAGAAAGCTCGTAGCGGTTTGCTCCACCCTCGCGAAGCCGTCGAACAGAGTCTCGGTCCTGAGGACTCGAAATTCGCTCATGGCGGGCAGTTTATCGCCTGCTGCCACAACACCCGATCGTAGGAGTACGATGAGTCATCGCAGCGTTCTGCCACCGGAGCATTCGAACTCTTAACTTGCCTCTTTCGTAACATGTTCCTACAATCCAGGCGATTAGGTGCAGCGATGGGGCCATACCGCTCACATACTAGCATTCGCAAATATATATTCCTTTCGTCGCTAGGATTGCTCCTTCTTAACCCGCCCCGTTCCCTTGCGATAAGCCCGAACAAAGCCGGGCAAGGCTGTGGATGGGCCATTACCTACTCGCTCCAAGGCTCGACCACCGAGCAGTACACGGAGTTGGACGAGAACATGCGGCCAGCGACCTTCACGTCCGAAACCGTTTGGAGTGCCGCCGACAAAATCGTCCATCACGATAACCCCCTCTCCCCGAGGGAGAGGGGCAGGGGTGAGGGTTTCCGAAGCCCTTCGCCCCGAGGGAGAAGGGTTGGGATGAGGGTTCGAGAGTCGCGGAGCTATCGACAAAAATCATTGCTTAAGAAACCCCCCTCTCCCCGAGGGAGAGGGGCAGGGGTGAGGGTTCGAGAGTCGAGGAGCTATCGACAAAAATCATTGCTTAAGAAA
>JAICWL010000156.1 GCA_025934835.1 Fimbriimonadaceae bacterium
GAGACGGCTTCACGAGGAGCAGCGACGGCAGAGCCTGGATCAGCAGAGATGGTCTCAGGCAGTTCAGGGGGCCAGCGTACAAGAAAAACCTGCGAATCACACAAGCGAACTTCGAGTCGAGATCCATAGCGAAAGGAGGCTGGACTTCAAACGGTCACTTGGAGATTCGACCATGATTGGAATTCACACGATTTTCAGTGCTGATGCGGAACCGCTGATAGAGTGGGTGCCACCAAGCGACGTTTGGGAGCTCAATATACAGGTCGATATCGGCGACGAGGGCCCCGGGGCTGACGAGTTCCAGTTCCAGCTTATGTCGCTCGCGATGTTCCTGAGCAAACTGGAGGTCCACGGAACGCTCGCTCCGGGCCGCGCTGTCATTATGAAACGATACAGCTATGGCGATCTGGTCGCGACGGTAGAGCGAATCATCGCCAAGTGCGAATCTGGATCGTGGGAACGTACGGCTCGGCGCTTGGACTGGTACTTCGGCTGGGAGTTCTCGAACTACGATGGAAAGCAGTGACCAAGGCCATCGGTGGCGCATGCGTATCGCCATGAGAACGGGCTTGGCTCGACGATCGCAGAATCCGCGGACGACTGGAACACGACCACCTTCGGGTCCTATGAATACGACGCCTATGGAGAGCCTTACACCTTGAAGACGGCTACTTCACTTCGCATAACAGATTCGCAGGCAAGAGCGGCACATCCGCCTCCTTCCTCCAGCAAACGAGCCCGGGAAGAAAAAAAGGCCGAGTCGCAAGACTCGACCTTTTCCTCACCCGAGAACCGCGTGGCTAGAGTCCGTCGGCGAGTTCCTGGTTCAAAGACCACTGCTGGCGCATGGACTGAGCTTGGGTCAGCTTGCCGTGCTGATGCTGCTTCGCCTCCGCAATCGGTTTCTTGGGGTTCATCTCCTTGATCTGATCGGACAGCCAAATGTGAGCGTCCTGGAGTTTGGCAACGATATGGCGCGTCTTCTTGCGGCGCCAGGCTCTGTCGCGGTTGATCATACAACTACCTCCTTGGTCGATCTTTAACCGAGGGTCACCGGTAGGACGGCGGGTCCTGATGTTTTTCAACAACGAGCTTGGGTGCGATCCCGCCCGGCCCGAGCGAAAAACTGATGCTGCCAACCCTTGTCCTAGCCTCATTATCCGCCTGTTTTGGCCAGGTTTACGGCTAGATTCTGCCGTTTTTCACGATCTCCGAACGATCGAAACCTACTTGATGCTGCCCAACATAATTCCCTTCACAAAGTAGCGTTGCACGAACAGGAAAACCACCAACAACGGAAGCATCACGATGACCGCGGCCGTCATCTGCGCGGGCCAATTGCTGCCTCCGTAGGAGTTCTTGTAGATCGAAAGGCCGACCTCGAGCGTGCGCATTTCCACCGAGTTCGTGTAGATCAGCGGGTTGAAGAAGTCCGTCCAAACCCCGAAGAAGGTGAACGCCGCCGCGGTAGCCAGCGCCGCCTTCGAGAGTGGCATAACCACCCGGGCATAGATTCGAAAGTCGCCGGCGCCATCGATCCTGGCCGCCTCGTCGAGCTCGGCTGGGATCTGCATGAAGAACTGCCGCAGCAAAAACACCGAGAATGCCGAGCTTAACCCGGGCACCACGAGCGCCCAATAGCTGTCCAGCCAGCCAAGCGAGCGAAGCAGCAGATAAACCGGAATTTGCGTAACCGGGCCGGCGAACATCATCGAGCCCAGGAACAGCGCGAAAACCAATTCTCGCCCGCGAAAATGAAGCTTCGCGAACCCGTACGCCGCCAGCGACGATACAAGCGTCTGCCCAACGACCACCGTCAAGGTCACAAACGCCGAGTTGAACAGGAAGCGCGCCACCGGCAGGTTCGGGTCGAACAGCACAAGGCCGTAATTGCTCCAGTCGAGGTGCACCTGCCCGTCCGGCCCCCGTGGTATCAGGTCGGAAATCGCCGGAATCGGCGTGTTCCACGGATGCACCGAGATCAGCACCATCCATACGAACGGCGCAAGCAGAAAGGCCGCCAAAGCGATCAGCAGCGCGTACAGCCCGGTCGCCCACAGCGCGCCTCGCACTTTGTCCCACGTCTTGCGCCTCATGTCGTCGCATACCCCACGAGCGTGCTCTTCATCATGCGGAATTGCGCCAGCGACACGACCGCGATCAGCGCGAGCAGCACGAACGATTCGGCCGCAGCGAGGCCCGTATGGAACGTGACCCACGCCTCTTGGTAAATCTGATAGCCAACCACGTTGGTGGATTCGTCCGGCCCGCCCTTCGTCATCATATAAACCGGCGTGAACACTTGGAGCGCGCCGATCGTGCTGGTCACCAGAACGAAGAAAGTGGTCGGCGCCAGCATCGGCAACGTGACCGAGACGAACGAGCGCCATCGCCCGGCGCCGTCGAGTTCCGCCGCCTCGTAGAGCGATTGCGGAATGCCGAGCAGCCCGGCAAGAAACAGCACCATCTTCGGCCCCAGGCCCCCCCAGCCCGACATGAAGGCCAGCGCGATCATCGCCCATTGGGTGCTGTTCAGGAAGTCGATCGATGCCAGATGCCAGTCCGGCTTGCCCAGCATCGAGGCCACCATCGGCGTGAGCCGACCATGCTCGCCAAGCAGCCCGAGCGCCATGCTGTTCAACAGGCCCGTCTCCGGAAGGTACACGTAGATCCAAAGCATCGCGATGGCCACGCCGCTCGATATCGCGGGGATGTAGTAGATCGTGCGAAATATCGAGATGCCGCGCAGCTTCTGGTTCACCAGAATCGCGACCGCCAGGCCAAGCGCCATCCCGAAGGGCACGCTGAGCAGCGAGTACTTGGCCGAGTTCCACAGCGAGTGCAGAAACGTCTCGTCGGTGAGGCAGAAAGCGTAGTTGCTCGACCCCACGTACTGGCGCACATCCTTGATCAGGTGCCACTTGAAGAAGCTCAAGTACAGCGCGTATCCCATCGGGAACAGCGCGAACACGACGAGGTGGAAAAACGCCGGGGAAATGAACAGCCAGCCCAGCCGCGCTTCTCGCCGGCGCATCATAAAGCTCGTACCCCTCGGAGGCCGTTCACTTGCTGAACTCGCGGTCGATCTTTTGCGCCGCCCGGGCAAGCGCCTGGGCCGGATCGGCGCCGTTTTGCAGCACGCTGTCCATCATCGCCTGGCCGGCCGTCTCCACGTAGTCCCAACCCTCGATGCGTGAGCCGTACGGCGGCCGCGCGCTTGGTACGATCGGCAGAAACGACTTCTCGAGCTCGCTCGATGCCCGCTCTTTCGCCACATCCATCCTCGCGTCGACGGCTATGCCGCTCGAATTGTAAACCTCCTGTACCTTCTTGCCGGTCATGTATCGAATGAACTTCCACGCAGCCTGAACATTGCGGCAATGCCGGCCGATGGCGTAACCCGCCTCGTACATCACGGTGTTCGACTTCGGGGTGTCGAGCGGCAAGGCCACCACGCCGAGCTCCCTCCAATCTATCTTGGGATTGCCCCGTTCGTCTTTGGGCGCGGTCTGGTATCCGATCAGCGCCCAATGGCCGTAC
>JAICWL010000064.1 GCA_025934835.1 Fimbriimonadaceae bacterium
TACCGCATACCGCATATCAGGATCGTAACACATGTTTACTTAATACGCAAGGTAATTTTCGTATCCGATCCGGTGCAAAACCTAGGAGTCTCGGACGCCTATGACCCGACGCAGAACCTGTATGGATGCGTGAAGCTGCTTCGAACGAACCTCGAGAGCTACAAGCAGGCGACGGGAGACGATTTCCAGTCGCTGGTCTTGGCTTTGGCCGCGTACAACGCCGGAAGCGGCGCGGTGAAGCGCCATGGCGGCGTGCCGCCCTATGCCGAGACGCAGGCTTACGTGAAGAAGGTTATCAACATTTACTGCGCGCTGTGCGGCCGCTAGCGCGTCTAGTTTTTGTGCCGGGCCATGTAGTCTCGAATCTCGTTGGCGAACGATGCGGCTGCCGGATCCGGATTGCTATTGATGGCGACGGCAGCTTCGCCAAGCATCATGCGCCCCGGCAACTTGCCTGAGAACAGTAACCTTCGCCAGATCGCCGCACAGGGACCAACGGGCATTTGGAGCAGATCCCGAAGAAGGTACTGGGTGCTGCCAGGCTCGATGCCATCTGCGGGTGACACGCCATGCTGGGTCAGGGCCTTCTCCATTTGATCGGCTGCTGCTGCCAGGGCCTCATCGTCCGCCGGCGTGACGCGAAACTGCATCTCATCGTCGGCCACGACAGGAGATAGCCATTCAACGTTAGGAGCGGACTTCGCCCTGTACGCCAGGGAGCAATGAATCGACGCGCTATAGGCGCCCGCAGTTGTAAATCTTGCGAAGCCCTTCAGCGAAAACGATCTGCGGCAATGGGACATAGCCTCGATGAGTTGCGTGTCGCCAGGCCTAAGCTCGTCGAGAGGTGTCCTCGGCATCACCGCGGCGAGAGGAGCATCAGCATTCTGTACGCGCAAACCGAACCATGAGGTCCGTGGCTCGCCCATAAAGACCACTATGGGAAACGGATTCGGGTTGTCGATTCGGAACTGGACGTAGACGGGCGCCCCCAGAACTCGCTCGGGAGTTATCGTCCACTGAATGGTCGGCGGAGCGATCTGCGATGAGAATAGGAACACAGAAGCCAATAGGGTGGTTATCATCGAGTTGTCCTTAAGGAAGCTTATACCAGGCGGTAAGATAGAATTTCGTGCACGAATACCAGTAGCCTGTGTAGCCAGATCGCAGGTCTACCGAACGCTCGATGGAAAGAGGTCCCAATAGCAAGGCGTGTCGCTAGGGTTGTCCGGCGCCCATGTGAAGGTCTGCGTCAGCGTTCCGGAAGTTGAAAGGCTTACCGAATGACCGGGGTCGCAACTCGCGCCGATGCCGTCTACTATGAGCCGTACAAAGCTCCAGGGAGTGGTGGTGCGCACGCCGTCACGAATTGCGACGATCGACCCGCTTCCGGTTAGCGCCGAACCCCAATGACCTGCCCAGGCCGATGCTTGCAGGCCCAAGACCGCGCACCCTCCAATCACTCGGAGAGCATGACGCATGACGCATGACGATACTGTACACCGCTTTCATACAATCGCGACCAAGAAACCCTAGTTTTCTCGGTACTGGTGCAAGCCGGATTGCTTGGCGGCAGCCGCCAGCACATACAGCCGGTACAGTCCGTCGGGGCGGCTCGAATCCACAAGCGTCAACGTCCGCGAAGCGGCGCGTGCGCGCTCAGCCTCGGCTTCGCCGAGGCGATTCCATCGTGTGAGGATCCACACCCGTCCGGGATACGTCAAGATCTCGCCAAAGTCGTCGGTATCGATCACGTCCCGGTTCAAATAGAATAGCAGCGAAGGGTGGCTTGTCTCCTGAATCTTTGGCTTGCCGGTGCCGAGCTCGCGGTCTTGGCGGCTCATTTGGTAGACCGCTATCGCGTCCCCGGGGCCGACCATCCCTGCAAGCTCATGGGCCAGGCCATGAACCTCGGCGTGGAATCCGGGCAAGTGAAGCCCGGCGACCGAGACACCGTAGTAATAGGCTGCGAAACCTCCTTGTGCGACGGCCGCCACTACCGCGATAGCCGCAAGCGGACCGAGAGCCCTTCGGGCATTGGAAACCTCGGGCCGCCGACGCGCGAGGTAGTCCGCCACCAGCAACGCCAAAGGCACGCAGCAGGGCAGCACGTAGTGCGGCAGCTTGGCTCCGCTGATCGTGAAGAAGACGAACGGCACGAGCGCCCACGTGGCCAGATAGAAGCGCAGCGGCGCGCGGTCGGGGGGTCGCCAGGGCCAAGCCTTCGGTAAATAGAGCGACCAGGGCAGCATTCCCACGAGCAGGACCGGAACGTAGAAAATCAGCCCCACCAAGCCGCGGATGGTATGGGCCTGGTCGCCCCCGGAGAAGCGTCCGACGTTCTGTTCGATCAGAAACTTTTGGACGAAGTCCTGCCCGTTCTCTAGGTAAGCCGGCACGTACCAAGAGGCGACCACACTCAGCAAAATGAGCGTGCCCAGCGCCCACCAGCCTCGGAAGCTCGCTCGCAGACTCGGTATACGCCAATAAGCGACGGCGGCCACCGCCACGAACAGCGCGAGCGTCACCGGGCCCTTCGCCAGAACTCCGAGGCCGAGGCAAGCGGCGGTAGCGAGCCGCCACCTGCGCTCACCCTCGAGCGACTCCCAGAAGGTGACGAATGCACCGGCAAGGCACAGATCGAGCAGGCTGTCGGTGAGCATCATCCTACCGATCGCCACGACGAGCAGGCACGAACCAAGCACGAGGGGGGCGAGAGATCCCGAGCCGGGCGAGAGTCTGCGGCGGGCGAACCAGGCTACCAGCGCGAGAAGCGCCACCGTGGCGAGCACACTCGGCAGTCGGGGGCCGACCGCATCTCCGAACAGCATGACGCAAGGCTTGGCGAGCCAGTAGAGCAAGATGGGCTTCTCGAACCAGGGGCGTCCGTTGTATAAGGGAATGATCCAATCGCCGCGCCGGTTCATCTCCGCGACGACGGCGGCGTAGAAGCCCTCGTCCAGGTCGAAGAGGCCGTAGCTCCACCAGCCTATCAGCGGGATGCATGCGGCGAGGACCCAAGGCCACAGAGGTGGCCCGGATCGCTTGGGACCCTGGGCTTTCGGATCGGGCAAATTGCGGTCGTTTGCTATGGACGTATGTTGGCTGAAGAGCCCCTAAGAGTAGCGCCCGAATGCCTCGCGGGCGGCATCCCACACGCCATATCGCTCGATCAGGGAAGCGGCGAAGATCATCATTCCTTCCACTCCTGTCTCGGCGACCGTTTCGATCGCCCGGGCGAGCTTCTCGCCTTTGCATGGGCGTCCCGCATCCTCTTCTTCAAAGTAGAGGAAGTTTACGGCGATGCCGGGATAGAGCGCTTTGAAGCCCTTAGCCCAAACTTGCTGGGACAGGATCGACTCGCGCAGGAGCGCGAGATGAGTCTCGAAATCGCCTGGGTAGTGAGAGCGATAGTCCATCGGCATCAGCTCGTCTACGAGGCCGATGAAGCGCCGCCAGTCCTGCCCGATGAATCGACCGCTATGGACCGGGTTCTTAAAGACGGCCGCGGAAACCTTCATGGCGGGCCTCGCGCGGCGCACGGCTTCTGCTGCCATCCGCGCGAATTCCGCGACCGCTTCGATGCGGTATTGATAGAAGAAGAAATCGAGGTCGTTCCGTCCGCCTTGGAAGAACGAGCCCTCTAGCAGGAAGCGGCTCTTGGACGTTCGATCGAGCGATTCCCAGTTTGCGGGCAGCACGCGTGGGCTTTCTTCCCAATGAGCCTCGAGGTATGGGCGGTCGTAGCTGCGGTGGTAGAACGGCTCGTCGGGGAATGCTTCGCTGGCATACCCGGCGTAGCGAGGCAACTGCTCGAGGCAGTAGTCGCAGAAGCAGTATTGGTCCGGAGCGAGGTCTCCGGGGTACCGGATGTAATCGTGGTGGATGCCGTCGAAGTCGTAAAGTGTTGCGAACTCCTCGTACAGCGGAACCAGCCACTGATCTGTGTAGCCTGGCCGGCGGGCGGGGCACATCCAGGTTGCGCCATAACGTTTTCGGCGCAGCGTCTCGCAACTCGTAGGATTTCCGCGGGCGTCGAGCGCCGCCCACTCGGGATGAGCCTTGTACGCTGCGCCGTTTTCGCCCTCGAAGTAGTCGATCATCCACGCATGGAGCTCGATCCGGCGCTTGCGGCACTCTTCCAGTAGGACTGCGGGCAGGTCGAACTCTCTCGCACGCTCCGAGACGGCCTCTGGGAATCGGTGGCTCGGCCAGGATAGTGAACCCCCGCCGTGCTTGAGCTCCATGACGACCAAATTGAATCCTGCGCGCTCGATCTGATCGACGAAACTGCGGACGGATTGCTTGTCTCGTCCGGCATCGCTTGGTCCGCACCACACCCCTCGTTTGGCGAGCTTCGGCATGCATCGATGCTACTCGGTACCGACGGTTTCCGCAGCCAGTCCGGCCAAGTCGACGCGAGATTGCTCCATGTAGCGCTCCCGCTCCGTCTTGTCGAGCGTGCGCCAGGTGAGGAACTGTTTTCGGAGATTTGCGAGGAAGCGCTGGTTCACGGTGGGCCAATTCTCCGGGTCGCCGGCCAGCCGAACGAGCGTAAGGTCCAACTGATAAATGCGCTCGACTATCGATGGGCCGGCTTTGAGGTTCAGCTTTTGGGAGATTCCCAGGTCGTAGGGCGCGAGCCATGCGATGGCGGTGACCGCGATCACACCGCCCGGCTCGGGATGGATCTCGGTTTGGCTCGTGACGAAGTCGCCGATGGTGAATTCTTCATATCCTTTCAGCCATTCGGCGAGGAATTCCATCATGGGGGCGGCTTCCTGCTCGCTGATGCTGAACGGCAACGGCAGCCTCCACACATCGCCTTCGGGCTCGGTTTGGAAGACCTCTTCGCTCATGGCGGGGGCAGCGATTTGGCTAGCGCGCTTGGCCGGGTAGATGGTGCTCAGAAGCACAACGCCCATGACCAGCGCTGCCGACATGACCGCCGAAGTCGAGCTGAAATTCAGGGTGAGGCCAGGAAGGGCGCCGGTAGCAACGATCACCTTCGCCGTCGCCTGGGCGCAGAAGTAGCCGATGACCGCTCCGAGGACTCCGTAGACTAGCGATTCGGCGAAGAACAGCATCGCGATATGATTCGGGGCAAGCCCGATCGCCGAGAAGATTCCGATCTCTTTTGTGCGCTCATAGACGCTCGCGATCATCGTGTTCAGGACGAAGACGGAGGCGATCACGAGCTGAATGAGCACCAATCCGAGGCCCGTGCCTTTGCTGGCTTCCAGCACGCTGAACTGGCTTACTCGCAATGGGACCGAGCTCGCGCTCGTGGGGAGGGTGGAGGTGCTCGCCTGGCCTTTTGCAGCGGGAACCGAGGCGTACAAATTGAGGCGCAGGCGTGGCATCAGCTCGTCGAGCGCCTTCTTCGTTTGGTACGGATCGTCGAATTGGACGGCGAGCGTGCGCAAGTCGGCGCCAAGATCGAGCGCCGTCTCGGCGGGAAGGATGAACACGACCGACGGATCGAGGCGGATGTAGCTTCGGAACGCCTTGTTGGTCGAGCCCTTCTGCTCTTGATATTGCTTGGAGAGCGAGAAATCGGGCGGCAGGAACGGATCGCCGTCGAGATCGATGCTCGCCCTGAGGATCGCCGGATCGGCGATGCCTACAACCTTGTATTCGACTCCGGCGTACCTCACGGTGGCTTTGCCGACGTCGGAGGGATCGATCTTGAGCTGCTCCGCGAGGGGCAGCGGAAGGATCATCGCGTTGCGCTCGCCGGGCTTGAACCATCGTCCGCCCGGAAGCAGCGACAGCTGCGGCCGAAGAACTTTAGATTCGTCCGGGTCGAGCCCGAGCATAGCGCGGACCTCGGCCACGTGGTCGGCCCGTTGGAGCGTGAGGATGCCCGTGTCGCCGATATCGGCGCCGTAGTAGTAGGCACGCCGCACAACCCGGGCCTTGCCTGCAAACTCATTCGAGATCTGCCTGTAGGTCGCGAGCTGCAGGGGCTCGAGCCCTGGGTCGCGGATCAGCATGCCCGAGTAGTTCGCCGGGTTGTCGCTCGGGAATTCGGTGAGCTGAATCTCCGAGACGATCGACGTGAAGCTAAGCACGATGAACGTCATCACGACGAGCGTGAGCGTGGTCAGAACCGTCCGCGCCTTGCGGCGGCGCATGTTGCTCACGCCGAGATTGAAAGCCGCGAGCGATACGCTCGCGCGGCGGATGTCGACCTCGTGCACTCCGCTTTGCTGCTTTTGCACGGCTTTCAGCGAGGTTTCGAATTTGCCGAGAATGAACGAGATGACCACCAGGCTCAGCGCACCCATGACGAACGCGACGAAGATCATCGCGGGGTTCGTGACGATCTCGAACGCCGGATGGATCAGCCGAAGCAGCAGGAAGGAGGCGATGAAAATGCCGATGCTCCAGGCGAGCTGCTTCGTTAGGAGCTGATTGCCGGCGAGCAGCCTCTCCATGAAGTAGCTGAACGGGATCAACAGGAACAGGTAGAAAACGACGCCGTTCACCACGTCGTTTGCCGTGGTTTGGATGACAGGATGGGCGCGCAGGGCGAAGCCCCAGGCCGCTCGGGCGTGGCGGGCAGCATCCGGCCAGTCTCGGGCGGCCTCGGCCTTTTCGGCCGCGTCCTCCTCTTTCCGAGCGCTCTTTTGGAGCGACTCCATCTCCGGACTCACGATGCGGTACTTGGCGAATCTTCGCAGTCTGGTCTCGTTGATCGCAACGATGTCCTTGGCCGTATTGAGCGGCAGATCGGGGAAAACGCCGCTTTCGGCTATGGCGGAGCGTCCGGAGCCCGGTGGGCCGCCGGGACCGATATATCCCTTGCCCTCTTCATCGCCGAGCGACGAGTTCGTGAGAATCAGCCTGGTTTCACCGAGCAGCGACCCGCCGAGGAGCTTGAATTCCTGCCCCGGCATTAGGAAGAGCACCTGTACGTCCTCGATTTCCGGGTTCAGCCTTTGGTCGTACCCGGGGCTGAAAATGCCGAAATCTTGGGGGCTCGAGTCGGTATTGGCATCCAAGACGCGCACGCGGACGAGCGCTTTCAGGTCCTGCGGATCGACAAGATCGTAGAGGTCGACCGCTTTGCACTTGAACACCACGATGGGGGACCGCCGTTCGGCGGTTTTGAGCTCGAAAGCGGTGGCGTAGCTGTAGTCGCCGTATGTTCCGAGGCTCGGCGCATAGTCGATATTGCCGGTGCGGTCGTCGATATGAAATGCGGCGAGCTGAGTTTCCTTAACGAGTCCTGAAGCATAGGATGTGGCCGGCGCGAGTCCGGCGAACCGGTAAGTTGCGCCTGGGCCCGTGAGCTGCACCATGTCGCCGCGCACGCCCATGAAGGTCTTGTGGTCTGCAAGCACCGCGGCCAACGAGTGGTCGATCGGCACATCCGGCACGAAGCTCTTGAGGGGATCATACGAATCCACTTCGCCCTTTGCCACGGCGAACCCGCCTATGAGGCTCATTCGCGATGGCGTGGCGGGATCGAGCGGAATCATGTAGTCCGAAGTGGCGGCCTTGTCGGTGGTGTCGTTCAGAGCGTGATAGCTCATCGCGGCAAGCGTCCGGGCCTGGCGGAGCACGTTCGCGAGCTCGACCCGCTGCACGGTGTCGAACGGTGTGTCTATGGTCTCGCGGCTGTCCTCCACGGTTCGAAAGGTCAGGGCGTTCATGCCCGCGTTGACCATCGGCTCACAGTCGAGCGCGAAACGGCCGGGGATGTTGTTCTTCCAGGTTCTGCCGTCGCTGTTGTTGACGGCATCGACGAGCACGAATCGACCGTTCGGCAACCCCCAAAGGCTAGCGAGCAGGTCCGCGTGCGCTCGGAACAGCCGTGAGACGCTTTTGAGGTTTTCCTGGCTCTCGTCGCGGAATTCGTAGAACCAGCCCCGGCCGTAGCTGCCGATCGCCTGGCCGCCGGAACTCAAGTCGAGCGTAATCGTGAGGAGCGACGGCGGCGCGCTCGTCGTGATCAAGCGGTCCACATATTCGCGGGCACCCCGAAGCGCGAGGCAGTGCGCGCCCGAGAGGACAAGTCTCAGCGTGCGGGTGTGCGGGCTTTGAGACCAAATGCGAGCTGTTTCGAGCATCGCGGCGATGCCGCCGATCTCCTCGCCTCCGGGATCGATTCCCGGCACGACGCTCATCGCATCGGCGTAGGCCATCAGCGTCACGGGTTCGGATCGTGACGAGCCCGGAAGATCTGCCACCAGGTTGCAGCTTTGGCGCTGGACCCAGTCTTGTCGGCACTGAAGTCGAGCGCTTTGGTGGTGGAACGCGGCTGTAAGGACCGGTCCGGCATGCTTCAAGGGGAGGTAGAAGCGCGGCACATCTATCGGCACGCCGCTGAACTTGGCCTCAGCTTCCGCCCTCGGCATTTCGTCCGGCTGGACGAACACGATGGCCTTCGCGCCGAGCTTTGCCGCATTGCGCCATCTGGAGCTCGAATCGAATTCGAGGACCACGATGCTGCCGCGCACTTCCATGCCGCGAAGCGCCTCGAGCGATCCGTCTCCCCCATAGATCAGGTTGCCAGTCACCGAGCAGGTGGAGGTTCGAACGAGATTCGGCCAGAGGGGCCAAAGCTGTACTTGGCGACCGTCGACGCTCAGGTGACCGACGGCTTCGGGGTCTGGGACGGTGACGGGGAAGGTGTCCCTGTGGATGTTGACGGCACCGAGCGCGCGAAGCTCGCCCTCGACGTAGTCGAAAGTCTTTGCTTCGGCCTTTGAGCCTGCAAGCCGGGAGCCGAATGCGCCGATGTCGCTGTAGACCTGGCGGATTCGGTCGAGGCTGACTCTCGGCGTGAGGCTTCGGTAGATCGCCTTGACCTGGTCGTCGGTCGGCGCGGCGGGCGCCACGGCGCTCAACAGCAGGAGTAGGACGAGAAACCAGAAACAAAGGCATCGTCGCCTTGGCACGTCAATTAGTTTGACGTGTCGAGCGGACGTCGCATTCTAGAGATCCGAGGAACGGCGTTCTACTGGGGATCCCACATGTAGAGCTGGTCGTTGACGATTTCGCCGCGCCAGTTCTCTTGGAGGTCGCACCCCGCGGTGAGGCTCTGGAGGCTCATCGTGCGCACGCTGCCATCGGTGCGGGCGACGTTCATATGCCCGGAGTGCCAGGGCCAGGCGCCACCGTAAAGCAAGCCGGGAGAATCGATCTGATCGAGCAGATCCCAGCCTTCGTTCGGGCTGAAAACCTCGGCGCCGCGGCTCGCGGGCGACGATGTGAAGCTGTCGACGACTACGCCGCCATGTTCCTCGTAGCGGCAGGGGGGCACCACCAGCCAGCTACCCCCGCCCTCGGGCCGGCCGTTCTTAACCGAGAACACCGAGTCCACGAACATCAGCGTGCCGCTGGGATCGCCGATGCTTTCCGTTTGCTTCGGAAGCGCCGTCCACTCCCCTCGGATCTTGACGATAGGCGCAAGGTATTCGAAGTTGTAGCCGGCATTCGTACGGAGCGACGCGGAATAGAACTGCGAATAGATGTCCCCGGGCACGAGATCCTGATCGAAGCTGGTTTCAGGCTTGGGCCGATCCGAAGCGTCGGAAGGGCACTGGAAAATTCCGAAGCTGTGGATGTACGGCAGGATCATCTGCACCCACGTTCGGTCGTTGTGCGAGTTCGGCTCTTCTGCGGGCTGATGATTCACGAGCACGAAGTAGTCGTCGTAGTCGCTCGCGTACATCAGCGTTGCCTGAGAAATCTGGCGAAGATTGGAGATGCACTGCGTCTTCTTGGCAGACGCCTTGACGGTCAGGAACACAGGGAACATAATCCCGGCGACGACAGCTACTATCGCCAGGACTACAAGAAGCTCGGCCAGCGTGAATGCACGGTGAGTATTTTTCACCCTTGACGCTCCCATTATATCGGCGCATCGGTCTCAGAGCAACTTTCAGTCTTCGTTATCGCGGGACGACTGAATTCCAACGGGAGACCGGCCTACAAGACGGTGCTGAAAAAGAAGCCGACTCCTACCCCATGAGTCGACCCGGAGAGGCCAAAGGACAGGCCATTGCTGATGACGCGGCCGAGGAACAGCTCCGGCCCTTTCGGGGTGGCGAAGAGGGTTGAAAACGTATTTCCCCGTGAATCGAATTTGGCCAGATCCACGCCGACGCCGAGGTTGAGCCCCGCGAGCGTGTCCGCTATGACGCCGAGCCGCACGGTGGGCGCATATATGCGGGCGGGGGGCGTGTACGTGCCGGATTCCATCTCCGCGCCGAAGAACGAAGCGACCTCCCGCAGGAGGCGGCGCTGCACGAATACACCGCCGTAGTGCCCGGTGTCGATCCACAGCACTTTGGGATGCGGCAGGTTCTCGATCAGCTTGCTGGTGCTCGACGAGGGAATAACGGTGTCGTAGCGCGCTCCGATGACGAATGTGGACCCCGGGGTGGCTCTCGGCAGGTAGGTCAGCGGTTCGATCGACCGAAGCACGGGCCGAAGAGTCGCTTCCGTATAACCGAGCTGGCGCAGGGCGTCGCGCTGCTGGACGACACGAGAAGAGCTCCAGAGTATGTGCGCGACGTCGACGCCCCCGAGCAGGAAGGCGGCATGAGTGATGCGGGGATCGAGCGCGTAGGTGAGGATCGACACGACCGCACCCAGGCTGGTGCCGGCGATTCCGACTTCGTCGCCCCGGAACTCGGGCTTCGTTTGAAGAAAGTCGATGGCGCGGCGCGTGTCCAGCACGGCTTGGGTCATCGTTTCGACGAGCCTCTCAGGGTCGGCCTCTATCGCGAGCTGTCCTGAGCGAAATCCCGGCGGAGTGCGGGACAGATGGTATGGGAGCGTCAAGATCGCGGCAGCGATGCCGCGGCGATTGAGCTCGGAAGCCAGCGAAACTTCGACCTTGAGGTCTTTCGCGCCCCAATAGTGCGTGACCACCACCACGGGCACGGGCCCCTTGGCGCTCGCCGGGACGAGGATGCGGAGGGGGACGACGTTGTTCGACGGATATGGAGTCGTAACCGCGCTGGGGAAGGACTCGGAGTATTCGACCGTCTCGTCGGTCGTAGAAACCTTCTTCCAATCATCGAACACGATCGGAGGCGGTGGCTCGGTGATCGATGGGCCCTGAGCGGATGCAAGGCCAGCACCTAACCAAAAGACCGCGAGAAGCGCCGACGCGAACCGGGCTGGAGCCATCTTCATTGACTGTACACCGCGCTTACCAGGCCCGAGCATATTGTGGCGGCGGTTCGAGCTCCACGCCGAGCTCTTTGGCGGCCCGTCGTGGCCAGTAGGGATCGCGCAGGAGCTCACGGGCGAGCACGATAAGGTCGGCTTGGCCCGACTCGAGAATGGCCGCCGCTTGGATGGGATCGGTAATCAAGCCGACGGCGGCAGTGGGGATTTCCGCTTCGCGGCGAATCGACTCGGCGAACGGGACTTGATAACCCGGCCCGATGGGAATCTTTGCCCCTGGCACTGCGCCGCCCGAAGAGCAGTCGATGACGTCCACTTCGCGAGAAGACAGGATGCGGGCGAGCTCAACCGACTGCTGGAGATCCCATCCGCCCTGAACCCAGTCCGTGGCCGAGAGCCTGACGAACAGCGGGTTGTCGCCCGGCCAGACGGACCGCACCGCCTCTACTGTCTCGAGCACGATGCGGGTGCGATTGTCGAAGCTTCCTCCGTAGGCGTCGCTTCGCCGGTTCGAAAGCGGCGAAAGGAACTGGTGGAGGAGATAACCGTGTGCCGCGTGAATCTCGATGACGCGAAATCCCGCACGCAAGGAGCGCTCAGCGGCAGTACGAAAGGCGAGAACCGCTGCTCGAATTCCGTCGGAATCAAGAGCGAGGGGCGTTTGATAGTCGTCGGCGAAAGGCAGAGCGCTCGCGGACCAGATGGGCGACCATCCCCCCTGGTCCTCTCCGACGGGCTTGCCGCCCTTCCACGGAGGCGCGGTGCTTGCCTTGCGGCCGGCGTGGGCGAGCTGGATGCCGGGCACCGAACCCTGTTCGACGATAAATCGTGTGATTCGCGCCCATGCTTCGACGTGGCTCTCATCGTAGATGCCGGTGTCCTCGGGCGAGATTCGCCCGTCCGCCTGAACCGCCGTAGCTTCGGCGAGCACGAGCGCAGCGCCTCCAACGGCTCGGCTGCCCAGATGCACGAGGTGCCAGTCGTTCGGCATGCCATCTATCGCGCTGTACTGGCACATCGGTGAAACCACGATCCTGTTCTTGAGCCTCACGCCGCGGATATCCATCGAATCGAAAAGGCCGGCCATGCGTGCTTCTACGATAGCTGATGCCGCGTTACACTTAGCGGGCGATGCTTTTAGCGTGTCTCGTTCTGACGATGGGCCAAATTCATCGAGCTCTTAAGCCAGCCGCGCCCCGCGATTGGCGTGGGGGCGCGGTGGTGTACCAGGTGTTCGTGGACCGGTTCGCGCCCCCGAAAGACCCGGCAGCGACTGCCAAGAAGTTCCTGCCGCCGAAGCGATTTCGGCCTTGGAGCGAGCTTCCGACCAGCGGCTATCTCGAGCAAAGCCTCGGCGTTTGGTCTCATGAGCTCGATTTCTGGGGCGGCGACCTGCAGGGAATCCGTGAAAGGCTTCCATACGTTCGGCAACTGGGCGCGGATGTACTGTACATGACGCCAATCCACCGGGCGCTGACGAACCATCGGTACGATGCCATCGACTACATGCAGATCGCGCCGGAGCTAGGGACGAAGGCGGATCTCCGCGAGTTAATCGGCGATGCGCACCGTGACGGCATGAAGGTGGTGCTCGACGGCGTGTTCAACCACATGGGCGCGAGCTCGCCTTACTTCCTTCGCGCGTTCAACGAGCCGACCGGCCCGTACCGCAAGTGGTTCTATATAGGAAGCGGGTATCCGAACGGCTACCGGGCGTGGGCCGGTGCGCGGAACCTTGCCGCGCTCAATCTTCGGACGAACGCCGTTCGCGAGTACATCTGGGGTGGCCGGAACTCGGTCGTCCGCAGCTACCTGCGCGACGGCGCCGACGGTTGGCGACTTGACGTCGGGTATGAGCTCGGGCCGGAGATTCTTTCGGAGATCACGAAAGCCGCGCACCAGACCAAGCCGGGTAGCGAGGTCGTGGGCGAGATTCTGGGGTATCCGGCCGGGTGGTTCCCCGAGGTCGACGGCGTTTTCAACTTCTACTCGCTGAAGGTCGCGCAGCTGATGCTCGACGGCTCGATGTCGGGCTCGAGGGCGGGAAAACTCATGGAGCGGGCGGTTCAGGACGCGGGGCTCGAGAACGCATTGCGCTCTTGGCTGCTCATCGACAACCATGACACCGCTCGCGCGGCGAACCAGATCCCGGATTGGAGCTCGCGGCGTTTGGTCGAGGCATTGCTTTTCACCCTGCCTGGGTCACCGGTCATCTATTACGGAACCGAGCTCGGAATGAAGGGCTCCGGCGATCCGGAGAATCGGGCTCCGATGCGCTGGGACCTAGCGAGCTCCGGCAATCGCGAGTATCAGTGGTTCCGGAAACTGATTCGCATCCGGAGAGCCCACCCTGCCCTGCGCTATGGCGACTTTCGACTTCTGGATACCGACCGTCTGCTTGCTTTTGCGAGATCCACCGACAAGGTTCGCGAGTCGGCGATCGTGGTGGTGAATCCGCTCGATCGGGAAGTCAAGGAGTCGTTCGGCATCCGGCTCGGGCGGATTATGAGCTGGGGCGATCTGGCCGATCAGGTCACCGGCACGGTAATGCCCAGCAGGAACGGGATTCTGCAGGTAACCGCGCCGCCGAAATCGGTGATGATTTTTTGCCCCAAGGTGGGCAAGCGATTCGGGTATTCGCCTTACGACCGAATTCCCTGACCCTGGTGGAATCACCGGAATCGACCGAAATGTGTAGTGAGGCGACGCGCCTCATTTGGCGATTCCGATGAAGCTCAGATTCCTATTGCTCGCTCCCTGCCTCCTGGCCGCTTCGAGCGCCCCGGCGGACGTGACGATCATCGCCTCGGCTCCTCCGTTTGCGGTGGCGCAGCCAACCTTTGTCGGCGCGCCGCCCGAGATATCGGCGCAGTCAACAAAGGAAACGATTCCTACCGTGCCCGAGCCTTTGCCGGCTTGGACGGTGCTGGCCGGAGCGTGCTGCTTCGTCTGGCGACGCAGAAAGGGCTAGAGCGGCCGGATGCCTGGCCGGATGGTGTCCTGTTCGGTGATTTTGTCCAGCTTGTAGCCGTCGCCCGATTTCGTGAAGTCGAGCGTCGCATCGAGCTCTCCACGATTTCCCCCCTTTTGCTCGACGGTGGCAGCGCCCCGCGCTTCGAGCCCTGCGTCGGTCTGGGTGACGCTCATCCGAGGGAGCGCCACGAAGAACCGGTAGTAGCCGTCCTGCGAAAACTCCTTCGAGAGGTCGAGGTAGCCGTGCAGCACGGTGAGGATCTGGTTTCGGGAGATTGGCGCGCTCAATAGACTCGGGAACGCGTCATCGAAAGCCTTGCGCGAGGAATAGGGGGTGGCCACGCCTTTCGAGACGAAGACTATGTTTCGCGACGAGAGGGGCGCGGGAGACGCCTGGGCGAGCGGGTATTCGCGGAAATGGACTGCGAGGAATGAGCCGCCCGCGAGTCTTTCGAGACCGTGGATCTCGGTGGGTTCGGGCAGCTTTCCCATCGTTGTTCCGATGTGGCTGGTCAGCCACGCATCGACGACGGCCGCAGGCTTGCCCTGGCCCAGGGCGCTACAGAGCACGAGAGCTAGGATCATGATCTCTTATGACGGGCTAAGACGCCGGATTCTCGCAAGCGTTCGCTCCAAATGGGTCTTGAGCCTGTCCGGACGCAACGCGCGACCTGCTTTCTCGTATGCTGTGAAGATATGGCCGAGCGCAAGATTCTAACGGGCATCACGGCGGATGCCTTTATGTCCGACACGGATAAATGGGCCTTGGACAAGCTCAAGAAGGTCCCCCTTCTGCCGATGGTCATTCAAAAGTTTTACGAGCTGGGCATCGACCGTTGGCTTTACTGCTGGAACATGGGCATGTCGGTGCGCTGCGGCCCGAATCAGTATAAGACGCTTTACGACACAATGCGCGAGGCATGCGCGGTTCTCGACATGCCGGAGCCCGAGCTGTACGTATCGAGCTTTCCGTTTCCGAACGCGTTCACGAGCGGCGTCGAGCGCCCGTACATCACTCTCTGGTCGGCGATTATCGACAATCTGACGGACGAAGAGCTGTTCTTCCTCGTCGGCCACGAGCTGGCGCACATCAAAGCCAAGCACGTGCTGTACATGAGCGTGGCGAACGTTCTTTACCCGCTTCTGGAAGCGCTGGGCAGGGCGACGCTGGGCTTGGGGGACGTGGCTTCGGTGGCGCTGTATCTGGCGTACTACGAGTGGATTCGCCAAGCGGAGTTCACCGCAGACCGCGGAGGGCTGCTCGTCGCTCAATCGCTCGACACGAGCCTGGACAGCCTGCTTTCGATGGCGGCAGGACCTAGCCGGCTGAAGCACGAGCAGAGCCGGGAGGCGTTTATGGCACAGGCGAGGGCCTATCAGGATGCGAGCACAGCGGACCAGATCGGCAAGATTTTGATCTTTATGCTGATCTCCCATCGGTTCACGCACCCGATGCCGGTTCATCGCGCGCAGGAGCTCGAGCGCTGGACGCTGACGGGCGCATTCGACCGCATCATGGCCGGCGACTATCCGACGGAAATCTCCGCAGCGTAGCTGACCAGGCGCAGGCGCCGGTGCGTTCGCTCCTCGAGATAGGGCGCGGAGGGTCGGTCGCATTATGCTCCTACTCAGCCAGCCTCCACGCGACTACAATGGCTGAGTGAGGATTTTCGCCGTCACCGCACTCCTTTTATGGGCGGCGTGCGCCTTCGGGCAAAGCTCTCTGGATTCGGTCAGGCGCAAGGGCGAACTGGTGATCTGCACCGACGCGACCTATCCGCCTTTCGAATTCATGCAGGGCGCGGTCGCCGACTCGAAGCATCCGCAGCCGTCGGGCGAGGAGCAGATGGTGGGCTTCGACGTCGACATCGGCGACGCGATCGCGAGACAGCTCGGGGTCAAGGTTCGCTGGGTCAACTTGGAGTGGGCGGGCGTGCTCGGCTCGCTAGAGAGCGGCAAGGCGGACATCGCCATGGCCGGCGTGACGATCACCGAGGAGCGCAAGAAGAAGGGGTACCTGTTCTCTCGGCCCTACTTCCTTTCGGGTCAGGCGATCGCTCGCAGGAAAGGGGACATGAGCATTCAGAAGCCCGAAGACCTTCGAAACAAGAGGGTTTCGGTGCAGCAGGAGACGACGGGGCAGTTCGCCGTAGAGCACATCGGGGTGCCGAAGGACCACCAGCTTCGGTTCGACCAAATTCAGGACGCTTTGATGGACGTCCGCAATGGCAAATCGGACGCGGCCGTGGCGGACCTGCCGACGCTTCAGGCGATTTTGCGGAAGGGGTATCCGGAGATCGAGCTGACGGGTGGGGTGTTCGTCAAAGAGAATCTCGGCATCGTAGCCTGGAAGGGCAACACGGAGCTGATGTCCCAGATCAACCGGATCTTGGGCAACCTGATGGTAGACGGAACCTATGCGGCCGCATACCAAAAGTGGATCGGCGAGCCGTGGACATCTTCGGTTGTCGCCGAGCTCGAGTCGGTGAAGGGGCAGGGGTCACCGGTGCCCGAATCGAAAGTGCTTCCTCCCGCGAACCAGGCGGGCCCCGCCGTCACCGGCAGCGCTTTCACCATTCGATGGGATTTGCTGCGCGACGCGTTGCCGATCCTACTTCAGGGCGCGAAGCTGACCCTTCTGCTTACTGTGCTGAGCCTTGCGATCGGCGTCCCTTCGGGGCTCTTGCTCGCGCTGTTCCGCGTAGCAGGGACGCCTATTCTCAAACCGATTGCGACCGTTTACGTGGAGGTGGTGCGGGGCACGCCGCTGCTGATGCAGATCTATATGATCTACTTCGTGCTGCCGGCGATCGGAATCGAGCTGGGGTCGTTTACGGCCGGCGTGCTGGCGCTGAGCTTGAATGCTGCGGCCTACATCTCGGAGATCTTCCGGGCCGGCATCGAGAGCATCGAATCTGGGCAGATGGAGGCGGCTCGCGCGCTTGGCATGGGCTATGGCCGCGCGATGCGCTGGGTGATCTTGCCGCAGACGGCCAGGCGCGTTCTTCCCCCGTTGACGAACGAAGCGGTGGCGCTGCTCAAGGATTCATCGCTCGTTTCAGTCGTGGCGCTGGAGGAGCTGATGAGAGTCGGTAAAGAGATTGCGACGAATTCCGGGTCGCCAACGACGGTGTATCTCACGGTGGCGGTGTTCTACTTGGCGATGACCCTGCCGCTGACTTGGCTGGTGCGCCGACTCGAGAATCGGTTGATTCCTACTTCTCGTCCCACGCTGCGCAAGCGGGAGGCTGTGGTTTGAAGCTACAGATTCAAGACCTGTGCAAGCGGTTCGATTCGCTGGAGGTTCTGCGCGGGATCAGCCAGGACGTCAACGCGGGCGACGTTGTTGCCGTGATCGGCGCGTCGGGCAGCGGCAAGTCGACGCTGCTTCGATGCATCAACTTTCTGGAAGAGCCGACCTCGGGCCGCGTGCTTTTCGACGGCGAGGAGGTCACGCGCGACAATGCAGACGCGATGCGCCGCAAGATCGGCATGGTTTTCCAGCGGTTCAACCTATTTCCGCACCTGACCGCTATCGATAACGTCTCACTGGCGCCGCGCAAAGTGCTGGGGACGTCGCCGAAGCAGGCAACCGAAGAGGCAGAAGCGCTTCTCGACCAGGTTCATTTGCGGGACAAGGCCGGGAACTATCCCGCCCAGCTTTCCGGCGGGCAGCAACAGCGGGTTGCGATCGCAAGGGCGATGGCGCTTCGGCCCAAGGTGATGCTTTTCGACGAGCCTACTTCGGCGCTGGACCCGGAGCTCGTCGGCGAGGTCCTCGAAGTCATGCGCGAGCTCGTCTCGTCGGGGATGACGATGATGGTTGCCACTCACGAGATGTCGTTCGCCCGCGAGGTTGCCTCGCATGTGGTGTTCCTCGACGGTGGGAAGGTGCTCGAGGAGGGCCCGCCTGCTCAGGTTCTGGGTGAGCCAAAGGAGGATCGTACGAAGGAGTTTCTGGCTCGTGTGCTAGCCCGCTAGCGAGCGACGATAAAGGAGCGGGGCACGCGGTTTTTGCAATTGGCGATGCGAGCCCCGGATGGTAAGTGAGTACCGGCTATTGTCCAGGCAATACTCGACATCTGGCTTGATAAAAGTCATTGACAAGCATGGGGGGTCAGCATTATCATCTGCGCCGTGGGAGACAAATGTAAAAGCGATTGGCCCACGGGCGCTTCGTTTGCTTCCTCGGTTGCGCTGCTGCTCGGCGGCATGCGCGCATTTGCCGCATCGCGGTCGCTGTCACTCGTCCAAGGCAACGGCCACTTCGAGGGACGACGCAGCGGCCAACGATGCTGTTTCGGCTGTTTCGCATTACTTCGATCCGTCGACGTGCCTCTGGACGCTCGGCCCTCCCGCTGGCTCTTTGGATATCGCCTTAATGGTTGGAGCGGTGGAACGTATCAAAGCGAGCCCGGTTTTTCGGGTTCTGCCGCGGCTTGGGATACTGCCCAATACGCTCTCGGCGGAATTTGCGGCGGAGAAGGCACAGGTATCGACGGCTTCTTCGCCAAGTACCGCAGGGCAGGAGGCGTCGGCTTCGTCGTCACCAAGAATGGCGAGCGATTAGCTAGCATGGACGTCCACCCCTGGCTGATGAAGGGTAGCCGTACAACCAGGCGGATGCCGGCTCCGTGGTGGAAATGGCCACACATCGACGTGCCCTCACGTGGGATGAAACATTGGCCATGGAACAGATAGGGCCTAAGTTTCCGGTGACGCTGGTCGAGAAACTCCCCAGTTTTGTGCCGTGGAAACGTGAAGCCACGTTTCGAACGACAATCTACCTTTCTGAGGAAGATCTCGAGGGGGATCTGGAATGGACGGACACACGGACGCTCAAGGGGACTTACCTAAGGGATAATTGCGGCAGAATCTGGGACGTGAGTGTTGATATAATGTCGCCCAAGCGCCACAAGACGGAATATTTTCTAAGGCCTGAGGGCGCAGAAGAATGATTGTTAGGCTATATGGATGAAATCGTACCTGGCATGCTGACTTCTCTCGTGAATCAAACGAGCGGGGGAACCACGCTCTCCAGCTACGGCTCGTTCTCCTACGACGGAGTATTGAACATGCTCGGCATGAGCGCAAACGTTCCGGGTCAGCTTAGCCAGAGCGGGGCGACTTCCTGGGGATACGACACGAAGGATCGGCTGCTGCAAGAGGCTTCGGGTCGCTCGAGCGGGACGAAGAGCTTCGTCTACGA
>JAICWL010000050.1 GCA_025934835.1 Fimbriimonadaceae bacterium
AAGTTCCCGTCGAGCGTCTGCATTCCGTGAGCCGATCCCGTTTGAATGTCGAGATATACCTGGTGCGTCTTGCCTTCCCGGATGAGCGTGCGCACGGAAGGCGTCGCGACCAGCACCTCGAAAGCCGCCACTCGACCCGCGCCGTCCTTCGTGGGCAGCAGGGTCTGCGAGATGACCCCCTGCAGCGTGACGGACAGCTGGGTTCGGATTTGGGCCTGCTGCTCCGGTGGGAACACGTCGATGATTCTGTCGATAGTCTGGGCGGCGTCCACGGTATGCAGCGTGGACATCACCAGGTGGCCCGTTTCGGCTGCGGTGATGGCCAGCGAGATGGTCTCGAGATCTCGCATCTCACCCACTAGGATAACATCGGGGTTTTGCCGCATCACGTGTCGAAGAGCATCGGCGAACGTGTGCGTGTCGGTCTCCAGCTCGCGCTGGTTGATGATCGAAATCCGGTCCTGGTGCACGTACTCGATCGGATCTTCGATCGTCATCACGTGCTGCCGTTTATTGATGTTGATATGGTTGATCATCGCCGCGAGCGACGTGGATTTGCCGGAGCCTGTAGGCCCGGTGACCAGGATCAGCCCTCGCGGCAACAGCGCCAAGCTCTTACACACGGGCGGCATCTCGAGATCGTCGATCGTGCGGATCTTGAACGGGATGACACGGAACACCGCGCCGATCTGTCCGCGGTCCCAAAACATATTCACGCGGAACCGGGCGACTCCGGGCACGAAATAAGACAGGTCGAGCTCTTTGAACGAGTTGAGCTTCTCTTTGCGCTCATCGTTAAGGATGCCGAGCAGCATGTTGTTGTGCTCCTCGGGCGTGAGGCGGTACTCGTGAACTCGGTGCAGGTCTCCCCTAATCCGCATGATCGGCGGCTGACCCGCCTTCAGATGAAGGTCGCTCGCGTCTCTCTTTACCAAGTCCGTCAGCAGGGCATCGATGCTCACCGCCATGGCACACACCTCATATGCAACAGACTATCACGGCTGAGGCCCATACGGAAGGTCGATGTTGGTGAGTTCTCGCAGAATCGATGGTCCGGGCGTTCACTTGATACTGGGAGGGATGTGCTAATTGCTGTTCGTCTCGACAATGAGCGATGAGAACTTGCCGGCCCTGGCGTCCGAGTCTTACAGCTTCCGGCGGGATGCCGATGCGGAGAGCGACCGGGCCCGAAGCTTGCTCGACGACGATGAATTAGACGGCATGCTGGACTTTTTTTGGAGCGCTGCAGCGGAGCGGGCGGCGCCCAGCAACCCAGCCCTCAGCGCCCAAGGTAAGATTTAGCGCCGTTGCCGGATAGCTCAATTGGCAGAGCGCCTGACTCTGGATCAGGAGGTTCTAGGTTCAAGCCCTAGTCCGGCAGCCAACGCTCGGCCTGGAATCTGAGATCTGCGGGCCGCTGACTCAAGCGATCGATTTCCCCAAGCTTCTCAGATCTTCGCAAGCCTGGAGCACGCGCTGCTTCATCGAGACCTCGGCTTTCTTGAGATAGCTCCTAGGATCGTAAAGCTTCTTGTCACCCATCTCGCCGTCGACTCGCAGAACGCCCTCGTAATTGTGGAGCATGTGATCGGCGATCGGCCGTGTGAAGCAGTATTGGCAGTCGGTGTCCACGTTCATCTTCACGACACCGTATTCCAATGTTTCGTGGATTTCCGAAAGCTCCGAACCGCTGCCGCCGTGGAACACGAGGTCCAGCTTCGCCGTTTCGCCGTATTTTGCGCAGATCGCCGCATTGCCGTCCCGCAGGATCGTCGGCTTGAGCTTCACGTTGCCCGGCTTATACACGCCGTGTACGTTGCCGAACGTCGCGGCAAGCGTAAACCGCCCGATATCCTTGAGCTGCTCGTACGCGTAAACCATGTCGTCCGGCGTGGTGTACAGCTTGTCGTGCGCGGCGCCCGTGTTGTCGATGCCGTCCTCTTCCCCGCCGACGACGCCAACCTCCACTTCCAGGATGATGCCGAGCGGCGCCATGTCCGTCAATAGCTCCTTGGCGATCGAGATGTTCTTCGCGAGGGGCAGCTCAGAGCCGTCGAACATGAAGCCGTTGAAGAGATTGCGAAGTCCCGCAGCCTTTCGCTTCTTCTCGTTCTCGATGAGCGGACGTACGAACTTGTCCAGTTTTTCCGGCACGCAGTGGTCCGTCGTGACTGGCGTATACACGCCGATACGGTCGGAAATCCGGTGAACCATTTCAGCCATCGCGATAGCTCCCAGCGCCATGTCCTTCGCGGGCCCGCTGAAAAACTCCCCGCCGCCGGTGCTGAACTGGATGATTCCGTCGGACGCGGATTCGGCGAAAGCCGCCAGCGCCGCATTGATCGAATTGCTGGACGTTACATTGATCGAAGCAAGTGCGTAATCGTTCTTTTGGGCGTTGTCGAGAATCCTCGCGAAGGTCGCGGAATCTGGGACGGGCATGGAACGATGTTAGCATCTGGCCGGGTTGAATAACCCCGTGCGAACCACTGCGGCGGTGCTTGCTTTCCTCGCCGGCTTCGTGGCCGTGCTCGCGATCGTCGGGACCGCGAACGCTTTTCTCCCCGGCTTCTGGGTTACGGTTTACTACGTGACCGCCGCGGGCATTCTGTCCTGGCAGATGCCGGAGCTGGCGCGGCGACGTCCGACGCCGGCCTTTTTGGCGAGCCTTGCAACCGGCGTACTGACCCTTTGGACGTTCAGCGCCACGGCAAGCGCGACAGAGAGCCGCGTCAAGCCGTCGGACCCTTTCTTACTAGCGCTCGGCGCGGCGTGGGTAGTTTCGGTGGCCGCGTTCCTGTTTTCGGCTGCGACGGGAAAGCCGGCCGACCGCCGACTTGCCGCGTGGATGATCCCCTCGATGGCTTGCGGGTGGTTAATTGCGTATATCAGCAGCAATGCCGGCGGCGCACCGTCGATGATCGCTTTCGTCGAACGCCTGTTGGGCCTCGGCAAAGAGGCGGCTGAGACGACCGTGCTGGTCGCGCGCAAGTGCGTGCACTTCACGTTTTATGGCTGCGTGGCGCTTCTGGCCGCAAAGATGCTCCGGACCGCCGAACCGCGCACGAGACGGGCGATCGTTTTTGGGATCCTCTATGCCCTGCTGCTCGCATCGTTCGACGAGCTGCGTCAGAGCGGGATGAGCGACCGAACCGGCTCGTTCTGGGATGTGCTGCTCGATTTGTCGGGCGCCTTGGCATTCAGCACAGTTTTCAGGAAGCCCGCATCCCGCAAACCGGCAAGAGCGTAACCTCAATCAGATGTTCAATGCACTTCTTGGTCTTTTGGCCATCGCACCGATGCCGGCCCAGGATTTCGCCAAGCCGATCACTTACGAGACGCGAGCCGTGCCGGTCGAACGTGTGATCGACGACTTGTCGCGGCTTTCGGGCCAAAGCCTGAAGGCGGCCACTGCGGCGCGAGGAGAAGTACTCGTGATATCGGTCAAGGGCGCTCCCCTCGGCGACTTGATGAAGCAGATCGCGACGGTGACATCCTGCGAATGGAAGCCCGATTCCGGGAGCTATTGGCTCACGCCGTCCGTTTCCGCTCGAAACCGCGAAGAGTCAACCGAAGCCAGCTTCCGTGCGGGAGCGATCCGAGACGCGATCGGCAAGCGCACCAAGGAGTTGGAGGCGCTTGTCGGCTCCGCCAAACCGGGCCAAACCGCGCAGCCGATTCCTCCCGAAGAGCGAGCGATAACCGAGTTGCTGGAGGGTGTTCGAACCGATGACCTTGCGAGCCTCGACGCGGGAGCACGCATGGTATTTTCCAGCCAGCCGACGCGGATGCAGCGACCGATGGGGTCCAACGCGACGCAGATCCTGACTCGTTTCGTGAAGGACCATAACGCGGCTCTCGTCGGGACGGAGGCCGAGTACCAGAAGCAGCTCAACCGGCCAGAGCTTCAGCAGCTTCCCGATTTCGTCAAGACGATGATCGAGCGCCAGCGGAAGCCGATCGGGTCGATCGGCAAGGTGCTGCTCGTCGCTTCGCGTCTGCCTTTCGTGCCCTCGGTCCAGCTTCAGCTCCGCGTCTACGATTCTCAGGGCGCGCTCGCATTTTCCCATCCGTCGTTCCTCTCGATTCAGAGCGTCATGGCGATGGCGAACACGATTCTGGGCAAGCCCGGCGCGAATGCGCCCAAGGGCACGCCGGTCCAATATTCGGACGAGACGAAGCAGCTTCAGGCGGTCCTGCGCGGCATGATGAATCCGGGCGGCGCGAACTATAAGCTCGCCGTGAAGCCCGCGCTGCTCGATTCACTCGAGCATCCTGAACGTGTCGACCCGCTGTCGTTCGCCCCGTCGGACGAGCTGCTCAGCTTGGCGAAGGCCAAGGGGCTGCCGCTGGTGGCCGACGTTCCGGACTCGGAAGTCTCGATGACTGTGATCGCAGGTCAGCGATCCGATAAGACCGTCGAACAGGTGGAAAGCGCCATTCGAGCCGCTCAAAACGAGAAGTTCGTCGATGCGACCGGCTGGGTCGACGTTATGCCGAGCAATCCGGTGGAAAGCCGCGCCGCCCGCGCAGACCGCGGAGCGCTTCGGACTCTCATCGCCGCCTCGCTCGCCAAGGGTGTCCCTTCGCTCGACGACATCGCGGCTTATGCACAGCGCGCGCCGGCGCCCTCCGACGGCGGGATCGGGAGCGTGTACGCTGTCTTGCTCGTTCCGGGCGTGATGTCTTCGAACCTCGGGAATATCGTGAGCTGGGACATGCTCCGCCTGTACGGCTCGTTTGGCATCGAGCAAAAGCACACGCTCGTCGGAGGGGGCCGCATACGGTTCCAAAACCTCTCGCCAGCGCAGCGGGCACTCGTGTCGAAAATGGTGTTCGGCCCTACGGCGCCGATCGTCGTGGACCGAGGGCAAAAGCCGGACGAGATTCAGATTCCTTACCTGAACGCGATGATGGGCGGAGGCACGGACTATCTGGACGAGCCGACGGAATCGATGCCGAACGGCCTTAGTCCGGGAGGCAGCTTGAGCCTTTCCACGGACACCGAGCCGTTCGCTTACCCGGTTACGGATGACGGAACTCCCGTCATCGCGAGCGCGGCAGAGCTTGGCCCCGAAGAGCTGGGCGCCTTCAAGATGTTCCGCGATGATCCCAAGTATCAGATGATCTCGAGTCTTCTTCCCACCTTCGAGCGCGTCAAGGTCGGCTCTCGAACACTGATGAAGTTCAAGTTCGCTCTTGCTCCGTCGGTTTCGATGATGGAGCAGCTCAACGATTGCTCGTTGCCGAAGGGTGCTCCGGTTGTGAGCATGGACGATCTGCCTGCGGACTTTCAGGCCAGGATCAACCAGGAAGAGGAGAAGGTGAAGAAGTCGCCGCTCGGCGCATTGGGTCCGATGCTGGGCGGGGCTCCGAAGCCCCCATAGGACCACTTAGCGGTAAGATGGTGGGCCAATGTCCCTGCTCAACGCACGGATCGGCAAGCACGCGCCGGAGCGTTTCAACGTCGTCATCGAGATTCCGCGCGGCAGCACGAACAAGTACGAGATCGACCAGGAGTCGGGCCTTCTGCGGCTGGACCGGGTGCTGTACTCGCCACTGTTCTATCCGTTCGACTACGGTTACATCCCGCAGACGATGTACCTGGATGGCGATCCGATCGACGCGCTCGTATTGATCTCTCATCCGACGATCCCCGGCTGTCTCGTCGAAGCGAGCGCGGTAGGGGTGCTAGAGATGCGCGACGAAAAGGGCGGGGATGAAAAGATACTCGCCGTTGCCACCAGGGACCCGCGTTACGGCTACAGAAAGAATCTCGATCAGATCAACCCGCACACTACGAAGGAGATCATGCACTTCTTTCAGGTCTACAAGGATCTCGAAGAGAAAGAAGTCGACGTGGTCGGGTGGCACGGCCCCGAAGTTGCTATCGAGATCATCGAGAAGTACCGCGTGGACCGGGCTCGCGAGTAGCATCACGAACCTGTACTTGTCTGGTGCAGTCCCTGTACGGAGGCGTTAGCAAACGCTTGTCAAAGGAGAGACATGGGAGACCCACCACTCAATACGGGATACAACGTTATCGACGGGGCCGCTTTGGCCTGGGCAACGGTTCTCGCGTTCATACCGAAGCTCGTCGGCTTCATCCTCGTTCTGATCATCGGATACATCGTTGCGATGGCCGTCGGCAAGATCCTGGATAAAGCGCTGACGAAGATGGGGTTCGACAGGCTCCTCGATCGTAACGGCATCAAACGAGCGATGGCCGAGTCTGGATACCACCCCAGCGACATCATCGGCAAGATCGTTTTCTACACGCTGATGCTGTTCACGCTCGAGATCGCGTTCGGCCTGTTCGGCCCGAACCCGGTCAGCGACCTGCTCAACCGCATCATCGCGTTTCTTCCGAATATCTTTGTGGCCATCGCCATCATCATCGTCGCGGCGACGATTGCGACGGCCGTTCGGGATATCGTTCGAGCCTCGCTCGGTGGACTCAGCTATGGCCGCATACTGGCCTCGCTGGCGGGGATCTCAATCGTAGCGGTCGGAGTTTTCGCCGCGCTCACTCAGCTCAACATCGCTCCTGCGATCGTGGTCGGAGTGTTCTATGCGATGCTGGCGGCCGTGGTGGGGATCTTGATCGTCGCGGTCGGCGGAGGCGGCATCATGCCGATGCGACAGCGGTGGGACTCCGCGCTGAACCGGCTCGATGACGAAGTGCCCAAGGTCAGGGACCAGGTCCGAACGGCGCAGATCGGTCAGACGGCTGCCACGTCGCCTTCAGCGACTCCCGTCGAACCGAACACCGGCTACTTGGGCTAGAAGCGGCTCGCCGCTCAGGTGGCGCGTGAGACTTGCCTGAGCGAGCTCAGGCAAGTCTCGAGGCGTCGGCGCTTCTGCTGCAGCGCTTCACGCGCGCGCTCGAGCGATATAGGCGAGAATCGGACGACGCCGCCGAGCGGGATTTGGCCGAGCAGGTCGAAGTCAGCCGAGCAGACGACGGCGACCTTCGGGTACCCGCCAATTGTAGGGCCGTCCGGGCCGAGGACGATCAATTCTCCAGACGGGGTCGCTTGGACCGCCCCCGGACAGGCGGGCTCGCTGGGGATTTCGATATCGTGTGCGGCGACTCTGGGCAGCAGGCGGACACCGGTGCGGTCGCTCGACGGGCTAAGGCGAAACTCTCGCTCGAGCACACCGAAGGGCAGCAGTCCCGACTGGGGGCCAGGCACGACCCGGAGCTCGGAAGAACCCAACGAAGCGGGCCTTTGCGCGAGGGCGCCTCCGCGAGGAGCGCAGCTCTCAAAAGCGGAGATCGACGAGCCAGGGGGCAGCCGACCGCCGACCGAAGCGGAAACTCCGCCCGGCAATGCGAGGTAGACCCGGGTACCGATTCCCGGCGGCTCGAGAAGCAGCGATTCGCCCGCCACGAGGTTAACCGCCGACTGCATGACAACCTCGCGCGCGGCAACGCTTGCCGGACACTCGGCTCCGACAATCGCAACGGTAATGTCGTGCTCGGCCAGCGCTTCGAACCTGCCGAGCGCGATTTCCAGGATCGGCGCATCCAGATTGTTACCTAGGATCGCGTTCGCAAGGGCGGCAGACTCTGTATCGAACGGACCGCCGGGAGGCACACCGTACTTCCGCAGCCCTACGGTCGGAGATCCGACGACGCAAGCGAGCCCGAAGACCGACTCGATCCGAAGGCTCAAGGCCCGACCTCGACCCCCTCGGTTTCGAGCGCTTCGCGAACCATCCCCGCGATTTCGACACAGCCTGGAGTGTCTCCGTGCAAGCAGATCGTATCTACTTTGCCGACGAGTTCCAGCACTTGGCGGCGAATCTGGGCGGGATCGCTCAGCACTGCTCCGGGAGAGCTTCTGGGGGTCAGCGAGCCGTCGCCCGCATACGCGCGGTCGGCGAAGCCCTCGCGGATAAACGTTTGGCCGGCGCGCCGGGCGGCCTCCTCGTGGGCGGTACCGGGAAGCCCCATCAGCGGCAGTTTGTGCACGCGCAGCAACATGGCGAGCGAATGAACCCCGGGAAAGTGAGATAGGAAGATGCCCCCGGCTTCGTAGGCGGAGTGATCACGGTCGGGTTTGTTCCACTCTTCGGGCAGGATGATTGCCGTGTCGTTGTAGAGCGCGCCATGGGGCTTGATGTACTCCGGCCGGGCAAACGACTCGAAATCAGTCAGCTGGTCGAACACGCTGCGCAAATATTGGCGCTCCTGGCCCTCACGCATCGGAGCCCGACCCATCGTGTCGCGGTCCGGGTATCCGGGGTGAGCGCCGAAGCGCACCTTGTGCTTTCTGCACAGGTTCACGGTATGTCGGGTCAGCTCGATCGAGCCGGCGTGGGAGCCGCAGCAAATGTTCGCCGAAGTCGCGAACCGGAGAAGCTCCTCGTCGAACGGAAACCCTTCGCCGATATCGACGTTCAGATCGATCCGGCGCGGGCCCGCAACGTCGGACACTCTCAAAGCCGCTCCCCCAAGAGTCGGTCGTAGTCGCCGACCGAGATGCTCTCGAAACGGATTCTGTCGCCGGCGGAGATCGGGAAATATCGGGCTGCCACATCGACGAGGCAAAGCGGCGTTCGGCCGATGATGTTCCAGCCACCGGGCCTTTCCAACGGATAGATGCCGGTCTGCCTGCCCGTGATCGCCACTGAACCGGCGGGCACCCTGGGGCGCGGGGAGCTTAGGCGAGGAAGGCCGGAAATCCGCTCGTCGAGATAGCCGAGATAGGGAAAGCCGGGGCAAAAGCCGATAGCGAAGCAGTCGTACTCCTTCGCCGTGTGGAACTCGATCAGCCGCTGTGCCGGAAGTCCGAGCGCATCTGCCGCTGCAGCCAGATCCTCGCCCATTTCGTAGCAGACCGGAACGGTATGGGTCCGCGGCGGCGCGACTTCCTGCGATGCGACGGAGGGAATCGTTTCGGGATCGAAAACGCTTGGGTCCACGTAGAGACCGACGGTTTCGTAGCTGGCAACGGCCTCTATCAGCCCCTGAATGGCGAGCGATTCCAGGGTAGCAGCGACCGCGTGCGGGGCGGCCTCGAGCTCAGACAGAATCCAGGCGGAATCGCCCAGCGGCGCCATGCGCATGACTCAGTATAGGTTCGACGAGCTTGCCGAGTTCGCACTCGAGACGAGAAACCCCGCTGCGAAGTGAACGTTTCTAGGACTGAGAACCACCCACCGTCATGAGATGGCTCTCGGGAAGTGGCGGCATGATGAACAAGTGGGCGATACTGGCGATCGGTATCTGCCTCGGCGGCGGCGGAGCGGCATTGTCGCGGCAAGGTGAGGGAACCCTTGCCTGGCATCCGCTGGGCGATCGCCTACTTAAGCCGGTGAGTCCGGCGCGGATGTCACCTTCCGAGAAGCGCAACTACTCGGAGGCGATCCGCTCGGCCGCGGGCATGGTGAACAGCCCCGAGGCGCGGACTCTCGCGGCAGAGCTAGGGCTCGACATTCTGAACCTTACGTGGGAGGATTCCGGCCGCTACAAGGGCTCGGCCGTGGGCCCGAACATCAGCGACATGACCATTCAGGTGGCGGAGCCCGAAGAAGGCGGCAACAGCAGGGCGACTTGTATGCCGGTCATCCGCAAGCCCAACTTCAGCGACGTGACGACGGACATCGATCCGAGAGATTTCACGTTGCTCGTGGGCAACGAGCATGGCAGCCACTTGAAGCGAATCTCGCTGTACGACCTCCTTCAGGATCCATTGGCCCATTTGTCGAGGCCGGACTCGTGGCGCTCGCCGATTCGGACTCTGCTCGCTCCTCGCGACCATCGCGTGCTCGTCAGCGCGCAAGCGTGCATGTTGCCCGTGCCGCGCAGCAGCAAGGCGACGTTCAACCCGGTGCTGTTCAACTACGAGTCCGTCAGCGGCGATCCGGCCGTGCTCACCGTGCTGGCCACGCGTGAAGGAACGAGCATCACCGTCATCGACAACAAGCGGGACGGATTCGCCGGAGGTCCCGCATGGGGCCAGCGGCTTTTCTTCAATCGAAACGGTATGCGTGCGAGCCTCACCGGCGAGCGCTTGAGCGATTTCGAGGACCGCACGGGAGTGGGCCGCGGGCCCGAGGACACGGCCGGCCTGAATATGGCGCTTCTGATTCAGATTCCGCTTAAGCAGCACCACGCGCTGATGCCGCAGTCTGGGGCCTCCAGCGACGCGGTCGGGGCGGCCAAGTACGCAGCGCCTATGGACAAGCAGAGGAACCTAAGTGCGGGAATCGAGTCAGCCGTGCTCGGTCATGGAGACGACGAGGGGCCGTTTACGGAGATCGACAACCTGAACATCCAACGCGACCCGAACTTCCCTGTCCGCGTGACGGTGCAGTTCTATAAGGCGACGTCTAGTGGCGACATCGGTCGAGAGGACATGGAGCAGATCGCGGCCGACATCGATCGCGTGTACTCGCATGGCGACGTCGTGGGGAGCTTGGTCGTATCCGGAGAAACCGGCAGGCACACGGAATATGCCGGACTGAAAGTCCAGCCCGCAGGCTGGTGGTCCGCATTTTGGCAGCGGTATGAGGAGAACACAGGAATCTCGCCGGAAGGGGCCAGGGCGAATCTGCGCCGGTTGCTCGGCGACCAATATGAGTCTCGGCCTGTGACGGAGCTTTACATCCGAGACCTGCTGCGGGCCCACCAGCGCCGATAACGCTCGCAAAGCTATCAACGACGCCTAGGGCGTCCGGGCCGGTGCAGATCGCACGGTAGGCCCGGACGCCCTATTGGTACAATTGCCAGGGAGAGGAGGCTTTATGCTTAAGGAATTTAGAGAGTTCGTCGCCAAGGGCAATATGCTCGACATGGCGGTCGGCATCATCATTGGCGCCGCTTTCACCGGAGTTGTGAACAGCCTCGTAAAGGACATCATCAATCCGTTTATCGGGCTTGCCGGTAAGGCGAACTTCGACAACATGTTCGTTGTGCTGAGGGAGGGGAGCCTTCCCGGGCCTTACCCCACCCCCGCGGAAGCCGAGAAGGTTCAGGCTGTGGTGCTCAAATATGGGTCGTTCATCACGAACGTGATCAACTTCCTGATCGTCGCCTGGGTCGTTTTTATGATCGTCAAGGCGGCCAACCGAATCCGGGAGCGCTATTCCGCGCCGGTCGAGGTAGCCCCCGCGGCGCCGGCCGAAGATGTGGTGCTCCTCACGCAAATCCGCGATCTGCTAGCCAAAAAGGCCTGACTAGTGCTTGGCCAAGTCGAACGTAAACGGTTGGGCCTGGCCACTGTCGATCGAGTAGCTGCCGTTGCCGGTAAGCCCCGATCCTCCGAGGGCCATGATTCCGCGGATGTGGATCTTGCCGCCGCCGTTGTAGTTGACATCCGCGAAGAAGTTGCCGTTTACGTCCACGTCGCCTAGCAGCAAACCGGTCTGGCCGGTGGTCGAATCCGTGAACGAGCCCTCCATGTCGGAGCTAGAGTTGATCGTGGAGGACCAAGTACCCGCATGCTGCTCAGTTGTCGAGCCCCACGAACCGGCGTAGGCCCCTTCGAACGGGGTGGGACCATGATGAATGTTGTTGCCTGCGCATCCCAGTGCCGAGCCAAGGGCTACCAGTGCAAACAGTTTGCGGAACATTGGAGCAATTGTAACGATTCGAGTGCCCGAAGTCAATTGCTCGTTCGGTTTAGCTGCTTACTTGGGCGTTGATCATGGGCGGCCTTTCGCCCCGGACTTTCTCCGGCGCCTGCCGAGGCTGCGGGTTGACGAGAATCCGCTTCACCTGGTCGAACGTGAACATGCCTAGCTCCCGCGAGTCGCACGATTCCTCCCTATTGTCGCCGAGCACGTATAGGTGGTCTTTGGGCACGGTCACGAACCTCATCCGGTAGGCGTCCTTGATCGAGGGCCTTTCGCCAAGCACCAAGTCGGCCCACTCCGAGCCGCTCCAGTACTGGCGGATCGTGTCTCCGGGCAGGAAGGCGACCCGCTTGACGAGCATTCCCTTAGGTGAATCCAGAACGACCACGTCGCCGAGCTCCAAGGGTCTATCGAACGGCTCGGTAACCACGACGCTGAAGTTCGCGTAGGTGGGCTCCATGCTGTCGCCGTTGAACACGAGCAGGCGGTACGGCTGTAGATATCCGATGCACGCGGACACGCCCGCCGTTGCGAGAATCGCGTGTCGGCTCACCCTTTCCAATCCAGTCCAATGCAGGTTCAGCATTTCTTGATTCCCTCGTAACCGCCTGTACGCGCGGGGCTCGGCGCGTAGTTTCTGGTCCTATCGCGGACTCGGACCTTGACGGTGATGTCCGTTCGATATATGCTGGTCTCACTCCATGGGACCCGTCCTTTACGCTCTGCTCGGCGTTGCGCTAGGCGCTGCCTTCGCCGCGATAGCCGCCACGCTTTACGTCCGAGCGAAAGTCGCCGAGGCGATCGCCTCTTCGGGCGCGGAGGTTCGGGACGCGGCTCAAAGGCTGCAAGCCAAGGACACCGAGATCGATTCGCAAAGGACGCAGCACTTGGCGCACCTCGAGGCCATGAAGGAGGAGATCGCCGAGAGAAGGGCTGAGCTTGCCGACGCGGTTGCTTCGAGGCACTGCGCGGAGATCGAAATGCGAGAAGCGCGAACGCGCGAGGCAACCGCGATCAATCGCCAAGCCGAGCTGCGGAGCGAAGCCGACGCGCTCCGGTCAGAACTCGAGCAAGCGCGAGAGAATGCGAAGACGCTCGAGATCCAAGCCGCCAATGACCGTTCTCGCGCGGAGCGGGCGGAGGAGCTTCGGGTCAAGGAGGTCGCCAGGATAGAAGAGGCGGCGAATCAGCGCATCGAGGAGGAGCGGCAGCACTCTTCCCATCTGCGCAAGATTCAACAGGAGCAGTACGACCGCCTGGCAGAGTTTATCGAGCAGGCGGACGAAAAGCTCGGCAAGTCGTTCGACAGCGTTTCGACCAAGGCGCTTCAGCTTGCGACGAAGGAACTCCTGGACCTCGCGCAAAAGAGCTTCGGCGAGAGGGACGAGCAGGCGAGCCAGCAGTTCGCGAAGCGCAAAGAGGAGTTCGAAAAGCTCATGGAGCCGCTTCAGAAGGAGATCGCCGAACTCGAAGAACTCAATCGCAGCATCGAAGAAAAGCGCGCGGAGTCGTTCGGCTCGATCACCCAGGCGATCGCGAACCTGAACAAGAACAGCGAGTCGCTCACCAACGCGCTCAAGAAGCCAAGTATCCGAGGATCCTGGGGCGAGGGCCAGCTCAAAACGATTTTGGAGTCGGCCGGGATGACCGAAGGCACCCACTTCGTCGTGCAGGACACCACCGAAGAGGACGGCAAGGCGCTCCGAACCGACGTGGTGATCAATCTGCCCAAGGATCGAAAGATCATCATCGACAGCAAGGCCCCGCTGGACAAGTACCTCGCCGCGATGGACGCATCGAACGAGGACGAGCGCAAGAAGCTCTGCGAGGAGCATGCGCGCTGTGTGCGCGCCCACGTGAAGGATCTCCAGAAGAAGGCCTACTGGAACCGCTACGACGGCTCGCCTCCTTACATCATCCTGTTCTTGCCGTACGAGGCCGCGTACCAGATCGCATGCGATCACGACAAATCGCTTCTGAACGACGCGCACAACGCGGGCATCATCCTTGCGAACCCGATGACGCTGATGAATCTTGTTCATCTGGCCTCGTACGTGATGAACGAGGAGCGGATCAAGCACGGAGCCGAAGAGGTTCGGCGGCACGGCCAAGAACTTTGCCTGCGCCTAGGGAAGGTGTTGGAGCTGATCGCGAAGCATGGCGCGCATGTGCGTCTGGCGGCATCGAGCTACAACGACATCGTGGGATCGGTCGATGGCCGGCTGCTGCCCTCGGCAAACCGTATGAAGGAGCTGGGCGGCGGAGCCGAAAAGGTGATGAAGCCGATCGAGCGGATCGACCTTCCCGTGCGGCAGCTAGCATTGCCGGAAGGGGACGACGAGCCCTCGCTGGCAGGTCCGGAGCAAGTCACCGCTTGAGGAAAATGGAGCGGGCGACGGGATTCGAACCCGCGACAGCCTGCTTGGGAAGCAGGAACTCTACCACTGAGTTACACCCGCACTCCAATCGGTCTCGGCCCTAGTCTACTGCCATCGCGCAGCGATTCCAAGGCTGCTGGAGCGGGCGATGGGAATCGAACCCACGTGGCCAGCTTGGAAGGCTGGAGCTTTACCATTAAGCTACGCCCGCACGCGCCGAAAAAGGATACCGTACGGCGCGCCAAGCGGCGATTCGGACCCTATTCAGGCGTCCGGTTTCGCCGATAACGATACTGGACGCGTACGGCCGAACGATGGGACTTCCGCAGGTCCCGTAACCAAATCGGTCGCGCGGAGTCAGAATAGATGCTGAACACTTCAAAAATGATGCGCGCATATGTTCGGTTTACGGTTGCTTTGCTTGCGATAGCCGGTGCTGTTTGCCATGCGGACGGGCCCGGCGAAATCGGGGCGTCGCTTCCGGCCCAGGCGGCAGCCGACGTGCTCCGAGATTTCGCAGCCTCGGACGGCGCGTTTCTTGCCGCCGCGCTCGTCAAAGATTCCTACAAGAAGGACGATCTGTCGAGCATTCTCGAATACCCGACGGACACGGTGTTGGTCATCGAGCTGAAAGGATCCCAGATCCGCCAAGCGTTCGAGCGCTCTGTTTCGCTCTATCCCCAGCACAACTCGTCTTTCCTTCAAATATCCGGGTTCGATGTGTCGTTCAGCAAGACGGCTCCGCCAGACCACCGCGTGACGGCGATTACCGCTTCGGGCGCTAAACTCGAAGACGGGCGCACGTACACCGTCGCAATGCCGGCAAATCTAGCTCGCGGCGCCCTGGGATACTTCAAGGTATGGGAAAACGCAAAGGTTGCCAAGAGCTTCGGCCGAACGATGGAAGACGTGCTAAAAAGCAAGCATTACGCGGATACGTCGCCGCGCTGGTCTGCGCAGGGCTAGCGAGCGTGTCCGCGGCGCAGGCCCATTTCGACAAATCCGTCGCTTGGGATTACCTCGTCAAGCAAGTTGCGTTCGGTCCTCGAAAGCCGGGCACGGAAGCCCATGTAGCCTGCCGGGATTACCTGCTCTCCAAGGTCAAGGAAAGCTGCGACAACGCACGGCTCCAGCCGTTCGAGCACACGTGGTCGACCAACAACCAGACCATCAAGATGTGGAACGTGATCGGCGAGCAGAACTGGAAGGACGCCAAAGTACGCGTAGCACTGTTCGCGCATTGGGATACAAGACCGACGGCCGACCAAGAAGCGACGGCTGAAAACCGGGCGAAGCCGATTCCGGGAGCGAACGACGGCGCCAGCGGCGTTGCCGTGCTTCTCGAATTGATGCGTGCCATGAAAGCGGCTCCGGCGGGAGTGGGCATTCAATACGTGCTCGTCGACGGCGAAGACCTCGGCCCGGGCCTCGACGAGATGTTTCTCGGGGCGTCCGCCTACGCGAAAGCGCTTCCGTCACCAAAGCCCGACTACGGCATTCTGCTCGACATGATCGGCGATTCGGACTTGCGCGTTCCCGTCGATCCGCTGAGCTTCAGCCGAGCGCCTTCGCTCATCCGCGCCCTCTACCAGCACGCCGCGACCATAGGGCTCGCAAGCACGTTTCCGAACGAGTACGGTCCTGAGATCGAAGACGACCACGTGCCTCTGAACGAGGCGGGCCTGCCGACTATCGATCTGATCGACTTCACGTACAAGCCTTGGCACACCTTGGCGGACACCCCCGACAAGTGCTCCGCCGAGTCGCTGGGAAAGGTTGGCAAGCTGCTGGAATCCTGGCTGCACAAGACGCCGCCGTTCCAGATCGCGTCTACCCGCTAAGCAGCGTTTGCCGATGCTTCGAGAGGCAGGTCTACCCAGAACCGACTGCCGGCGCCGGGTTCGCTCTCGAAGCACAGCTTTCCACCCATCGCCTGGGCCAAGCCGTTGCTGAGGGCCAATCCGATGCCGGTGCCGCCGTACTTGCGCGTGGAGCTGCCATCCGCTTGCCGGAACGGCATGAGGATTTGCTTCTGGTCTTCCGGAGAGACGCCGATACCCGTGTCCCGCACCAAGATCTGGAGCTTCTTGCCTTGCACCGATGCCACGACGCGGACGTAGCCCTTCGGTGTGAACTTGACCGCATTGCCGACCAGGTTGTCCACCACGCGAACGAGCTGGGCTGGATCGCCGTTGATGAACGGCGGCACGTTCGGCCCTACGCTCACTTCCAGCTCGAGACCCTTCGCCTCGGCCTCCGCTCTATGCCGAGAAATTGCTGCGGCAAGCACTTCGCGCACCGAAAGCGGCTGACGAGAACAAAGCAGGTTCCCGGACTCTAGCTTGCTGAGGTCGATGATATTATCGATGAGCTTGAGCAGACCCGAGCCACTGGTATGGATGGTCTCGATCCAGTCTCGCTGCTCTTCGTTGAGCTCTGTCTCGAGCAGCAGATCGGCCATGCCGATCACGCCGTTCATCGGAGTCCGCACTTCGTGGCTAAGGTTGGAAAGGAACTCCGATTTCAGCTTTGACGCCGATTCGGCTTCCTGCCTTCCCTTCTCCGCATCGTGCAACGCGCCCTTGAGCTGCGAAGCGTGGATTTCAAGGTCGCGGTCCCGCTCCGCAATTGCCTCGCTCATCTTGTTGAAGCTGCCGGCCAGGTGCGCCAGCTCGTCTTCTCGGTTTAGATCGATGCGGAATTTGAGGTCACCCTCGGCGATCCGGTTCGTTCCTTCGAGCAGCGCCGCAAGCGGGCGCTGAATGTTCTTTCGAAGTGCGACGCTCAGGCTCATAAGCTCGATCGCCATCGAGAGGAGGCCCAGCAGCAGAATGTACTTGGCGGTGTCGAACGCACCCGCTCTCAGCTCGCTTTGATCCACGACCGTCGCGAAGAACCAATTCGGGCCGCGCAGCTTAGCCAAGCCGACGAACGTGTCGTCCTTGCTATCTGTAGCGACCCGGCTCTCTCCGAGTTTGCCGGCTATGGCGGTCTTGATGAAAGCGGTTTGGCTCGCTCCCAGCACGGAAGGTCTGATCTTGCCGGACAGATTCGTTATGATCGAGCCGTCCGAGGACACAATCGCATTGCAGCCGGACGCGAGCCTGTCCCGGGCCGTCCTGGCGATGAGGTCGGTCAGGCCGATATCGATACAGACCGAGCCCAGATAGGCGCCCTTAATATACAGAGGCGCCACCGAAGTGACAATCTGCGTTCCGTCCTCGGGGTCTACCCTCGGGTGGGTCCATCGAACCTCCGGGGAGCGAGCAGAGCGCGGAGCATGAGCGAAAGTGTGCAGTTCGGGCGCAATCCACGCCGAGGGGTTGCGGCCCCGGCCCTGGGGTATTGAAGAGTCGAACACAACGACCGAGCCGGAGCGGCTCACGAAGTAGATTCGCTGAAATCTGTCTTGATACGCACGGCCGAACCACGCGCCGATTTCGCACGCGGCACCGAGCGTCCGTCCATCGTCCAACTTCGCGGATTTGGAACGAAGCACCGTTATCGAGTCGCTCGCCTTGCCGGGAGTCCAAGCGGAGTTCGCATACAGCTTCCCGAACTCCTTCACGAAGATCCGGCTGTCTTCCGAGGCCAGCCCGAATTGAACCGATTCATGGTCGGCCCGCTGGCGCACGTAGCCCTCCAGCACGCTCACTTCGCGCTCTTCCATATTGCTCGCGACGTATCGGTAGCCCACTGTGGTCACGACGATAGTTGTGAAAACGACGCGGAAGCCGACTCGGAACAAGGTCGAACTCGACAGTGATCGCTGGATCGTACGAAGAAACATCACCACACTTCCGGCTGAGTGCATTTGCCGGCCCGTTCTGTGAATAATCGGCAGAATCCCGGCGCTCTTCCTAGCACTGCAGGCGGAAACGAAATCTTGCGCCCAGTACGAAGGATTTCACAGAGCGCGAGCACCGCCAGCTGAAGCAGCTCGGCACAGTCCGGAAGCGAGCGGCAGCAGGCCAAGTCTAGGGAATGGGGGTGGCAAAAAAAGAGTCGGGTGCCGCTTGGGCGCCCGACCTAGACTCACACTCTCTTGCTTCGTCGTATTCGCTATCACCGTTTCGGACAGCGGGTTCGCGCTAGAAGTTCCAACTAATTTTTCGGATTTTGCGACTAACTTTTTTCGCGTTTGAAAAACCTCTTTCCAACGATTGTTGCCGGCTCCATCTTGCCTCGGACGTCGACTTCGCAGGCGGCGCCCGGTGCGATCGAGGCGTCGATGAAAGCGAACGCGATCCCCGCATCCAGCAATGGCGAGACGACGCCGCTGGTTATTTCGCCGATCTCCGAGCGCTCGCTGTACACCTTCATTCCGGGTGTCAGCAAACGCTTCGTGTGAAGCCGGACTCCCTGGAGCTTTCTCGGCGTTCCCTGCTCCTTAGCCTTGCGGATTGGCTCGCTGCCGATGAAGGTTTTCGTTTTCCCGATGACCCATCCGAGCCCCGCGGCTATCGGGCTAAGGTCGTCGTTCAGCTCGTGGCCATAGAGCGGAAGGCCGGCCTCCACTCGAAGCGTATCGCGGGCAGCCAGCCCGCACGGAGCGACCCCCGCGCCCGCAAGCGCATTCCAAACGGTCTCAGCGGCCGATGCCTCGCAGATGAGTTCGAACCCATCCTCGCCGGTATAGCCCGAGCGCGCGCAGAAGCACTCCGCGCCGACGACATTACACACCACTACGCCGAAGGCCTTCGCGGAGCGAAGCTGTTCCGGTCGATTGCACAGGCGCGCGAGGATTTCCGTAGCCTTCGGTCCCTGGACGGCGATCATCGCGGTCGCATCGGTCTGATCGGAGATTCGCACGTCTCCCTGGATGTGCGCCTGCAGCCAGGCCACGTCTTTGGCGTGATTCGCGGCGTTCACGACCATCTTGAACATGGTCTCGCCGCGTTCGGGTGAAGGAGCCCATGGCCCTGTGGGATGGTCCCCGATTCTGTAAACGATAATGTCGTCCACGAGGCCGCCCTTATCGTTCGGAAGGAGCGAATACTGGCCCGACATGTCTTCGAGCCTCGACACATCGTTCGTCGTGACTTGCTCGAGAAAAGCCTGCGCATCCGCGCCTTCGAACGTCAGCCTCGCCATATGGCTGACGTCGAACATACCGGCGCCGTCCCGAACCGCCCTCGCCTCGGCGATGACGCTGACGTATTGGACCGGCATGTCGTACCCGGCGAATGGCACCATTTTCGCGCCGGCTTCCAAGTGGCTCTTGTGGAGCGGTGTCTGCGACAGCGGTTCCGTCATAGCTGCAAGGATACTTTGCGGTTCCGTGAATTCTTTGCGGGAATTAGCCGTCCTTTGCATAGGTCCGGCGCCTTCAGCGCGCGTTCGCTGGATGTTTGGTAAAATGATCGTCCGCGCTGAGGGAACGGCCCGGGGGATGCGCTCCATGGTTTCGTGCAAACACTGCAGCACGCCGAACACGCTTGACAGCACTTTCTGCAAGCGATGTGGCACGGCTATTCCGAAAGACGACGTCGACGACGCCACGACACAGCTCGATGCGTTCGTCGCCAAAGGTGAGGCCGCCCTCGACGAAGGGCGAACAGACGAGGCTCTCGCTATCGCGGACTCCGCGATTCATACGAATCCGTCCTCGATCCGCGCGCTGTCCTTGAAGTCGGTGTGCCACGAGCGCCTGGGCCAAATTGCGCCTGCGCTCGAAGCCGTGGAGAGGGTGGTCGACCTGAATCCCGACTCAGAGTTGGACAAAATTCGCCGCAATCAGCTCCGCAACGCGCTCGAGCACCATTCAGTCGCTTTCGTCCGAAAGGATCGGCGACTGGCTGTCGCCGGCGCATTGAGCGCCGTTGTCATCGTTATGGGCTTGGGCGCGCTCGCCGCGGCTGTCGGCCAACGCAACGTGGATTCAAAGCCGAAATCGGACAGGTCGATCGTTCGACAGGCTTTCGAGCCGGCAACCCTGCCGAATTCACAGAGCGGCGCTGCCAAAGTGCCGCCGACTCAGCAGAGCGAAGCCGCCCCTGCCGGCGGCACGGGCGACAATACGTATCAGGTGCGAAACGGCGAATCTTCGCACCGCAGCTCGGCACGCTCGGACGGCGACCCGCTTCCGTTTCCCAGGGCAGACGCTGCCAGCTACCAGCAGGACATGCAGGTCGAGCCGTTCCACCCGAACATAACTCCGATCGTTTCCAGCCAGTCGGACGCGGCAAAGCCCACGGCTCCGCCTCCGAATAAGACCAAAGCAGTCGATCCACCCCCGGAAGCGACCCCCAATCAACCCGCGACTGAGGACAGCGGCGTCATCGACATCCAGGTGCATAAGGGCGCCGGCAGCGGCCCCGGAGGATCGGAGTCGATCGGCGGCTCCGGGCTCGAAGCGCTGGTTCGCACAGGCAGGCAGCAACTGTTGATCGGCAATTACGCCGCAGCGGCGGGCACCTACGAGCGGGCACTGCGCAACGGAGGCGATCCGGTATCGATCAATCAGCGGCTGGGGCAGGCGTACTCCCATTCCGGTCGTACGAGCGACGCAATCGAAGCCTACGGAAGGGCCATTGCTGCAGGCGAGTCTATGATGGGCCCCGGAAAGGGCGGCAACTCTCGCGTGCAGGCTGCGGTCGATTCTTGCAAGGCCGCGCTGAAAGCGTTGCAGGGAGGGTAGCTCCGAGTGACCTTGTTTAGGGCCGCAGTCTTCGCCGGCCTGACCTGCGCCGCTGCCTTCGCGTGCGCCATTCCGCAGATGCTCATCGTGAGCATGGGCCCGGACGGCAAGGCCGACCTCGGGCCGTCTTCGTCCGTTGCCAACTACCTGGCGGTTAACATGGACGAGATCGGCCGAGTGAATCCTATCGTCTGGGGAATGACCGATCCCGTCTTTCGCGGCGCTGTGCTCGACGGCAAGCTCAAGAACACGCCGAACGAGCCCACGATGAAGCAGGTGCTCGTAGCGGCGGACCAGCTAGACGCGGAATACGTGCTTACCTACGTGCTGAAGCCGTCTCTGACAGGTCTCAAAGCAGCGGTCGAACTTCGAGATAGGGGCCGTGAGATTTGGAAAGATGAGGAGGCCGTCAAAGTGAGCCTCAACGGCAGCTATGCCGACGAGGATTCGGGCCGATCTGTAGCGCGGACGGTCGGGCTCAAGCTCGCGAGCGGCCCTCTGAAAGACTTGAAGGCGCAGCCGAAAACGTTGACGCCGGCAGCCTCGCCCGGGCAGGCGCCGATCCAGCCAGCAGCGGCGCCGCCGCCCCCCAAACCCGACACCGCAAGCGAACGAGACGCTATCTCGAAGCTCCTGGGCTCGGGCAAGGTGCCCGATGCGATCATCGCCCTGCGCAAAGCGATCGATCAGAACCCGCTGGACGGCGACCTACGCTCAATGCTGGCCGGTGCGCTGATGACTCGGGGAGAGCCCGAAAGTGCCGCCGAGGAAGCTGAGCGCGGCGCTCATCTCGTAAAGGATAGCGTCGGACTTTGGGCCATGGCGGCTCGCGGGTGGTTGGCCGCCGGTAAGCCGGACAAGGCTCGGGCGGACGTGAACGAAGCGGTAGCGCGAGACCCTGAGGCCGCAAGCTCGCGGCTTCTGCTTTCCGAGATCGCGCTCAGCCAGCTCGATGCGGCGAAAGCCCTGGAGCACGCCGATCACGTGATTCAGTCGAAGCCGAGCGCCGACGCCTATTTTCTGCGCGCGCTCGCGAGAACGCTGCTGGGTGGATCGGACGGGGCGGCTGCGGACTATGCCAAGATGCGCGAACTGGAGCCGTCGCCCACTCCCGATCGACTCGCCGACCGATACTCGCTGGCAACCCGCATCCTGGGTAGCGCTTTTGACAACCGGACCGCTACGGTTCTCACCGTCATGCAGCAAGCGCTGGCCCATCCGGACGCCGCGGGGCTGCGGGATTCGGTGACCACGCTTTCGCGCATTAACAAATCGTGCCTGGATATGATCCAGCTCATCGACGTGCCGGCCGCTCGCTCCCCCGCGCGGCTCAAGCAAGTTCTGGCATGCAATTTGCTTGCCCAAAGCCTGGTAGGGATCGAAACTTTCCTCGGCTCCAAAAGCGAAGACGACATGACCGAGGCGCGAATCAACCTCGGCGAAGCGATCAAGCAGCATAAGGCCGCTACGGAAGAGGACAAGTCCGGTCCCGAGACGCCAGGCAAAGATGGGAAATCTGGTTCAGGTTAGCTTAATCTTCGCGGCCATGTTCGCCGCCTCGCTCACGCTTTCGTTCGCCCTGGGAGCGTTTCTGAAGAGGCGCAGAGCCGTCACGGCGCCGGAGCCCAACTCGGTGATACGCGTTCGGTGCGCGTCGGGTGTCTATCGGACCCGGTTTCTCCAAGATACGCCCGACGGCTGGGAGTTTGTCGCGCCGATCCAGCAGGACAGCCATGTGCCGATCCGCATCGGCGAGCCGCTG
>JAICWL010000143.1 GCA_025934835.1 Fimbriimonadaceae bacterium
GCCGTTTTCGCGGAAGAACATCTCCCGCCGCACAGGCGCGACCTCGAGCATCGCAGGATTCGAAACCACGTCCGCCGTAGCCCCCTGGGCGAAGAACCATTGGCGCGCCTTCTCGGCGGCGCTTCCGTCGGTAATCGTCTTCTCTGCGATCCTGCGGCCGTGGCGCGAGCTTTCCGCACGGCCGCACGCTTCCAGCGCCATACCGGCCAGTCGCACGCAGAGCGTGCGGAATCGATCGGTTCCCGGTCCCAGGGTTTCTCCCGTCAGAGTTGCCACAGCTTCTCGCACTTCCAAAGCGTTTCCGACCGCGGCCCCCAGCGGCTGACTCATGTCTGTGATCGCGATCCTCGTATTCAGCCCGCAAAGGCGCGCGGTCTCGGCGAGAGCGCGCCCAAGCGCCTTTGCCTGCCGAAGTGTGGGCATGAACGACCCTGCGCCGCATTTGACGTCCAGCAGAACGGTATCCGCGCTTCCGGCAAGCTTCTTGCTGAGAATGCTCGAGACGATAAGCGGTATCGAATCGACGGTGGCGGTGGCATCTCGAAGCGCATAGAGGGCCTTGTCCGCCGGGGCGAGGTCCGGCGTCTGGCCGGTCAATGCGATGCCGGTGCGACCGGCGATCTGCCGGAGCTCGTCTGGAGTCAGGTTCAGTCGCATGCCCGGCACCGAGGATAGTTTGTCCACGGTGCCTCCAGTGATGCCCAAGCCCCGGCCGCTCATCTTGACGACTGTGAGGCCGCAGGCAGCGAGGATCGGCAGCACTACGATCGTCGTCTTGTCGCCTACGCCGCCGGTGCTGTGCTTGTCTAGCCAAGGCTTTGGCAAGCCCCCAAGATCGGCCCTCTCGCCCGAGTCGGCCATCGCCATGGTCAGCCATGCGGTTTCTTGGGGTGTGATCGGATTGAGATACGCGGCCATGAGCCATGCCGCAAGCTGATAGTCGGGCACGGTTCCCCGCGCGGCTGCCAGGGCGAGATCTCGGAGGTCCGCCTCGCTATGGGCCCGGCCATCGCGCCGCGCCTCTATCAGCGCCTGCATTTGCATTGGAGACAGTGTTCCCCATCGCGTAGTCGCTTGCGCTTGGTCAGGCTGTGCGAGCTATGCCCGCGCGCTCTTCCACAGCGTCCAAATAAAGGTCCGCGTAGCTTGCCGCGCTGCAATTCCAAGAGTGATCCTCTCTCATCGCCTGCTTAACGAGCGCAGTCCATTGGTGTGAATCACCGTAAGCGCCGACAAACCGCTCCACGGCCGCGAGTAGGCTCATCGCCGATTTCTGTTGGAACACGAAGCCGTTCCGACCCTCGATCACGGTATCGGCGAGTCCGCCTGTGGCGCGAACGATGGGGATCGTGCCGTAACGCATGGCGATCATCTGGCCCAGTCCGCAAGGTTCGAACCTGCTCGGCATCAAGAAGCCGTCGCAGCCTCCGTAAATCCGCTGCGCGATGCCCGCGTCGAATCGGTTCACGAATTTGAACCGATCTGGATGCTTTTTTTCCAGACCGGCGTATTTCTCGGCGAGCCACGGATCGCCCAGCCCCTGCACGATCAGCCTAATTGGTAGGGCGACCAGCGCCTCGGCGGCTTCCAGAATCAAATCGAGCCCCTTTTGGCTGCTGAGTCGGCTCACAAGCCCTATCAGGGGGAGCTTCTTCTTGTCCGTCCAGCCGACTTCCTTCAATAGGGCTGCTTTGCACCGAGCTTTTCCGGTGATGTCCTCGGCCGAGAAGTTCGCTCTCAGCTCCCGGTCTGTCGCCGGGTCGAAGCATTTCGTGTCGATGCCGTTGAGGATTCCGCTCAGTCGGCCATGCTGGGCAAGGTGGGTCATGAGCCCTTCCAGCGTGCAGCCGTACTCCGGGGATTGAATCTCGCCGGCGTAGTTCTCACTTACGGTGTTCACTCGGTCCGAGTAGGCGCAGCCCGATTTCAGGAAATTGACCCGCCCCCACGCCTCGACCTTTTCCGGTCGGAAGAGCGTTCGCGGCAGCCCGAGCACGTCGAGGACGTCTGGCCCGAATTCGCCTTGGTATGCCAGGTTGTGAATGGTGAAGACCGTCGCGACCTCGTCCCACAGCGGGCGCTTCTCCCTCATGATAACCGGGAGGAAGCCCGTGTGCCAGTCATTGCAGTGGACTACGTCGGGAATCCAATCGAGCCTTTCCATCGCTTCCAGAACGGCGGTCGAGAAGAAAAGGTGCTGCATCCCACCCGGCTGATAAAGGCTTTCGCTGTCGACGGAGTGCTCGAACCATTGATCGGTCCCGATGAAGCCGACCGGGGCGCCCTCATGCTCGGTTTCTTTGAAAACGGCCTGCTTCATCCAGCCGTCGCTCATCTTCACTTCGAAGCCATCGAGGTTCGTGTGGAGACGCCATCTCGGGTCTTCCTCGATCATGCGATAGAGCGGCATGACCACCCGCGCGTCGTGGCCCAGCTCGCGAAGAGCCCAAGGCAACGAACCGGCAACGTCGGCGAGGCCGCCGACTTTAGCAAACGGCGAGACTTCCGCCGAAACGAAAAGAATCTTCATTCCTGGTTTTATGCTTGCAGGCGGACGTTCGGATACTCCTTGGATCGCCGGAACGTTCTACCCTGCACCGGGTTAGACGACGAACGAAAACGAACGGGCCCGTCAATCGTTGTCGGTGATCGCACAACAATCCATTAGGCGAATCGCTATAGGGCCTCTAACAATATCGCCGTGGCTTCTCCGCCTCCAATGCATGGCGAGGCTACCGCAAACCTACCGCCCCTTCGGCGAAGCTCGTGAATCGCGGTGATGATCAGGCGAGCGCCGGTCATGCCGATCGGGTGTCCGAGGGCCACGGCCCCCCCATTCACGTTCATGTTTTCGTGCTCGATACCCACTTTTTGTGCGACAGCCATCGCGACCACCGCGAACGCCTCATTCACTTCCCAGAGGTCTATATCTTCGACTTTGAGACCTTGCGCCTGCAGCAGCTTTTCGATCGCGAATGCGGGAGCGGTCGTGAATCTGCTCGGCTCCTGCGCATGCGTGGAGTAGCCCACGATCCGCGCGAGCGGCTTTATGCCGAGCCTTTCCGCCTCCGACTTGGCGGCGATCACCATGGCCGCCGCTCCATCGTCGATGCTGCTGGCATTGCCAGCCGTGGTCACGCCTTGCTTGTCGAACGCCGGACGCAGGGAGCCAAGCTTGGCCGGGTCGCCCTTGCCCGGCTCTTCGTCCAGGCTAACGGTGATCGGGTCTCCCTTTCGCTGCGGGATCTCGACCGGTAGGATCTCTTCGCTGAGCCTGCACGAATCTTGCGCCGCCTTTGCCCGCCGGTAGCTCTCAGCGGCGTAGGCGTCGAGGTCTTCTCGGCTGAACTGGAGTTCCGCTGCCGTGGCGTCGCCGCATGTTCCCATATGGCAGTTGCCGTATGGGTCCCAGAGCCCGTCGTGGATCATGGTGTCGATCAGGACGCCGTTGCCCATGCGGTAGCCGGTGCGGGCCTTGTCGAGCGCATACGGCGCGTTCGACATCGACTCCATGCCGCCGGCGATGACGAGCCGGGAGTCTCCGCACTTGATCGCTTGAGCGGCAAGCATCGCGGCCTTCATCCCTGAGCCGCAGACCTTGTTGATCGTCATGCACGGCACGGAATCCGGCACACCGGCGTAGATGGCCGCCTGGCGCGCCGGCGCCTGGCCCATGCCGCCCGTCAGCACGCAGCCCATGATGACTTCGTCGGCCTTGTCGGGACTGATTCCTGCCTTGGCGAGGGCCCCCGCAATCGCTTTTGCGCCGAGCTGCGGGGCGGTCAGGCTCGACAGCGAGCCTAGGAAAGCTCCAATGGGCGTTCGCACGCCGGATAAAATGACTGCTTCTTCCATAGGGTGAACCTCGATGTTGGTTTCGACGAGCCTACCGCCAAGTCGACGCTTTGGAATCGCGCGTGGATCGACGTGATTTTGGAGTTCGTTTTCGGTCTTGTTGCGGTGGTTTCAGATTCGGGGGTGGGGTTAGCGGGGAGTTCGTTTCGCAAAAATCACTTTTCTGTTTTCTCGTTGGGCTTTTTGTGTTGGTCGCTGGACACAGGGATATACAGATTTGGCGGGCGTGTTTTGGGGTTTGGGCTTTAAATTGAGGC
>JAICWL010000053.1 GCA_025934835.1 Fimbriimonadaceae bacterium
AACGAGCAGCCTTGCGGCAGGTTTGTGAAATCGGGAGGCTGACCGCCGATCGCTTCCAGGCGCTTGGCCCCCGCCCTTGGCAGCGCGTTCAGCAGCGCTCGGGTGTAGGGCATGGCCGCCTGCCTCAGCACTCGCTCGGCGGGGCCGGTTTCCACAATGCGTCCGGCATAGAACACGGCGATTCGCTGCGAGATCGACGCGATGGCGCCGATGTCGTGCGAAATAAGCATGACGGCCGTGCCCTCCCGCTGCTGAAGGTCACGCAGAAGCCGAAGGATTTGAGCTTGCAGCGTCACGTCGAGGGCCGTGGTGGGCTCGTCGGCGATCAAGACCTTGGGTCGGCATGCGAACGCGATCGCGATCACCACGCGTTGCCTTTGGCCGCCGCTCATCTGGTGGGGATACTTTCGGGCGCTGCTCTCTGGCGCGGGCACGCCGACTTGCTCGAGCATCTCTATGGATCGCTTCCACGCTTGCTCGCGCGAGAGGCCGTGGTGAAGCCTGAACGCCTCACCGATCTGATCGCCCACGCGCATCATCGGGTTAAGGCTCGTAAACGGGTCCTGCATCACGAGACCGATTTGCTCTCCTCGGATCTTCCGCAGCTCTCGCTCCGGCAAACCGACAAGCTCCCGCCCATCCAGCTCGATCGACCCGCCCACGATTTTGCCCGGGGTTTGGAGCATCCCCATGATCGCGAAGCCGGTCATGGACTTCCCGCAGCCGGATTCACCGACGACCCCGAGAGTTTGGCCTGCGATCAGTTCGAACGTGACACCGCGCAGAATCTCGGTGACGCCGAATGCGACCTGCAGGTCTCGAACTTCAAGGACGCCCATCGGTAGCTCATTATGTCTCGCAAGCCTTGGGGCCCTCGAGGTCTGTATAATCTGGCTCATGCCAGACAAGATCCGAGTCGTCATAGCCGATGACGAGCCCTCGTACCGCAAAGCGCTCGAAAAAACCCTGACGCTGATGCCGGAGTGCGAGCTGCTGGCCGTCGCAAAAGATGGACAGGAGGCCCTGGACGTGTGCCTGACCGACCCGCCCGACGTGTTGCTGACCGACATCAATATGCCACGGCTGAGCGGGATCGAGCTGACGAGAAAGCTGACGCGGCAGGAAAAGGACCTGAAAGTAGTCATCCTCACCGTCCGCGAGGACGACGACTCCGTCTACGATGCTTTTCGCGCCGGCGCCCTAGGCTATCTGCTAAAGACCTCCACGCCGCAAGACGTCGTCGAGGCGATCCGCCTTGCGGATAGGGGCGAGGCGAAGATCACGCCGCGTATCGCAACCAAGGTCATCGAAGATTTTCGGAGAGTGAAAGACGAGGACGAGATCGACGACTCCGAAATGTACGTGCTCAGCGACCGCGAACAGGAGATTCTCGACCTCGTAGCGCAGGGAATGCGAAACAAGGAGATCGCCGCAAAGCTCTCGATTGCCGAGAAGACGGTCAAGAACCACGTGAGCAATATTCTGAAGGCGCTTCAGGTGAACAGCCGAACAGAGGCAGCCATGAAGGCGGTCAAATCTCGGATCGGGGACAAGGCGTAGTCGATCCCCCATGGCGTTTCAAATCGCCGTCGGACAATTCGCTCCGGAAAAGGCCGAGGTGGAAACGAACCTCGACCAGATCGCCGCAATCACACTGCAAGCTGCCGGCGAGGGAGCTAAGCTCGCCGTTCTGCCCGAGGCGAGCACCAGCGGGTACTTCTTGGAAGGGGGCGTCCTTGAATCCTCGCTTGGCGCGGATGATCTCGCGAGCCGGCTCGAAAGGCGGTTCCAAGGCAAGCTTCCCGACACCATCGACCTGGTTCTCGGCTTTTATGAAAACGACCGTGGGAACCTCTACAACAGCGCGGCGCACCTGACCTGCAGGGTCGATGGAACCCGGGTCAACGCCGTCTACCGGAAGTTCTTCCTACCAACTTACGGGGTCTTCGACGAAGAGCGATTCGTATCGCGCGGCCGCGAGCTATGCGTCTTCGATAGCTCGGTGGGTCGCATGGGCCTGCTGATCTGCGAGGATGTTTGGCACGGCATTCTGCCCACGCTGTGCGCCGTGCGGGGGGCGCAGGTGCTGCTCGTGCCTTCGGCGTCTCCGGCGCGGGGCTTTCAGGCGGAGGACATCGACAACCATGACCGATACCGGCGGCTGCTGCGCGCGATCTCTGAGGAGCATGGCGTGTTCTGCGTGAACTCCCAGCTTTGCGGATTCGAAGGCGGCAAGGGCTTCACAGGCGGCTCCATGGCGTTCGATCCGCTTGGGAAATCGATCGGGGAATCGCCTCTCGGCGAACCTAGCATGATGATTGTGGAGATCGACCTCGACCTCGTCGGCATCGCTCGCTCACAATCACCGTTGCTGAACGATTTGCAAAGCGCCTGGGGCGACATCAGGCGGCTTGTGGGCGAGTCCGAATTCTAAAATTTGAACTTGTTGGGGCTTTTTGTCAATTTGTTCACAAAAACAGTTGACATTTCGCGCTAAAGCGCATTACGCTGAAGGTGGTCAAAAGCCACGGGTCGCATCGCAGCTTCGGCGCGGGAGGCAATAGCCCCACCAGCAAAGGGGAGACCGAAGAACGATGCGGTACAGCCCGCCCATTCCTGGCCCAGGGTTTGCGTCATCCTCCCCGGGCCGGGACTTCTACGCAACTATCGGCCCGTCGGGCCTATCGCCCGAATTCTTCTCTTTCAGGTTCTTTTCCGCCCACGCCGCGAAAATGCCGGTCGCTGCCAGCAGGAGAACCGCGTAAGCCAGGGCCTCGCCCACGCGGTGTGTGTTCGTAGCGCCGATGGGCCGCAGCACGAACAGGTCCCACACTGTGAGTGCTTCTGAGTCGATACCGGCTGGGGTCAGAGCGCTCAGAATCGGCGTTGGCAATACCAGCAGCACGATCATCGAGACAATTACTCCGACTCGCGCGGTGCGGACTCCGAGCATGTAGGAGGATGTGTACCGAGCGACCGCCCAGAACAGGCTCACCAAGGCGGCCCCGTAGCAGACGTACACGAGGAACGGCATGCCCAACGTAAGGCCGCTCCCAAGGAACGTGCCCAGAAAGAGCCCTAAGGCGCCGACGGACACGAGCGCGAGCAGGAACGGCAGGGCGCCGGCAGGAGTGCCATCCAGCATTCGGCGCGACGAGAACCAGCCGTTCGGGCGGAGCCTTCGCTCAGCGTCTTTCCCGAAGCAGCAGACATTCGGAACTGCCAGCAGCAGCGCCACCGAGGAACCAGCGAGGAGCGATCCTCCAAAGACAGACAGGTCGCCTACCGAGCTCGCGCTGGGGACAGCCGCATAACCAACCCAGGCCGCCAGTACCGCCGCGTAGACGAGGCTGGTGGAGCGGAGCTTTACAATGAGCTTGGGATCCCATGAGGCGAGTGCGACGCCTGCGCCCAAGAGCAGAAGCCGGCAGATGAGCAGGGTAAGGCCGCCCACGAGGATCCAATTGGGCACATCGAGCCCGCCTATCGAGCTATAGGTTCCTGCCATCGCCGAAACCGTGTACGGGCTGAGGCCCCCCCAGAACGGCGCCTGGATGCCTTCCATATGGAAGGGGCCATTGGTCGCGTTCATTGCTCCGGCGGAAAGCGCGGTCGCCGGTATGAGGTAAGCGGCCGTGGCAGCATAAGACCAGATGATGGCGCTGACCGGCTTGCTGACCATGGTCGAGACGAGCAGCGAGATCGCCGTAATGATCAATGCGTGCATGGACAGCAACCCGAACGACTCCAGCACGTCGGACCACGACGCCCCTCCGAGCACCACGCATGAGGCCGTGACCGGGAGCGATAGAATCAGCAGCATCCAGGTGTAGCGGAAAGCGCTGATCATTTTGCCGACGAGGTAGTACCGGGCCGTCACGGGAGCCGAAAAAACCAGATCGAGCGAGTGGCGCTGCCGCTCCATGACGACTGCGGTCGCGGAAAGGGCCGGCGTAACGATGGTGAGCACCGCGCCCAGCATCCCTATCACCACCGCGTAGAACGTCAAGAGGTTGTTTTGGGCGACGAGCGCCGATATTTGGCCCGCATTTGCCGTCTGGGCGTAGATCACGAGCCCCGCGCCGATCATCACGGCGAGATACAGGCCAAAGAGCAGCATCGAGCGATTTCCCCGAAGCTGCACGCGAAAGTCTCGCAGTGCCGCAGCGTTCCCCAGGTAGGCAAGCTTGGTTTCCCCCAGCCAGCTCGCGAATCGGTCGAAAAATCCCTGCCTTGCCGCTTCTCTTGTGGCTATCATTGCACTGCTCCCGTTGTCAACCGCAGAAACACATCTTCAAGGTCTGCTTCCTGTTCGCGGAAGCCGATAACCGGAAATCCTTCGCTCACGAGGTGCTTGAGCAATTCCGCCTGCTGCTCGTAATCTCCCGAAAAGTCGACGCAGACCAGACTCTCGCTGGTTGCCTGCGCAGCGACGACATGTGGCAAGTCGAGCATGAACCTGGCGGAAGCGTTCGCCTCGCGCAGGAGCCGAAGCTCCAGAACCCTCGTGGTGTGTGCGCCCTTGACGATTTGATCGACGGGCCCGAACGCCAGCAGATCGCCCCTTTCGATGATGCCGACCGTGTTGCAGAAGTCTGCGAGCTCCGGCAGAATATGCGACGAGACGACGACGATCTTGCCCATTTTGCCAAGCTCGCCTATGAGTGCCTTCAGTTCCGCTCTAGCGCGCGGATCGAGGCCCGACGCGGGCTCGTCGAGAAGCAGCAGGGCCGGATCGTGCACCAAACACCTCGCCAGGCATAGACGTTGCTGCATGCCTCGCGAAAGCGACTGAACGAACGCGTCCTTCTTCACGGTTAGGTCCGTGAGCTGCAAGACGTTGTCGATGACGTCCCCCCGCTGGCTGCGAGGCACCCGATAAATGGAAGCAAAGAAGTCGAGATACTCCCAAACCTTGACGTCGTCGTAAAGCCCGAAGAAGTCCGGCATGTAGCCGATCATCGAACGCACAGCGAGCGGGTCCTTCACGATGTCCGCGCCATTGAGCGTGGCCGTTCCGGCCGTGGGCTCGAGCAGGGTCGAGATCATGCGGATGGTGGTGGTTTTTCCAGCCCCGTTCGAGCCGATAAAGCCGAACACGTCGCCGGGCTGCAGGCAGAACGAAACGCCGTTCACGGCGACCAGGTCGCCGTACTGCTTTCGGAGGTTCCTCACCTCAAGCATCGCTAGCCTTCCTCGGTTTGAACTTGACGTCGTTGTCCGCGAAGATCAGCGTGTTGATCGACCATGCAAGGAGGATCGCGCTGAAGCCCAGATAGAAGGCGACTTGGGGCAGCCCATAGACCAGCGCCGGCATTCCGTTGCTGATATGCGAACCGTCGGACAACCTCACCAGAGCGACGAGCGCCCAGAACGGATTGAAGTAGCAAGCGAATTCCAGCGCTACATCGTTTCCCATCGTCAGTGTCGCGACTAGCCCAGGAATGGCCAACAACGTCAGCAAGAGCGTCGTGAGTGTCGTGCCGAGCGCCATGAACGAGCGCCGCGCCCTAGCCGACAGAAAGATGGTCAGCGCGCAAAGCAGTATCCCGAACGAGGCGGAGATCGCCTCGGCCCCCAGGAACGGCACGATCGGCGTGTGGCCCCTATAGAACGCGAGAGTGATCAGGGTAGGAAAAAGGAACAGCGCGAAGCCGATTCCGAGCACCGTGAGCGCGCCGAGGAACTTGCCTGCCACGATTTGCGCCTTCGAGACAGGCGCGGCCATAAGGATGTCCCAGCTTCTGCGCTCGCGCTCGCCTGCGATCGATCCATGCAGCAGGGCGGGTGCGAGGATCGTGAAGATGGCGGTCTGCGCGAAAATAAGGCCGATCGGGGCAATGTCCTCACGGAACCTCAGCACTCCAAGCAGCAGCCCCAAGTAGCACATAATCAGCACCGCGATCACGCCGGAATTGACCGACCTGCCCGCGCCAAGCGACATGAATCGCCTCCGCGTTCGCGTGATCTCGACGAGCATCGGGTTGTCCGTGACCAGATGCTTCCATGAGGTCGTAGTCACTGTTTCACCTCGGTATTCGCGAACGCCAGGAGCTCGATGCTTCGCCGGGTTGCCACTTCCTTGCCGATCCTGGGACCGGGCTCAAGTCCGTCCACTTCTCCATCGAGCGCGATGCGGGCACTACCGGAATTGACCATGGGCAGGCTGACGGTCTGCAGCGCAGGGCCAGACTTCTTCAAGTTCGCAGTAACAGTTCTTTGAGCTCCCGCAGCCAGGTCGCCCATCCCTACCGAAAGGTTGCCAACGAGCAGCCATGCATGAGAAATGGCGTAAGGACTGGCGTTTGTCACCGTTACACGGGCTTGGTCGCCCTTCCGATCGACGTGGAAACGCACCCATGACCCCGCGGGATAGATCTGCGCGAACGTCAACTCCCGGAACGATAGATTTCGGGCGATCATCTTCGTAGCAGACACGCTTCCAGAGTCGCTGGCTCGCAACTCCGGATTCGCGCCGATGTCGATTTGTTGCACGCCGCTGTCAGTACCCGCGATACCGACGCTGTCGACGTCCTTCAGGTGAAGGTCGTATTCGCCGGCGTTCGGGATGAACATTTGCGTTGCACCGACGAACTCGGCATCCGGTATCCCTTCCTGTGTCACAAGGATGCCGCGTGTAGCCTGCGACATCTTGGCGGAATACAAGCCCCGGGCAGAGTGGAAGAGAAGGCCGGCGAACGCCAAGCTCAGAACCGGCGCCGTAAACCACGCCCATTCGCCCCGCTTCATGCGTTTCAGGACCAGGAAGTTCAGGGGCACAACGACCACGAAATACGAAGCAAGCAACTCGAAAATGAAGCTCGTGGAAGGGAGCTTAGCGCTGAAGGGGTCCGGGCTAGCGGCGCTCGGCAGCGTCTGAGGCGCGGTGGCAATCGCCGGCTGCACGCCCATCCCCTGTTGCGGCGACTGTTGGAATGACGCCACCCTGGTCATCGCATTCGACCAGTGTTGTGACTGAATATACGCTTCCATTCCGGGCCACCGGGCAACTTGGCTCTCCGATAGATCGAACGTGTAATAAAGCGAGCGCCCGAGGCCGATCGGCTTCACGATCGCGACGAGGTCGCCTCGAACGTAATTCGCGCGCGCTCCGTCGACGGGCTTCGCTGTGGTGAGCGAAACGCTGGGAAACGGTCCTTGGCCGTTAGCGTGAGGAAATGCGAACTTGACCGTAGGGCCCGCCTTGAAGCCTCTCGCCGGCAAGAGGGACGTGGCCCAGGAAGCCTCGTCCCAGTCAGCCGATTTGCCACCGTTGAAAACCAGTGTTCCGCCGCTGACCACGTAAAGCTGGAGCGCGCGCACCTGCTCGGGAGAGAGAGCGCGGATGCTGGGATCGAGCACGACCGCCGAGAGGCCCTCATAGCCGATGGGCCTCGTCGGTAGGTCGGATGCAGGGCAGTACAGGTCGGCAAAAGAATTCGTGCCGGATCCGTTCGAAGTCGTCCGCAGGTACGAGAGTGAGCCCGGCGACAGGCCGACAAGCAGAACTCCCGGCTGATAAGCGGCGTAGCCATATCCCCCGATTTGGAACCGCGTGGAGTCGTGGCCTCGAGGCGTCGCAAGCGACGCGACCACATCTCCCCAGCTCAGATAAACGTAGGCCTCGAACTCGACGCTGTCCCTTGCCGGCAGCGAGACCGGGTAGTCCATGTGAAAGGCCTGCGTTTCTAACCGAACTGTTCCCGAAGTGGCTGGGCCATCGTTCGTTACGGTGACCTTCATCGGCGTGCGTGCGGTTTGGGTCAAATCCCCCTCGTATGCGGGAGTGATTTCTATGTGGAGGTCGCCCGCCAACGCGAACGCCGCCGCAGCAAGTGCCGCAAGGCCGACGATATACCGTGCACCGTATTTCATGGCGATCACCTAGGGTCTCTCTAGCGCTCGGACGTAAGTCAGGGTCGGCTCCGTTCGCCCTTAACCTCCATAGTCTGAAACTGCAACAGCGCCGCTCCTAGCGTGCGCCGGGTTTGGACGAGCCCTGGGACCTTTGGCCCTCTGCGTGAAGGCGCTTCGATTCACTAAAATGTTCGAAGGTGGGTGTCTTTCAGAAAATCGTGCTGATCACGCTGGGCGGCGCCCTGGGGTCCAACGTGCGCTACTGGCTCGGAGGCTGGATTGCCGCGTACGCCAACAGCGAGTTTCCCTGGGGAACCTTTGCCATCAACGTGAGCGGCTCGCTCGTCATCGGTGCATACCTGGCCGCGTCGCAGCGCCTTGGGTGGCCGCTCGAATGGAAGTTGCTCATCGCAGTCGGAGTTCTCGGAGGCTACACGACGTTTTCGACGTTTTCCTGGGAAACGCTCGAGCTAATGTCGCAAGGCGCCTGGGAGCTCAGCCTCGCTTACGCTTTCGGCAGCCTGGCCGCGTCGCTACTCGGCTGCTATGTCGGAATCACCCTTGCGCGTACGCTCGTGGGGGCCGGATGACATTCGATGAATTCGCGGCTGTAGATATCCGGGTGGGCACGATAGTCCGCGTGGAAGGATTTCCCGAGGCTAGAAAGCCCGCTTACAAGATCGAGATCGATTTTGGGCCCGAAGGCATTCGCCGATCGAGCGCGCAGCTCACTCAGGTTTATACGCGCGAAGAGCTGTTGGGCCGGCAGGTGCTGGCGGTGATCAATCTTCCCCCGAAGCGGATCGCCGGGTTCGAATCCCAGTGCCTCGTGTGCGGGTTCGACCGAGCTCCGGGAGAAGTCGTATTGGCTCAGCCCGCCGAGCCGGTTCCCGACGGCTCACGGCTGTACTGAGCGCTACTTCGGCTTAGGTGTGAAGCTCGATCCGCAGCCGCAGCTCCTGCTGGCATTGGGGTTTTCGAACTTGAAGCCTCCGCCGATGAGGTTGCCCGTGTAGTCGAACGTCGAGCCTTCTAGAAATTGCGCGGATTTCGGGTCGCAGACAACTTTCACTTCGCCGACCACCAGTTCCAAATCGCCGGGCCGGGATTGCGAGTCCAGAACCGTCAGGTATTCGAGCCCCGAGCACCCGCCTCCTTTCACGCCGAGCCTCAAAAACACTCCCGGGCGTCCGTCCTTGCGGATCAGCCGCTCGATTTGAGCCGAAGCAGCCTCGGTCACGGTGACAGGAAATATTCGAACGTTGGTCATTTGGCGCCGACCCTCTCAATTTTCGGAGCGCTAGAGAAAAACTGTACGTTGGTGGCCGGTTCGCCCTCTGCAATGAGGTCGGCCAGCGTGATCCGTTGCACCACGCCGTCCACGGCGCTCTGGATGACCTGCCAAAGGGAGCGGACCGAGCAATCGACTGCATGGGTACATATCTCGCTCTGGCCGGCATGTCTACCGCAAAACTCGCTGTCGTACAGCTTGCCGCCGAGCGACTCGAGCACGTCCCCTACCCTGATCTGGTTTGCCGGGCGCGAGATGGTATAGCCGCCGGCTTGCCCGCGCGTGCTCTTGACGAATCCTTCCTTGCGGAGAATCATGAGCAACTTCGCGACGTGCGTCTGGCTGAGGTCTTCAACTTTGCCGATTTCGGGAATCGTCATGCTGCCTTCTTCGCCCAGGCGGGCGATCTGCAGCAGGCACCTCAGACCGTATTCTTCCTGCGCGGAAAACTTCATTCGAGTCCCAACATGATTTTGACGTCGTCGCTGATTCGGTCGAGACCGAACGGAGGATCCCACGTGAGCTCTACGGTAACGTCGCCGATGCCCGGAGTGCCGCGAACCGCCATCTCGACCTCGCCGGGCAGCGATCCCGCAACCGGACACATCGGGGACGTCAGCGTCATCACCACGTGCACGTTCTTCTTTTCATCCACCTGAATGTCGTAGATCAGTCCGAGATCATACACGTTGACCGGGATTTCCGGGTCGTACACCGTCCTGATTTGTTCGATGACCTCGGCTTCGAAAAGCGACCGTTCAATCGTGGTGACGGACCTCGGCTGCTGGGCGTCGCCGTCTTCCAATGGCTTAGGCATCACAACCCTCTAGAATGGACGGGCTCATTCGGTGCTCACCTTCTCGTTTACGCCGCTAATCGCCGCGTGTAGCGTATGCCACGGCAATGTCGCGCACTTGATCCGCACAGGATAGTCTCGAACCCCCGCCAGTACCTCGAGGTCTCCTAGCTCAGGGTGGGATGCATCCTCGCCGGGCGTGGTGACCATCTTCTGAAACTCCCGGAACAGCGATTCCGCCTCGGCCAGGCTCTTGCCTTTGACGGCTTCGGTCATAAGAGATGCGCTCGCAGTGGAGATCGCGCAGCCGTTGCCCTCGAACGCCACGTCGGTCACCATGCCGCCGTCCGAGTGCAGGTAGACCGTAACATTGTCGCCGCACAGCGGATTGTGGCCCTCCGCCTGGCTGGTGGGCTGATCGAGCCGCTTGCGGTTGCGCGGGCTCCGGTTATGATCCAGGATGACTTCCTGGTAGAGCTCTCTCAGGTCCGAGTTCATAGATCTATCGGCGCGCGGCCGGCGCTGCTTCCCGATCGAACATATCCTTCACTTTATATACTCCCTGCACCAGCGCGTCGATCTCTTCGGTCGTATTGTAAAACGCTAGCGACGCGCGTGCGGTCGCCGGCACTCCGAGGCGCGCCATAAGCGGCATGCAGCAGTGGTGTCCGGCGCGGATGGCGATGCCTTCGCCATCCAGGATTGTTCCGATGTCGTGGGGGTGAACACTCTCGAGCACGAAGGAAATGATGCCGGCCTTGCCTGGCGCCGTTCCTGTGAGGCGCAAGCCAGGTATCTCCGCCATCCTCCCCATCGCGTATTCGGTGAGCTCCCGCTCCCTCGCGTGGATCTTCTCGAACGCAGAGTCGAGCCTTGCGGCCAAGGTCTCTCCTGCCCCGAGCGAAGCCAGATAGTCGATCGCCGCACCCAGACCGATGACCCCCGCGACGTTCGGCGTGCCTGCTTCGAATTTTGCCGGCAGGGGCGCGAATGTCGTCTCCTCGAAGCTGACCGTTCGCACCATGTCGCCGCCACCGTGATACGGAGGAAATCCTTCGAGCAGCTGCTTTTTGCCGTAGAGCACACCCACTCCGGTCGGCGCGTAAAGCTTGTGGCAGCTCAACGTATAGAAGTCCGCGTCCAAGTCCTGCACATTCACGCGCAGGTGCGGGCCACCCTGCGCGCCATCGACGATGACGATCGCTCCGGCTTCGTGCGCGAGCCTGGCCATCTCCCTGACCGGATTGACCGTACCGAGCGAATTGCTGACATGAACGATGCCGACTACTTTGACCTTGCCGGATTTCAGCAGCGCCCTGTAGGCGTCCAGATCGATTTCGCCGGAATCGGTGATCGGGATTACCTTGACGGTCGCTCCGACTCGAGTCGCGGCGAGCTGCCAGGGAACGATGTTGCTGTGATGCTCCATGTTCGAAAGCAGGATCTCGTCCCCCACGCCGAGGTACGGCTGCCTGCGTTCGGAGCTCCCGAGCGGCGAGTTGGGCGAAGACATGCAGGTTGCCACGAGGTTGATCCCCTCGGTGCAACCCTTGGTGAGGATGATCTCCTCCGGGCCGCGTGCGCCGAGCAACGTTTGGATCTTTTCACGGGCGGCGTCGTACTTCGTCGTAGCTTTTTGGCTGAGAAAATGCACCCCGCGGTGCACGTTCGCATTCGCATGAAGATAGAACGCGTCTACCGCCTCCAAGACCTGGCGAGGCTTTTGAGAGGTCGCAGCGTTGTCCAGGTAAACGAGCGGCCGGCCGTTCGCATTTTCAGACAGGATCTCGAAGTCGTTGCGGATCTTTGCGATGTCCAATTGCTTTCGATGAGTAAGGCTGGCGCTCATTGGGCCCCTGTTTCGGCTGATTGTGAGAAGTTGAAGAGCGCCTTCCATTCGCGGCGCTGCTCGCCGAGGAGCGCCCCGTCGTCCACCGACGGGGCGCGTTCGATGCGATCCAACAATTGAAGTGCCTCCAGACCTTCCGGCAGTGGAATCGATTTACCGACTGATCGTAGCCAGTAGCGGCTGTTCGAGAAGTCCCCTTGGCGGCGGTGCATGATTGCATGCCAATACCCTCCGAGGGGGCTATCCATCCGCTGGCTAATTCGATGCGAGCGATCCAATTCGTCTACGTACAGCCAGACTGCGGCTTGGAGGGCAGGCGAACCTTCGAGATCGCTCGCCACTTCTTCCGCCAGCTTCAAGACGGGCGCGCTCTGCGGTTCCCGAGGGATGAGCAGGGGCATGGCGCGGTCCAGGGGCAAAGCCTCGAACAGGCGGCGCGCCGAATCCGGCAGCTTAGGCACCTGTCTCCTCCGCAGGCGGAAGCTCCGAAACGCTGCGAAGCTTCTCGAAAAGCATTCGCTCGAGCGAATCGCGCAGGTCAGGAACGGTGATCTTGTCTAGAACCTCAGCTACAAATGCGTATACGAGGAGCGATCTTGCTTCCGCATACGGAATTCCTCGGGAGCGCAAATAGAATAACGCGTCTTCACGAAGCTGTCCGATGCTGGCCCCGTGCGTGCACTTCACATCGTCTGCGAAGATCTCGAGCTGTGGCTTTGTGTTGATAGCGGCGGTAGGCGAGAGGAGCAGAGCCTGGTTCGTCTGCTTCGCGTCCGTTTTCTGCGCGTCCTTGTACACGAAGATCTTGCCGTTGAACACGCCTTGTGCCTTGTCGGCGAGAACGGTCTTGTAAACCTCGAACGAGTGGCAGTTCGGCATTGCATGGTCGATCCGAGTGTGGTTATCCACGACCTGCTCGCCAGAGCCTACGTTCGCGCCGTTCAGCCACGTTTCCGTATGCTCGCCGCCGAGGAAAACATCGATATCGTTCCGGACGATCTTGCCGCCGAAATTCACGTTGTTCGAGGTCAGTGTCGAGCCAACCTCCTGATGAGCGCCGACTTTCGCGATGTGAACCGAGTGTTCCCCCTCGATCTGCACCTTGCAATGCTCGAGCTTCGCGCTGTGACCGAGCCATATCTCAGTGACGGCGTTCGAGAAGACGATTCCGTCGAGGCCAACGTGGCTTTCCACGACTTTCGCTTGTGCGTCGGCCTCCAGCACTATCAGCGTCCGCGGGTAGATGGCGCACGGCCCGTGGTCGGCCCGGTTCAAGTACTGGATGTGGATAGGTGTTTCGACGACGACGCCCTTTGGCACGAACAGCACGGCGCCTTCGCTCAGATATGCGGTGTTAAGCTGGACGAACCGATCGTCGTTCGTCGTGCCGAGCTTGCCTGCGAGGGTCGCGATCTTTCCGAGATGTTCGTCCAGAACGTCTGCGATCACCCCGAAGCCGTCTTCCAAAGTGCCGAGGAATACGCCGCCTGGAAGTACGTAGGGGTGAGATAACTCCGGAGCCGCCTGGCCGTTCACGAACGCGATCGTCGCAGCCTCGATCTTGCCGATCGCCCCCGACTCGGCTTCGTGCCGCGAGACTGTCGCCCCGTACGCGCTGGCGAACTGCCCCTCTTCGAGCACCCTTAGCGGCAGATACTTGAATTCCTCGTCTTTCGTCGTAGGAATCCCGACTGCCGCGAATGCGCGAATCGCTTCGTCCCGAAGCTCCTCGAGACGCTCGGGGCCGTACGAGCCCAGAAGCTTGCGGACTTTCTCGTAGTCTGATCCGATGCCTCGTGGCCGGGACTGCAGATCGGTGGTCATGATCGCGCCTGGCCGGCGAGCTCCTCCTCCAAGAAGCCGTATCCCTGGTCCTCGAGCTGAAGCGCCAGCTCCTTGCCGCCGGATCGCACGATGCGCCCATCAACCAGGACGTGCACGAAGTCCGGCACGATGTAATTCAGGAGGCGCTGGTAATGCGTGATGACGACGAAGCCCCGCTCGGGCGAGCGCAATGCGTTCACTCCGTCGGCAACGATCTTGAGCGCGTCGATATCCAGCCCGGAATCGGTTTCATCCAGCACCGCGATCTTCGGCTCGAGTACCGCCATCTGGAATATCTCGTTGCGCTTCTTCTCCCCGCCCGAGAACCCCTCGTTGACAGCTCGCGACAGCATCGCCTGATCCATGTCCATGGCAGCGGCCTTACTTCTTATGTGCTTCATGAACTCCGTCATCGAAACCTCGGGCTCCCCGCGGTGCTTGCGGACCGAGTTCAGCGCCGCGCGCAGAAAGTAGGTGTTCGAAACGCCAGGGATCTCGATCGGATATTGGAAGGCGAGGAAGAGGCCCTCAGCCGCGCGCTCCTCCGGGGTGAGCTCCAGCAGATCGGCGTCGCCAAGTGTGATGGAACCCTCGGTTACTTCGTATTCCGGCTTGCCAGCAATGACTGACGCCAGCGTCGATTTGCCGGAGCCGTTCGGGCCCATGATGGCGTGCACTTCGCCCGCTCCAACACTTAGGTCGATCCCTCGGAGAATCTCGCGGCCCTCGACTCGCGCATGTAGGTTCTTGATTTCCAGCATAGATGGGGATGCCTTGCGGCACTTTTTCTACGGCTATTCTGGGCTGAAAGTTGACAAGAAAGTCAAGATTCAGCTTCCCGAGAGAGTTATCGAAGGAATGCTTCCGGGAGCCCGCCATCTACCGCGAGCACCTGGCCGGTGGTGAGGCCCGTTCGATCGCTGGCGAGCAGGTATACGGCTTCCGCTACCTTTTCGGGCGTGACGGGCTTCTTGAGCAGCGTGCGCTGAGCGTAGAAGTCAGCCAGCTTCGAGCGCAGAGCTTCGGTCGAATCGGACTCATCGTATGCGACTCCGTACTTGACGAGCGAACTGATCACCCGGTCGCGAGGAAACATCTGTGAGCCTTCGACAACCGTCGCGGGCGCCACGGCGTTGACCCGCGTGATCGGTGCGTACTCGAAAGCAAGCTCTCGCACGAGGTGGTTCACCGCGGCCTTGCTCGTGTCGTATGCGGTGCTGCCCTTCTTAACGACGACGGCATTCGCGCTGCTCACGAGCACGATGCTCGACGGCGTGCCCTGCTGGGCCAAAACCCGGCGCGCTTCGTCGGCCAGCAAGTAAGAGCCGACCACGTTGACGTCGTAAGTCTTGCGCCAAGCGTCGTCGGACAGGCGGCCCTCCTTGTCTGGCGGGATGAACACGGCGGCGATATTGATAATCACGTCGAACCCGCCGTAGCGGCGCACCACTCCTTCGAGAGCTTTGCGCACCGATTCCCGATTTGTGATGTCGAGTGTTTCCGCCGCTACTGCTTCCTTTCCAAATCGCTTGAGCGACTCGGCGGCTTCATTTGCGAGCGCCGCGTTGATATCCGCCACCACCACATGACCGCTGTTTTCGAGCAGCTTCTCCGCGATGTTCATCGCGATGCCCGGCCCCGCGCCGACGAGAAGAGCGACCTTGCGACTCATCTCCTTCTCTTTGGGCATCCGTTGGAGCTTGGCCTCTTCCAACAGCCAATACTCGATCCCGAAAGCTTCGGACGGCGGGAGCGCCACGTAGTTGCCGACCACCCGCTCGGTCTCGATTCCAGGTTGAGCCGGCAGGTCTCCAAGCGATGTCGCGCCGGCCATGACGTTGATCGCGTTCACATAGAATTCGGCGGTGATGCGCGCCTCGGGCTTGTTTCGGTTGAAGCTAAACAACCCCACACCCGGCACGAGAACCACCGATGGGGACGCGGCGCGGATTTTCGGTGAGGTCGGCTGCTTGTTCTGCTCGTAGTAGGCGCGGTAGTCCTCGCGATAAGCGGGCATGGCGTTTCGGGCAGCGGCGATCAGATCCTCGGCCGTGCCACGATCGACGTCCCAATCCAGGAAAAGCGGTCGGACTTTGGTGCGGACGAAGTGGTCCGGACAGCTCGTCCCCTGCCACGCCAGCTTCTTGGCCCGGTTGCTGTTGACGAACCGCATAACCGTCTCGCCGCCGTCGAAGTGGCCGATAACGTTGCCGATTTCGCCGCGCAGAACCGGAAAAAGTGCAAGAGCGAGCGCATCACGATCTGCGCGCGTCGCCACTCGCCGCCCCCCAAATAGCTGGTCGCCATTGGCTTCAATTCGCTGCAGCACATAGCCGCCGATGGCGTCGATGACCCGGAGAGTGTTCAGATAGCACTGACGGCTCGTTTCACCCCACGTGAACAGGCCGTGCGAGCCGAGGATGATGCCGTCGATTCCGGGGTTCTCCTTCACGGCCTTTTCGAGCCAAGTCGCGAGCTCGAAGCCGGGGCGCTTCCAAGGCAGCCAAACGAGCTTGAGCCCGGTCTCTCTTTCCAGCCGCTCTAGCTGCGCCGGGCCGTTCGCGCAGGCCGCCAGAGCGATGGCCCAATCCGGGTGCAGATGATCGACGTGGCGAAACGGAAGGAATCCGTGAAGCGGCGTATCGATGCTGGCTGCGCGCGGGTTGTTGTTGAAGGTGCAGAGGGCATATTTGTCCGCCATCTCGTCCTCCTCATGCACGCCGTTGTATTGCGCTTTGAGAGCGAGCAGCCGATCCAGGTAAATCGTGGCGAAGCCGTCGCGCTTGATAGATCCCAAGTCGCCGCCGCTTCCTTTGACCCAAAGAACTTCCACGGTGTCGCCGGTCACCGGATCCGGCATCGGCACTTTGGCCGAGGTATTGCCGCCTCCGAAGTTGGTGAGGCGCAGGTCGGATCCGAGCAGGTTGGACCTGTAGCGAAGCAGCTCCGGCTCGTCCATCCCCGCGGTCTCCTGCTCATTCCATAGGTCTTTCAGGTAGCGGAGGTCCATCGTGAGGAGTTTACTTCCGCGCGGCCAGACGCTGGGGGAGGCTCCTTCCGACGCGACGGACGGTGTAGCGTGGCTGGCGGAGGCACGGCACGCCTGTGTCCGGACAAATCAAAATAGCTCTATGATCGCGATTATTCCGGCGGCGGGGCAGGGGACGCGCATGAGCGGCGTTACCGACGGCCGGCCCAAGGAACTCCTTCCGCTCGGAAAGCGATCCGTGCTCGCACGCATCATCGACGAAGCGCTAGACGCCGGCGCGGAAAAAGTGGTGGTGGTCACTTCCCCCGCGAAACCCGAGATCGCTGAGGCGGTGAGCGCCATGCCGCGTGTGCAGATCGCCGTTCAGAACGACCGTCTGGGCCTTGCGCATGCCATCGCCTGCGCGGATGTTTGCGGGGATTCGATGATCGCTCTCGGCGACGTGGTGTTTCACGACTCGTCCCCTCTGGAGAGAATGTCCAGATTGATCGAACGCGGGATCGACGGCGCGGTCGCCGTGGAACAGGTCGACGAATCCAAGGTTGGCTCCTATGGGATTGTCGAAATCGACGAGGGGATCGGCGCCGTACGTCGAATCTTGGAAAAGCCCCGAAGCGATGAAACTCCGAGTCGCTGGGCCGTCGCCGGCCGTTACGCCCTCTCGCGGCCGCTCATGGAAAGGCTTGGGGAATACGTCCGAACTGCCCTCCGCGATGCTCCCGGCAACGAGGTCGATCTGACCGGGTTCCTGAACGCGCTCGTCGGCGCGGGCGCCGATATACGGGCCGTGGCCTTGACCTTGGAGCAGCAGCGCCTGGATTGCGGCTCGCCCTCGGGTTACGAGCAGGCGAGGAGGCTCCGATGGGATTGACCAAGTTTCGAGCGAGCGCGCCTGGCCGGTGCGGCATCGTCGGCAACCCGAGCGACATTTACGGCGGGTGCGTGCTTTCATGCTCGATTCCCCTTCGGGCCTACTGCTCCCTAACGCTCGGCGGAGGGGAGCGGCTCCCCGACGATCGGCTGCTTTGGGACGCGGCCACCGGCCGGTTCCCGCTCCACGGTCCCGCAACCGTCGAATGGGCTTCGGATGTGCCGCGCTCGAGCGGGCTCGCCGGCTCGACCGCACTGCTTGCCGCAACGGTGACTTGCGCGATGCGCTCTCGCGGCGAACAACCTTTGAATGACCGGGTGGCTTTGGCCGAAACGGTTCGCGACATCGAGCGGCATGACGCTGGGATCGTATGCGGGTTCCAAGACGCCTATATGGCGGTATTCGGAGGCTTGCAGCTCATGGATTTCGCGGGCAAGTCGCCTGAGGGCGCTGGGCCGGTGGCAAGACTCACGGAGCTGGACCTGCCTCTTCCTTTTCTGCTCGTAACGACCGGGGTGGAGAGGCTGAGCGGCTCGGTGCATGGACCGATGGTTCAACGATGGCTCGCGGGCGAGCATATGGTTCGTCGATCCGTCGAACGCATCGGCGAGTTGGGCCGGCTTGGAGCACAAGCGTTGCACTCCGGCGACCTGCACGCGCTCGGCGAGGCGATGACCGAGAATCACCGGCTGGTCGCGGAGATGGGGGGCTCGGGGGACGCGATCGACCTTCTGATCTCGGATTGCACGAGCGAAGGCGCGCTCGGCGCGAAGCTGGCAGGAGCGGGGCTTGGTGGAACCGTTATCGCGCTCGGCGACGATTTGGACTCTTTGGAGGCGGCTCTACGCGCCAAAGGGTACAGCCGTTTTATCCGTCCGGAAATCGTGCCGGGCCTTAGATTCGAAGAAGCCTCTGGCAGCTAGACGGCGCCTGGCACTGACAGGGACCGGATCTGTCCGGAATGGACATGGGTGGAAGTGGTAGCCCGGACGGGACTTGAACCCGCGACCTCCGCCTTGAAAGGGCGGCATCCTAACCACTAGACGACCGGGCCGCGTGGACCCTTATTCTGGATGAAATGGGGCCCGAAACTCAAGCAAGAACGCGGCCGGCAGGACCGTCAGGAGTCTACTTGACCGTATCGCCGGCATCGATCTGCCCGGGATCGGAAGCTACCGGCGAGGCCGGGTCGGACGTGATCTTCTCGATCTCGCCAGGCTTGAATTCCGCGATTCTGCGAGCGCAAACGAACCGGTGGCTGTAATAGGCCTGCCCGAGAGAGCTCACCATTACGTGGCCGCCGCCGCTGCTGGCGTGAATGAATTTGTTGTGGCCAATGTACATCCCGACGTGCGAAACGCGGGTGCCTCGAAGGGTGTGAAAAAAGATGAGGTCGCCAGGTTTGAGATCCTTGCGGGAGACGGGTTTGCCCATCCACGATTGTGCCGAACTCGTTCTCGGGAGCTTGATTCCGGCCGCGCGGTAAACCTGGAGGATCAGGCCGCTGCAGTCCGTTGCGCCTCGCGAGGCTGCGCCCCAACGATATCGAACCCCCCGGAATGATTTGGCGGTATCGATCAGTTTATCGCTGGAGATCGACTGGTCCGCGGTGTAGGACCGGGAGCCGAAATGAAGGCCGGCTCCGTGCGTGTTATAAGTCTGTGCTAGAGCGGAGCCCGCAACCAACAGGCTCAGCCCCAAGGTTAGCTTCTTGTTCGGCATATCTTCCTTCCCTCACCCTCGAAAGGGCGAGCGCCTCCCATTAAATGGGTCCCTTGGCAAACGAAGAAAGACTACCTAAAAGGGCTCGAGATCGCGCAACAAGGATATTGCGGTATACCCTATCATTAGTCAGCTACCTCAGGTTCAAACCGCGCGGGTTTAATGTGCAAGACCATATTCGATAAGCACGAGATTCCCGCAATTTCTACCAGGGTACGGAAGGATGTTTCGACCTGATTCGGAACTGCGTTCGGTACGATTCCGTTGTTTCGAGTCAGCATGCTCAGCATCCTCATCGTCAACTGGAACACCCGAGACTTGCTGAGGGCTTGCCTGGCGTCGATTTCGCGCTACCCGCCCAGCGAACCGTACGAAGTCGTCGTTGTCGACAACGCCTCCGCAGACTCCAGCGCGGAAATGGTCCGAAGGGAATTTCCCTCGGTGCGGCTGATCGCGAGCGATAAGAATCTGGGCTACGCCGCTGGCAACAATCTGGCTTTCTCGGAGGCGAACGGAGACTTTCTCTTGGCCCTGAATCCGGACACCGAGTTTGTCGACGCCTCGTTGGACATCGCGCTCGGAGTCCTCAGATCGCTACCGGATATCGGCTGTCTAGGGGTTAAGCAGGTCGGCGTTGGCGGCGAGGTGCAGCGGTCCGTGCGCGGGTTTCCGACTTTGCTTGGCATCGTTGGAAATGTAACGGGCGTGGACCGATTTTTTCCCCGAGGCGCCTTGGGCTCGTATCGGCTTCGATCGTTCGACTACGACATCGAGCAGCCGGCGCCCCAGCCGATGGGAACGTTCTTGATGTTTCGCGAGGAGGCGCTCAGGAGCGTCGGCGATCCCAAGAAGCCGTTCGACGAGGAGTTTCCGATATTCTTTAACGAGGTCGACCTTCTGTACCGGCTGCACGCCGCCGGGTGGCGATGCCTTTACACACCGCGCGCGAGAATTCTGCACCACGGAGGGGAGAGCACGAAACAGGTTCGAAAGAGCATGATTTGGGAGTCTCATCGGAGTCTGGTGCGCTATTTGCGAAAGCACCGGCAGGCGAAGGCTTCTGCCTTGGCGCTACCGTTCGTGGCGGCGCTGGTTTATCTCGCGGCCGTGGTTCGAGCAAGGGGCTATGACCGTGGATTTAAAGCTTAGCGTAACGATATGCAGCTGGAACACCCTTAGCGATCTGCGGACTTGCCTGCAGAGCCTCGAGGCGATTTGCGAGGAGGCTGCATTCGAGGTCATCGTGATCGACAACAACTCCGAGGACGGCTCTCCCGACATGGTCGAGACCGAATTCCCTTGGGTTCGGCTTTATAGGATGGCCAAGAACCTTGGCTTCACCGCGGGCCACAACTACGCCCTAAAGGAGCGCAAGGCGCCGCACGCGCTCCTGCTGAATTCGGATACGGTTGTGCATCCTGGCGCGCTGAGCTCGCTGCTGGAGGCTTCGCACGAGTTTCCCGAAGCTGGAGTAATCGGCCCGATGCTGCTGAACCCCGACGATTCGCTCCAATATAGCTGCCGCCGGTTTCCGAACCCGGTAGCGGCCCTCTTCCGAAACACACCGATCGGCAGGCTGTTTCCGAACAACCGCTTTACTCGCGACTACCTGATGCAGGACTGGGATCACGACAAGCCGCGCGAGGTCGATTGGGTATCGGGCGCCGCGCTCTTCGCAACTCAAAGCTTCATGGACAAAGCCGGCCTCTTGGACGAGAAGTACTTCATGTTCTGCGAAGACGTGGACTGGTGTTTCCGCGCTTGGCGCAACGGCTTCAAAGTCTTGTATTTTCCAGGCTCGGTCATTACCCATGCGATCGGCCGAAGCACCGACAAGGCGCCGAATAGAATGATCGGCGGGTTCCACAAGTCGATGCTTAGGTTCTATCGCAAGAACATGCTGCCCGAGCTTCCAGCCGCTGCCAGGCCCTTCGCATTGGTTGGAGCGGCAACTGCGCTAGGCATGAGAGCCGGTCTCTTCATTCTTAAGAACAAGTGGGACGGCATTAGGCGGGGCCTGTCGAAGTGAGCACCAAGATTCCCGTGTCGCTTGCTCTGCTTGTGGCCGCCGCTGCCCTCGCGCCCATCTTCGGCGGGCAATACGCTTCGGACCAGCTTCCGCTGATGCCAGGTGGGTTGTTCTCCGCAATTCTCGGGAGCGGCGAGACGCCGACTCTGACGAATGCGCTGATCGCTGTGCTCGTGATCGCCGCTGGAGTGATGCTTCTCCTAAGGCGAAGAGTCTTGCAGATTCCGAACCAAACTCTCGGCGCCTTGACGCCATTGTTCGTGTTCGTTCTCGCCGCATCGGTGCTGGCAAGCTCGTTCAGATCCGTCTCCATCGTTACGTTCGCGGAGTGGGCGACCTACGGCATTGCATTCTTCACTGCGGTTGCCGCGACAGGCAGGGAACGTGGGCCGAAATTAGTGTGCCTCGCCATATTCGCGGGCTGCGTTGTGGTGGCGCTTCGGGGCCTGTCCGAGTACGGGCAGATGCGCTCCATCGACCCGACATGGAGGATTTTCGGCGGTTGGGTCAACCCTAATGCGACCGCAGCGATGCTCCTCGTCGGTCTGTTTCTCGGCCTCGGCGAGACCCTGAACCGAGAACGGATCTACGCCGGCCTCGCGGGATTGGGGACGGCTCTGATCGTGTTCGCCATTATGCTTACCGGCTCCAAGGGCGCGCTTTCGCTTGCCATGCCGATCTGCATCGTAGTGTTCTGCGCGACGCTCTCCAGAAAGCCTTCGGTAGGGGGCCAAGCGCTCATGGCCGCAGCGGTAGTCGTCGCGGGCCTGATCACCGGCCTCTGCTTCCTGAAGGGGCTTGGGTGGGTTGCTCTCATCGCCTGCCTCGTTCTGGGTCTTGCGCTGCTGGCACTCGCCCCCGAGGGGCGGGTTCGGGCCGCCCGGGTTGCGCTGGTCGCGGTCGCGGCGTTGTGCCTCGTCGGGCTGCTGGCCGTTTCGACGGCGGCGTCCAAGAACACCGATGCATTGTCTCCGTTTACCC
>JAICWL010000118.1 GCA_025934835.1 Fimbriimonadaceae bacterium
ACGCCCCTTGGAGCGCTCCGCTTCGACAGCACGTTCATCCGGCCCAGGCGCCCAGGCTCGAGCAAAGCCCTCGCGAAGCCCCCAAGCTAATTGCCCCGCAATTCTTGCCAAGTTCTGAAAAACGACTGTTACACAAGCGTCCCCTCGCTAGTAATAACAACCTGTGCCCCCGCCCGCAAGCGGCCAACCCCTCCTCCATGGCAAAAACATCGACAGCCAAAAACGAAAAGTAAGAATTGCGAAACGAACTCATCTCTATAGGTTCGCCGTGACCCTAAGGGAAAGCAAAGTGAAAATTGCGAAACGAACTCAACTCGCAAGGTTCGCCGTGACCCTAAGGGAAAACGAAAAGTGAAAATTGCGAAACGAACTCCCCCCCGCAAGGTTCGCCGTGAACGTGAGAGCACGCAACAAAAACACCCTAAATGACCAGGAAACAGCCCTCAAACGAGCGGATTTGGCGATCTGGGGCGGCGGCGCTCGAAAGGAATCGGGATCTGCTTGTCCCCTTTCAGATACAGCGCCGTCTCGCAGTCCGACCGGAGGAATTCGTCGACCGTGCCCTGGGCTACGACCTTGCCCCCGTGCTCGCCGGCGCCGGGCCCGAGCTCCAGAAGCCAGTCGGCCGACAGCATCGTTTCCTCATCGTGCTCCACCACCAGCACGGTGTTGCCGAGGTCCCGCAGCCGGGTCAGCGTCTCGATCAGCTTGCGATTATCCCGCTGATGCAGCCCTATCGAAGGCTCGTCCAGTATGTACAGGCAACCCATGAGCCCGGAGCCGATCTGGGTGGCCAGCCGAATCCGCTGCGCCTCGCCGCCGGCCAGCGTGCGCGCATTCCGGTCGAGGGTCAAATAGCTCAGGCCCACGTCGACCAAGAAGCGCAGCCGCTCCAACACTTCTTTCACGGCCCGCTCGCCGATAGCCATCTGCCGCTTCGTAAGCCGAGTCGCCAGGCCGAAGAAAAACCGGTGCGCCTGGTCGATCGACATCGTCGTGACGTCGGCCATATCGTGGTCCGCGACCTTCACCGCGAGCGCCTCGGGCTTGAGCCGCTTGCCTTTGCACACCGGGCAAGGTTTGGTGGACATGTACTGCTGGAGGTCGTTCTTCACCCACTCGCTCTCGGTCGAATCGAGGCGTTTGCGAAGCGACCCAAGCACGCCGTCCCACTTGCTTTGGAAGCTTCGCTCGCCCCGGCTGTACTTCATCACCACGGTGATCGGCGTCTCCAAGCCGTGCCACACCGCTTCCATTTTCTCGGGCCCGATGTCCTTGATCGGCAAGGATGCGTCGAAGCCCACCGCGCGGCCCACGGCATCGAGCATCTCCGGCCACCACTCCTTCACCTCGCCGGACTTATATACGAATGGCAAAATCGCGCCATTGCGCAGAGGCTTGGAGTGGTCGGGCGCGACCAGAATCGGGTCGAACTCCGTCTTGGTTCCCAACCCGGCGCATTCGGGACACGCGCCATAGGGCGAGTTGAACGAGAACAGACGCGGCTCGAGCTCGGGAAGCGAGTAACCGCATACGGCGCACGAATAGCTTTCCGAGAAAAGCAGCTCGATCGAGCCGTCATTTCTCGAACCTGCCGATTCGGCCTCGTTTTCCGGCCGAGCGGCGCCCATAGAGTCGGCCGCCTGCTGGTCCATGAGGCGGCGCACATTGTCCGCGAGTTCCGCTCCCTCGGGCAGCACCAGCGAGAGGGCCACCAGTCCGTTCCCCATTTTCAGCGCAGCCTCGATCGAATCGGTGAGGCGCCGCTCGATCCCCTCCTTCACGACGATGCGATCGACCACGACCTCGATCGTGTGCTGCTTGTAGCGATCCATCGGGATGTCGTCGGTGACTTCATACATCTCGCCATCGACGCGAACTCGAACGTAGCCCGCCTTTGCCACGTCCTGCAGCACACTCTTGTATTCGCCTTTGCGGCCGCGCACCACCGGCGCCAACACCTGAAGGCGTGCGCCGCTGGGAAGCGAAGAGGCGACCTCCACGATTTGGTCGGTGCTCTGGCGCTCGATCGGCCCGTGGCCGTTGATGCAGTACGGCACTCCCACGCGAGCGAAAAGGATGCGGAGGTAGTCGTAAATCTCGGTGACCGTGCCGACTGTCGAGCGCGGATTCTTGGATGCCGACTTCTGGTCGATCGACACTGCCGGCGACAGACCCTCGATGTGATCCACATCGGGCTTATCCATCTGTCCCAGGAACTGCCGCGCATACGCGCTGAGCGATTCCACGTACCGCCGCTGGCCCTCGGCGTAGATCGTGTCGAAAGCCAGCGACGACTTGCCGGAGCCGCTGAGACCCGTGATCACGACCAGCTTGTCCCGCGGGATCTCCACGGTGACGTTCTTGAGATTGTTCTCTTTTGCGCCGACGACGACGATCTTATCTTGGGCCATGGGCAGATGCGAAAATGTAGACAGCAGTATACGCCGAAAGGTCGATGTCTACAACTAGTCTACGCGTTCCGCGGCGGCGCAATTCCTCATCGAGGCCCGGGACCACATGGCAAGCGGCCGCTCCTCGCGGAGCCGATTTCCGGCCCGAAGGTACTTCCGCTCATGAGGGCCGATCCGCCGTGGGTCTACGGAGCCAATGGATGCAGGTGTAGATACCGCTACGGCGCAACCCATTCGAGTGCGCTGCCGCGTCCACGAGCCAATGGGAAAGTGTCCCCAGAAGTCAGTTCATTCAATCATTTTCATGACTCAATGAAGTACTCGGGCAACTTTGTCCCTGTGCCCGGGATGCGTTTTCGCCGAAGTATTTATGGGCTGTCAAACGGCCGATCGCGCGATACTATGACGCAGAATTCTCCGCCAGACATGGCAGCTTCCCCGATAACCGAAGTCCATATGGCTCGCCAGCCGATCTTCGACCGCAAGATGAACGTTCGGGCCTACGAGCTTCTGTATCGCGCCTCCAGGTCTGCCGCTTCAGCCGGGCAAGTTGACGAGCCGGCGGCGCTCGCCACGATGCTGGTGGAGATCGGTCTGGATAGCCTGGTCGGTGGCTTGCCGGCGTTCGTAAACGTTCCTCCCGCGCTGCTTCATAGCGACGCCCTTCGGCTGCTGCCGCCGGCGAACGTGGTGCTGGAGTTGCTCGAGAATAACAAGGCGACGGACGAAACGCTGCGCTCGGTTAAGGACCTAAAGGCCATGGGATACCGGCTGGCGTTCGATGACTTTACGTTCGACGAAAGCCAACTCCCATTTTTGGACCATGTCCACATTATCAAGATCGACCTCTTGGGGGTCCCGATGGATCAGCTCGAGCGGAAGATGGAGCTGTTCCAGGGCCGCAAGCTGACTTTGCTCGCCGAGAAGATCGACTCGGAGGAACAGGCGGTCGCATGCGTCCGCATGGGCTTCCATCTCTTCCAAGGACACTTTCTCTCCAGGCCGAGCACGATGTCGAAGCGCACTGTTTCGCTGAATCGGCTGGCGCTGGCGCAGCTCATGGTGAAATTCCTGGATCCCGATGCCTCGCTCGAAGAGATCGAGAAGCTGGTGGCATCGGACGTAACATTCAGCTATCGTCTGCTTAAGTTGATCAATTCCGCCTCGGTCGGAGTGGCTTGCAAAGTCGAATCAATCCGGCAGGCGTTGATGTTTTTGGGTGTCGCCCGAGTGCGGGCGCTAGCGGGCCTGCTGGTGATGACGAGCATGGGTGGCAAACCACGGGAGCTGTTCGTCAATGCGATGGTCCGCGCTCGAATGTGCGAGCACCTTTCGCGGCAGTGGAGGCTGAAAGAACCGGAGCAGTATTTCACGCTCGGACTGCTGTCGGTCTTGGACGCTTTGATGGACATGCCGATGGAAGACGTCCTACGCGAGTTGCCAATTTCGGACTCGCTGCGCGCAGCTCTATGCGGCGCGGAAAGCGAGAGCGAAATGGCCCGCGTGCTTCAGTGCGCGACGGGATATGAGCGCGGCGACTGGGACGCGGTAGAGCACGCAGCAGCTCACGAGCCGGGCTCGAGCGAAGCTTACAAGGAAGCTGTGGAGTGGTCGGCGGCCATAGTCCAAGCCGAGGCCGCCTAAACAGTATCGGGCTACCTGGCTCGAGCGAGTCTGCGGTTGACGGCGTCCCAATCTATGACCTGCATGTACGCATCGATGTACTTTGCCCGCGCGGTTTGAAAGTCCAGGTAATACGCGTGCTCGTACACGTCCATGGCCAAAAGAAGATGATTGTTCCAGGCTGGGAAAGTGTCCTGGCTGTCGCCGATAAACGTGAACACCCTCTGCTCGTCCGGGCTGTATCCCAGGTAGGCCCAGCCGCGCCCCGCTATGCCGGTCGCCTTCCAGTCGGCAGCCCATCTGTCGAAAGACCCGAAAGCTTCGTCGATGAGCGCGGCCACGTCACCGCTCGCCTTGCCGCCCGATCCGCCCATTGTGTCGAAGTAGACCGAGTGATTGATGTAGCCTCCGTAGGCAAAAGCGTAGTTCACTTTGAGCGCCCGCATCTGCGAGTAGATCTGGTTAGCCTTCGCCGGATCGGTATCGATTTCTGCCAGCGCCTTACGAATTTCGTCGGTTTTGTTCGCGTACCCTTGCCAGAGCTTCAGATGCTCCTCATGCGTTTTTCTGCTGATTCCCACCTTCTCGGTCGTGAAAACTTTCTCCGGCAGCTGCGGGGCCTCCACAAGTTTCGGTTCCATATGATTTCCAGCCTCCTAGTCGCGTTCTAAGCGAATTTCGGTCCCGAAGTTGCACCGCGAAGGACCATTCACAAGGCTACCTTGGGTTTCTTGCGTTGCTTGCGGCGTAAGCCGGCGGGTAAGGCAGGAATTCGAAACCGAGCGGCGAATAGATGCCTTGTGCAGCATGCCTCTCTCCGAGTGCTGGCGGATGAGCCGATAGGAACCATCTCCCCAAGGCTGTATGGACAGTTTGCAGAGAACCTGGGACGCTGCTGTTACGATGGTCTTTGGGTTGGGAAGGACTCGAGGGAGTTTGCGCACACCGAAGGGTTTCGAACAGAAGTCGTCCGGGCCCTGCGCGAAATGCGCGTTCCGCTGCTTAGATGGCCCGGCGGATGCTACGCCGACCACTACCATTGGCGAGACGGCGTTGGATCGAATCGCCCCCGCCGGCTGGGACTCTCCTGCGGTCTAACGGTCGAGGACGACAACTCGCTGGGCACTCACGAGTTCCTGCGGCTCTGCGAGCTGATCGGCGCCGAGCCGTATTTGGCAGGCAATATGGGCAGCGGAAGCGTCCAGGAGCTTTGCGACTGGATGGAGTACTGCAACTGTCCCTTCGACACGACCCTGACGCAGGAGCGGAGGGCCAACGGCCGTGCAGCTCCGTTCGGGGTGCGGATTTGGGGAGTTGGGAACGAGAATTGGGGGTGCGGCGGGAGCTACGACGCCGAAACTTACACGCACGAGTTTCGCCGCTACGCGACGATGATGCGGCACGTGGACGCGACCGCCGAGCTAGTGGCTTGCGGGTTCGAGGCCGATTGGAATCGCAAGCTGATGGAGATCCTCCGCGACAACCTCGATCTCGTCGACCACATTTCGATTCACCGCTACTGGACGGGCGGCGGCCCGGGCGAGGCATTCAGCCAGACGGAGTACGAGCGGCTGATCTCTGAAGCAGATCAGACCGAAGCGTTCATCGTTGAAACGAGGGCTATCGTCGAAGAGGTTGCGGCGGGCCGCCGGCATATCGGGATCGCTCTCGACGAGTGGGGCGTCTGGCACCCGGAAGCTCGCACATGGGGGCCGGGCGCAATGGACACGATCACGCCCGGATACGAGCAGGCAGGGACTTTGAGAGACGCGATCGCCGCCGCGGTGGCATTGGAAGGGTTCCACCGGCAATGCCAATCGCTTTCGATGGCAAACCTCGCGCAGGTCGTCAACGTACTGCATGCGCCCGTAATGACTGATGGCTCTAAGGTTTGGTTGACTCCGACTTACCATCTGTTGAAGATGCACTCGGTTCACGCCGGAGCGGTCGCCTTGCCGGTCATCGTGGACGGAGACGAGATCAGCGCCACTGCCTCCCTGAAGGATCACGCCGTAAATGTAACCGTGACGAACAGGAGCTATACGCAGCCGAAGGAGATCCGGATCCCAACGTTGGGGACGGTGACAAGCTCGGACATCCTGACGGGCAGCCTGCCAAGGGCGCAGAATTCGCACGAAATGCCGGATTTGGTTCGCGTCGAATCGAGAGGATGGGAGGAAAAGGAAGGTGAGGCGGTCGCGTACATGCCACCGCACTCGGTCCTCACGCTCGGGTTCGGCGGATAACGGGTTTTCGAAGATCTCCTTTTACTGCCGCATCCGGCGACTCCGATAGGGTTATGCTTAAGCAGCGTCACTGCGAAAGGTCGATGCCAACATTCGAGAGCGTGCCCAAAGGGGGCCACAAGTGATTTTCGAAACAGTCGAGGCCGAAGGCCTTGCCCATCTCTCTTACATCATCGGCGATTCGTGCTCCGGCCAGTGCGCGGTGATCGACCCGCGCAGAGACTGTCAAATCTACGTCGACCTGGCGCGCAAGCACTCGGTGCGGATTACGCACATTTTCGAGACCCATATCCATGCGGATTTCGTGTCGGGAGGAACCGCCCTCGCCGCTCGCACCGCCGCCAAGCTGCACGTTGGCGCCGCCGCAGGATACGGATTCAGCCATGTGGCGATGAACGATGGAGACGAGGTCGCCGTCGGTGGCACAACGCTGCGCGCGATCCACACG
>JAICWL010000020.1 GCA_025934835.1 Fimbriimonadaceae bacterium
CACGCTGTCGATTTCGACGATCGAGGACGTTGCGGAAGCTACTCAGGCGCCGTTCTGGTTCCAGCTCTATCTGATGAAAGACAAGGGCGTGGGGAAGGCGCTCGTCGAAAGGTGCAAGGCCGCCGGAGTCTCGACGATGGTGCTCAGCATGGACTTGCACGTCCGGAGCCAGCGGCACGGCGAGCAAAAGCATGGTCTCGGAGCGCCGCCGAAGATCGATTTACCGAATATCGTGGATGCGCTCTCACACCCAGGGTGGCTTTTCTCGATGATTCATAGCCGGCGGCGGACGTTCGGGAACCTCATCGGGCTCGTGGACGATGCGAAAAGCATTCCGCACATCACGAGGTGGCTCGAAGAGCAGTTCGATCCGACGCTTTCGCTCAAGGATGTGGAGTGGCTGCGAAAGGTTTGGCCGGGCAAGGTGCTCATCAAAGGGATTCTGGATCCCGGCGAGGCCCGAGCGTGCATCGACCACGGCGCAGACGGCGTGGTGGTGTCGAACCATGGCGGTCGGCAAGTCGATGGGGCAGTTTCCACGGTGGCCGTGCTGCCGAAGGTCGTCGAGGCTGTAGCGGGCACCGGGGCGGTTCTCGTCGACAGCGGCATTCGATCCGGCGTGGACGTATTGAAGATGCTCGCCCGGGGGGCGGACGGCTGCCTAATCGGTCGTGCCTATATGTATGGCCTGGCGGCAGACGGGCGCAAAGGAGTGAGCAAGGCCCTCGAGATCATTCGGGACGAGCTGGACCAGAACCTGGCGCTTTGCGGGATGACGGACGTGAGGCACGTGTCTCCGAACGCGATCGTGGACGAAGACGTATTTGCGGCGCAGCCGGCGGCAGGGGCGGACAGCCGATTCACCTTGATCTAAAGGGCGTCGATTCTCCGAGCGAGCTCTATATCGTACGGTGAAATGCCGCTGACGTCGTGCGTGCTGACCGAGACTTTGACCTTGTCGTAGCCGACGAGCATATCCGGATGGTGGTTGAGCTTATCCGCCACGTAACCGGCCGCAACGGCAAATACCAAGCCGTCCTTGTAGGCATCGAAACTGTAGGTTTTGGTGATGACGCCCTGTTCCAGCGCCCAGCCCGACAAGGAGCCGAGGCTCGCCCGAATCTCTTCGTCGTTCAGCTTTCTGTATTGGAGACGCGTGGCGCTCATGCCCCTATTATCGCCCCGAACCAGCCTGGGCGCGGGTACAATTTGGGAGCCGGAGCAATGTCGCTGCCGACGGTCGCTTCCGGTTATGGATAGTGTACATGTCCGCAACGGCCAACAGAGCATTCGATATTTCCGCTTCCAGCACGGTCCTGACCAATCCTCCCGTGGAATTGCTGATCCAGCATTGCCTGGACGATGGCGACTTGATGGCCGACAACGGCGCAGTGGTCGCCTATACAGGCAAATACACCGGCAGAACTCCCAAGGATAAGTTCTTCGTTCGCGAGCCATCGAGCGAGTCGAAAATCAATTGGGGTCCCAATCAGCCGATGGATCAGGCCCAGTTTGAGCGCGTACGGCGCGTGATTTCGGACTACATCGTCGGCAAGCGTCTTTACGTGATCGACGCGTACGGCGGAGCGGACCCGAAATATCGGATTGCAGTTCGCTTCATCGTCGAGCGGCCATACCACGCGCTGTTTATCAAGCAGCTTCTGATCCGGCCCAGCGCCGAAGAGCTCGCTTCGTTCGTGCCCGAGTGGACGATCGTGGACATGGGCAAGCACTCCATGGACCCTGCGAAGGACGGCACTCGCGCGGACGCGGTGAACGCGCTGCACCTGGGTGAGAAGCTCATTCTCATCGCGGGCACTCAGTACGCCGGAGAGATGAAGAAGACGGTGTTCTCGCTGATGAACTACCTGCTGCCGGGGCAAGGGGTCATGAGCATGCACTGCTCGGCCAACATCGGCGAACGCGGCGACACGGCTCTTTTCTTCGGGCTCAGCGGTACCGGTAAGACCACGCTGTCGGCGAGCCCCGATCGGCGGCTGATCGGCGACGACGAGCACGGCTGGAGCGACCAAGGCGTGTTCAATATCGAGGGCGGATGCTACGCCAAATGCATCGACCTTTCTCGCGAGCGCGAGCCGCAAATTTACGAGGCGATCCGTCGCGGGGCGGTGCTCGAAAACGTCGTTCTGCACGAAGGGCATCCCGACTACACGGACGCGTCGCTCACCGAGAACACCCGTGCGGCGTACCCGCTCGATTTCGTGACCAACGCCGTCTCTCCGAGCGTGGGCGGCCATCCGGAGAACGTGTTCTTCCTGACTTGCGACGCGCTCGGCGTTTTGCCGCCGATTGCCCGGCTCGACCCCGAGCAGGTCATGTTCTACTTCCTGAACGGCTATACGGCCAAAGTGGCGGGAACCGAAGCCGGCGTGACCGAACCCAGCGTGGTGTTCTCTACTTGCTTCGGCGCGCCGTTCATGCCGTTGAAGCCCAAGCTTTATGCCGAACTGCTGCGAGACAAGGTCGGCAGGCACGGCTCTCGCGTTTGGCTGGTGAACACCGGTTGGTCGGGCGGCCCGTACGGCGTCGGATCGAGGATCCCGCTCAAATACACGCGGCAACTGCTTCACAACTGCTTCGCGGGGTCGTTGAACGACGTTCCGTACGACGTCGATCCGATCTTTGGGCTCAATATCCCGCGGGAGTGCGCGGGCGTTCCTTCAGAGCTTCTCCATCCGAAGGAGACTTGGCCGGACCGAGAGGCGTACGCAGAAAAAGCCGCCCAGCTATTCGCGATGTTCCAGGCCAACCACCGGCAGTATGCGTAGGCGCCGGCGACGCGATGCCTGCTGGGCGATAAACTGATGAACGACTTGCGAATGGTACGGACGCCCCTCTACGCCTGCCTGCTGCTCGCGGCCGCATGGGCCGCGCTTTCCTGTACATCTTGCATGCGGCCACAAGCTGCGTCGGAGGTGGCGTTGGAGCCGCCCCCAACAGCTGCGCCGCCACCCGAATTCGCCGATATCAGCGTGCTGTCGCTTGGTCAGCGTGTTCCGGTGATCATGTACCACGACATCATCGAGGAGCGAAACCGAGATTCGCAGTGGTTCGACTGTACCGTCGCGGAGTTCGAGGACCAGATGAAGACGATCCAGCAGGACGGCTCGGTCCCGATCTCCCTGGATGAGCTGTACAAGCATCTGACGACCGGCAGCAGAATCCCCGACAAGGCGATCGTGCTGACGTTCGACGACAACTACCAAGGCTTCTTCGACCGGGCTCTGCCCGTGCTCGAGCGGTACAACTTCCCCGCGACGATGTTCGTGCACACGGCGTTCGTGGGCAACAAGTCCGGCCTGCACCCCAAGATGGATTGGCCGACGCTGGAAACGCTCGCTCACAATCCGCTGATCACGATCGAATCGCACACCGTGACGCATCCGGACGATATCACGCTGCTTGGGTCCGACCAACAGCGCCATGAGCTCGAGGATTCGAAACAGGAGCTCGAAAGCAAGCTAGGCGTGAAGATCGACTACCTCGCCTATCCGGACGGCAAGAACGACCCCATGACCCAGGACCTTGCCCGGCAGGCGGGCTATAAGATGGCGTTCAGCATCGACAACATGCTGGCCGAGGAGTCGCCCAATATCCTATGCGTCGGCCGCTACGTACACACGCGGCTGCAAAAGGCGCTGCAGGCCCGCGACGACGCGCTGCGGGGCGGTGTGCTGGGGATATTTCAGGGTGACCTCCGTCCGGCGCCAGTCGAGTTCAAAGACGAGCTGTTCGACGGCGCCAAGCTGGCGCTGGTGTACGGCGGAACGCCGAGCACAATGCTCTCGGATACACGGGAAGGCGTTCTCGATTTCTGCCGGAGGGCCAACGCGGTCGCAGGAATCAATGGAGGATTCTTCGCTATGGCGGCTATAAAGTCCACCGACAATCGGATGGTCGGTCCGCTCCGGGCCTCCGATCAGAGTGGTTTCGTGCCGGATTTAGAGAAGGAACGATGGGCGAAGCTGCACAATCGACCGGTCATTCTTTGGGGGCCCACCTCGATCGCCATCGTTCCCTACCAGCCGAACATCATGATTTCGGACGAAGGGTTCAAGGCGCTCGTGCCGAACTATACGGACCTGTTTTTGGCCGGCGTGTGGCTCGTTCATAACGGCCTCCCCTGCTCGCGCGAGCAACTCGACACATTCGGCTCCAAGGACATCGAAGATCCGCGCCGGCGCGCATTCCTCGGGGTGACGTCGGACGGCCGGTTCGTCATCGGCGCTTCGCACGGTTCGATCAGCTCCGAAAAGCTGGCGTCGGCGGCTGCAGCCGCGGGAGTCCAGGAGGCGGTTCTGCTGGACTCTGGGTTCTCGACGTCGCTCGTGTACGACGGTGAGGTCAAGGTGAGCGGGCATAGCACGGCTACCATCCCGTCGCGCCCGGTGCCGCATGCCGTCGTGATCCGCGGAGAAATAGCGGCGGACGCCGCGACCAAGCCTCAGTAGAACTTGATGTCGAGTACGGGATGCAGCTCGATGCCGTTCGGGGCCACGCCGCTTTGTCCGTGGATGAAATCGAAGAAGCCCACGCCCGTGATCTGAACGTGCGCTACCTTGCGCGTAAAGTGCGTTTGGGGCGTGAACCGGGCGTAGAAGTCCTGCCGCGCCTGCGCGATCAGCGCATGGAAAGGGCTCGCCTTTGGTGTCATGGTCGGGTCGGGGATTTCGGCGACCATCGTAGTCTGTCGAACGCCGCCGTGGTCGCGGATGACGATGTGGACGTCTTGATCGTCGGTTTCGAATTTGTATCGCAGGATGTCGGCGTCGATCGTGAAGATCGTGTCCTCGGTCGGGCCGAATCGCTCATCGCTCGCGCCGGACCGGGATGGAAGCTCGCTCGGCCTCGAGAGCTGCCGTAGCCGATCGACCGTGGTGGCCTCGGTCTGATATATGCCCTGCGGGCCCGCGGGCACGTCGACGACTCCGGGGTCGGCCCCAACCTTCACGGGCCAGCGTTCTTTGCGGCTAAGGAACGCCAGGACCTCCTCCGATTCATGCGAAAGATCGGGCGGCGACTGCGGCCACGGCCTCGAAGCGCGCCCCTGGGCGGACTGCTGCGGAGAGCCGCACCCCGCCAGCGCCGCCAGCGCGGCAAGGGCCCAAAACGCCAACTTCATGTGCCGCTCACCGCGACCGTTCTTCCTTCCCTCCTCGACCGCTCGGCTGCGAACGCGATCGCGTGGGTGCGCAGCGATTCTTCGGTCGACGTTCGGATGCTCGAGGCATCGTTCGATTCGATCGCGGCGATCAACGTCCTGATAACGGTGTCGTCGGCTCCTCCGTGGCTCCCGGCGGCCCCTGGAACGTCGATCCGCGTATGTCGGTTGTTCTCCCAAAACTCCCACATATCAATTTGACGCTGATCAATCTTCGCTTCTATATAACCTTTTGTGCCATGCACCCGGACATATCGTCCTCCCCACGGCGTGAAGGCGGTCATCGTGAACGTGGCTGTGACGCCACCTTCGAATTCGAGAGCCACGACCTGATGGTCCACGACGTCGTTGTCCGTTTGGAAAACGCACCGGCCGTAGGGGCTTTCGTGCAGCATGTCGAGAATCTGCGAGCGGGTGCTTGCCAGGCGCATGTCCGTGTATTGGGTCCACAAGCGCTCGTCCGCGTACAGCCGCACGGCGTCGTAGGGGCATGACTTCTGAACGGGGCAGCCGTCGACGCATCGGGGCGGCGCTCCTTTGGGCGCGTTTTCGCGACGAAAAAAGCTGAGGCTGCCGAACGACGAGGCGCTCGTGCAGGGGCTACCGATCATGTCCGCCACGATGTCGATGTCGTGGCAGCTCTTGGAAAGCAGCATAAACGTGCTGCGCTCTTCATTGCCCCAATTGCCACGCACGAACGAATGGGACTGGTGCACGTTTTCGACGGCTTCGAGCTGATCGTAGCTAATAACTTGCCCGATCGCGCCCGACTCGATCAGCCGCCGGAGCTCCACGTACGACGCGTGGTACCGAAGACTGTGGCACACGCTGACGATTCGGCCGCTTAGCCGGCGCGCCTCGTCGATCGCGGCGCAATCTTCGAGGCTCGTCGCCATCGGCTTTTCCAGCAGCATGTGGTAGCCGAGTCCCAACAGTGCGATGGCGGAGGGCCTGTGCTGCCGGTCCATGGTTGTGTTGATCGCCACATCGGCGAGCTTGGGCCGGTCGATCAGAGTCTCCCATGAGTCGAAGCGCATTTCCGGCTTCACTTCGTGCCGGTCCGCAAGCGCGGCCAGCCGCGCGGGATCTGGTTCCGCGACGGCCACCACGCAGTCGGGCGCGTAGTGTTTGGCGAGCCAGTCCGCGAACATCGATCCTCTGCTGCCGGCTCCAATGATGGCGAAAGTCAAATCGCGCTGCATCCGGCTCAGAATGTTATCCTTTCGGGCGCTGATGCGGCATGGTGCGCCCAACCCGTAGAATAGGGCATGGACTCCGAGGCCGCCGCACTGGACCGCACCTATGCCCTGCTCCGCGAGCAAGTCGCGCCGAAAGCCCAGATCATCGATCGCGATGTGGAGGCGCTTCGCGAAGTGCTGTCGCAGTTTTGCGAGCAGAACCTGATGGCGCTGAAAAGGCCCGAAGAGTACGGCGGGCCGGCCGTCGGCGAAGAGGGATTCCGCAAGTTTCAGGAGGAGATCGCGCGCACCAGCGGCGTGTTCGCATTTCTCCAGACTCAGCACCAGAGCGCCGTATCGATGATCTCGTCGAGCCGGAACGAGGTCCTGAGGCAGGAGTATCTGCCTATGATGGGCGATGGGAGGAAGCTCGTCGGGATCGGATTCTCGCAGCTTCGGCGAGGCGGGCCGCCGATCATGACGGCGAAGGAGACCGAGGGCGGCTACATCCTCGATGGCTCGGTGCCTTGGATCACGGGCTGGAGCTTCTATCCGGAATTCGTCGTGGGCGCCACGCTTCCCGACGGGCGCGCGTTGTTCGCTATAGCGCCTCTAGTGGATACTGAAGATGGCGGGACCGTGAAAATATCGCCTCCCATGAGGCTCGCTGCCATGGAGGCCGCCATGACGGTGTCGGCGCAGTTCGAGTCGTTCTTCGTTCCCGACAGCCGCGTGCTGTTCATCCGCGAGGCGGGATGGATCCGCAACAACGACATGATCAATATTGCGCTCCAGGGCCATTTCGCGCTCGGGTGCGCTCAGGCGGGCATCGACATCGTCGGCATGAACGCCGAAAAGAAAGGGCTGCCATTCCTCCAGCAGGCCAAAGAGGCGCTGGAGCGGGAGCTGGCCGAGTGCCACGAAGCTACGGCGGAGGCGCAGAAGTCTGTCGACGAGCAGACCACGGATGAGCGCTTGCGGGTTCGGGCCTGGGCGATCGACCTGGCGGTCCGTTGCGCGCACGCCGCCGTGGCTTCGTCGAGCGGGGCGGCGAATTCCATCGATCACCCCGCGCAGCGGGTTTACCGAGAGGCGCTCGTCTATACGGTGAGCGCCCAGACGACGCAAATCATGGAAGGCACCCTCCGTCGGCTGGTCGAGCGCTGCTGATCGCTACTCGGCGTCTTCGCGCGGGACGTACTCGAAGTGGCTGAACCACCACAGCGAGACTGCCACCGTGATGATCGTAAGGAGGGTCAGCGTAGTCCAGGCAGATCCTTCGGTGATCGAATTCGTGCTTAGCGCGCCTGAGGCGAAGTCGATCAGCTTGCCGCCTGCCGCGCTCGGATGCTGTGCGATCGCTTGGAGGTAGCTGAAGATCGATACATGATACAGGTCGCCGGGCATATTCGGGACCGAAGTCTCCCACCCGAACGCAAATAGTAGGCAGATGATCATCGAGCGATTGAACAGCAGGCTGACGAGCAGAAACAGTCCGCCATAGGCAAACGCACCGATGATGATCGCTTTGAGGTCGTTGGCCAGCAGCGGGTTGCCCGCCACGCCGTGATATGCCCCGAATGAAGTGAGAAGCGCCGCGATGATGCCGAGCAGCGCAACCACAGCGACCGAGGCCAAGTAGCGAAACAGCAACAGCCGCCAACGCTCGATTGGCCGGGTGAGCAGATAAACGATCGTCCGCTGCTCGACTTCCTGGCTCACGATGGCCGTGGTAAAGATCGCCGAGGCGAGGGCGAGAATCCGAAAGACGAGTATCGAGGACACGCTGGCGTATTGGTCTTCCGGCTTTGCGCCGTGCATAAGACTTGGCCATACCACGGCGAGCCCGAGGCAGCCCAGCGCGAGCAGCAGCCAGGGTGCTACGCGCTTGGCCCTGGTGTATTCACGCAATGCCTGGGATAGGACGACGGCTTCCATCAGGCATCCACCAGATACTTGAACACTGATTCGAGGTTGTTGTCCGGGCTGGTGAACTCCTGCACGCTCAGCTCATGGTTCAGCACGAGGCTTGCGAGCGAGTCGTAGAACGTGTCGGGTTCGCGCACCTCCAGCCGAAGCGCCTCGCCCGCGCGGTCGAATCGAAGGCTCAAAACGTTCGGCAGGCCCACGAGCAGCTCAGCTGCCCGCCTCGGGTCCGAGGTCACGATGCGCACCTGGTGCGGGTGCTTGTCGATCAGTGAGCGGATGACCCTCAAGTCTCCGGTCGCGAGAAGGCGTCCGCGATGCAGCAGAAGAATCGAGCGGGTCATTTGCTCGACCTCGAATAGGATGTGCGAACTGACGACGATGCATTTGCCTTGCTCGGCAAGCTGACCAAGCACTTCGATGAACTCTCGCCTGCCCACCGGATCGAGGCCGTTCAGCGGTTCGTCGAGCAGGATGATCTCGGGATCGTGCAGCATCGCCTGAGCGAGCTTGATTCGCTGCCGCATGCCCTTCGAATAGCCCGCGATCTTTCGGTCGGCACGGTCGGCCATGCCGACTTCCTGGAGCACCGCTTCGGTTCTGCGCTTGGCATCGGCAAGGCTGAATCCGGCGAGGCGGGCTAGAAACTGGACGAACTGCCGGCCCGAATAGTGCTCGTAGAAGTTGTCGATCTCGGGGCAGTAGCCGAGCTTTTTGTACACCTCGGGATTCGCGAACGGCTCAATTCCGTACACGCGGATCGCGCCGGTGGTGGGCTTGATCTGGCCGGTAACGATGCGAAGGAGGGTGCTCTTTCCCGCTCCGTTCATGCCGAGCAGCGCGGTCAGTCCGGGCCCGATTTCGCAGCTCACGTCGTTGAGGCCGATGACCTGGCCGTACCATCGGGATACGTGATCCAGCTCGATCATGGGCGTTTGGCTCAACTGACAACCTCCACAGCCCGGATACGGCTCCAAGCGAGGAAAACGCATGCGGCGCATATGCCGAGGAACAGCGGAAGAACCCACACGAGATGCGGCGGCGGCACTGCAAAAGCCGTGCGATTACGGCCCATAGGCCCACCCATGCCGGGGAAGAGCGGCCCGCCGCTGGTGTTCAGAATCGCCTTTGCGAGGCCGATCTGGAGTCCGTCGCACGACGCGTAATACAGCTTGTCCACCAGCGAGGGTGCGACGCCGCCGTCGACGCTGGAAGCGATGTGCACCACCTGCATCGCCTTCGTGAAGAACAGGGTGAAGAAGTACAGACCGGCGTAGGTTGCGCCGGCGAGCCGACCCTGATTGAACAGCGAGCTGATACCGATCGACAGGCTGGCGTGGAAGATGCCGGGGATCGGGATGATCGCGAGAAGCTTTAGGATGAGCCAGGGGTCATCGTGCAGGAAGCCGTACTGCCGGTAGCTGAGCGCGCCATAGGCATAGAAAAGCAGCATCGGCGCCGCTGTGACCAGCATGATGGGCAGAAAGATGCCAAACCATTTGCCGATCAGGTAGTCGAGCTTCGAGCAGGGCTTGCTCAGATACACGAGCAGCGCGTTTGCGCGGTTGTCGTTTGCGATGGTTCCCGAGCCGATCAGCAGCGCCACGATGAAAAGCAGAAGCTGCGCTATGGAGAACGCGTTCAGGAATTGGTCCTTCCATACGAGTTGGCTGAAGAACGGATTCTGGCCGTTTCCGATCGGTGAGTTCTGGGCGAAAGTGTCTACGAAGTAGAACACCGCGATCATGACCAGATACCAGTAAGCGGAGATCACCGACCAGATCCAGAAGCCCTTTTTTTTGACGGCGAGCCGGATGGACATTTTGGCGATGGCCCACCAGCGATGGATCGGCGCCTCGAGGGGGCCGTCGTAATTCCGGTAGGTCAGGTCCGCAATCGGGCTCGCGATGCTGCTCATGAAACTAGCTCCGGGTCGTTGGAAGATTGCGGATGCGAAATGACGTCGAGGAACGCGTCTTCAAGGGACCGCTCGGCCAGCGCGATTCCGCGCACCTGCGTGCCCGCCTCTTGCGCGCACTTTACGACGGTGGCTGCGATCTCTTCCGGCGAGCCGGGGAAGACCACCCGGTACGAGGTGCTCTTGGACAGCTGGATTTCGCCTCCTGCGGCGATGACCACTTGTGCGAATCGCTCATTCGGCTCGCGCAGCTCGATGTCGACCGGCTGCCCCTGGATCCTTTTGAGGTCTTTGATCTTGCCCTGGGCCCTCAGCTTGCCGCCCAGAACAACGACGATCTGATCGCAGACGCGCTCGATATCCGGCAGGAGGTGAGAGCTGACGAGCACGTTGACTCCCTTGCCGTGGGAGATCGATTGGACCAGATCGAGCATGTCTTCGCGCCCGGCAGGGTCTAGGCCGTTCGTAGGCTCATCGAGGAGCAGAAGCCGCGGACCATGGACGAGCGCTTGGGCGAGCTTGATCCTTTGCTTCATGCCGGTCGAGTAGGTTTCGACATTCCGGTACCGCGCCTCGCCAAGCCCGCAGTATTCGAGGACTTCGTGGGCACGGCGCAGTGCCTGATCGTCGGGCATGCCGGCGAGCTCTCCGGCGTACGCCACAAACTGAACGGCGCTGAGGCCGGGGATGTGGCAGTCTTGCTCGGGCATCAGTCCGACGCGCTGCCGGATGTCCTTCCCTTCGACTCCCACCTGATAGCCGAGTACTTCCGCACTCCCCGCGGTCGGCGCGATGAAGCCCAGGATGGTTTTGAGAAGCGTGGTTTTGCCGGCGCCGTTTGGACCGAGCAGCCCGGTGCAGCCTTCCTGGATCTCGCAGGAGAAATTGTCGAGGGCGACAAAGCTGCCGTACTTGACGGTCAGGTTTCGGATTGAAGCGACGCCCACGTGAGTGCTGATCTTATCATGGCAGGCTCCGGAGTGCTGTTCCCCCCGGTCTAAAGGCCTTACGATCCTGCTTAATTTCGCGGGTCACCGCAGGGGAGGCTCGGAGCGAGTGCACGGCGATTCGGTCCGCTGCTAGGTGTCGGGTTGGAGATGATCTACAGCGGGGCGCGGGTGGCAGCGAGTAACCTTTACGCTTCATGGAGACTACCCTTGTCCTGATCAAGCCGGGCGGCGTGCAGCGAAGAATGATCGGGGAAATAACTCGGCGTATCGAGCAAAGGAATTTGAAAATCGTGGGGCTCAAGCTGCTTCGCGCGCCTCGGTCGACCGTCGAAGAGCACTACGCGGAGCATCGCGAGCGACCGTTCTTCGGAAGCGTGGTGGACTACTTGACGAGCGGTCCGATCGTGGCCATCGCGGTTCAGGGCGACAACGCGGTCAAAGCAATCCGCGCCATGATGGGCGCGACGAACCCACTCGAGGCCGCGCCGGGCACGATTCGAGGGGACTTCGCGCTTACGATCGATGACAACCTCACGCACAGCAGCAGCGACCCCGGGGCCGCCTTCCGAGAGCTCTCGCTTTGGTTCCCCGAAGGAATCCTGGCGTGAGTTTCGTGCTCTGGCCGGGGCCGAAAGTTCGGATTCCGAGCAGATAGGCTGCCGGCAATTTCTCCCAGCTCCCTTTGCTTACGCTGATTGGATCGGGGGCGGATTTTCACACGGAGAGCACTGGGAAACGGAGGGCACAGAGAGGTGCAGGGCTGCTTGCGTCAATTCCGCGCGCTTAGCATGCTCCGTGTACTTTGTGTGGGAGCCGAGACAGTTGTTTCACACTGAGAACACGGAGAAACGGAGGGCACGGAGAGGTGGAAGGCTAGAAGAGGCGAAGGCAAGAAGAGGTCGCAAGTTGTCCGAAAAATACTTTCTCTGCGGCCAGTTCGCCGACTCGTTGGGGAAAATAGAACCAAAGGCGAAAGGCAAACCCGTCAAACCCGAAGATGGACGAAATCACGGCGGAATACAGCACGGAGCAGCTTGCGCCGGCCGCGGCGCTTCGGGTCCGGCCCCACGTCACCGTCGCCGCCAAAACCGACCTTGGGAGAGTGCGGGAGAATAACGAGGACAAGTTCGAGTTCTTCATTCCCGAGGAGGACTCGCTGCTGGCTTCCAGAGGCGAGGTTTTCCTCGTATGCGACGGCATGGGCGGACACGCCGCCGGCCAAATCGCGAGCGAGCTCGCGTGCAAGACGTTCATCGACGTGTACCTTCACCATCCGGCCTCCGAGCCCGCCCAGGCGATGGCGGCCGCGGTAGCGGCAGCGAACCGCTTCGTAAACGATGTGGGCCGCGCGGTGCCGGCACGGAAAGGGATGGGCACGACCCTGAGCGCGCTCATATTGGTGCAAGACGCCGCTTACACCGTGCAGGTGGGCGACAGCAGGATATACCGAATGCGCTCGGGCGAGATGCTGATGATGACCCACGACCATACCTGGGTCGACGAGGCCGTTCGAGCGGGAATGATTACCGCGAACGAGGCGGAAACCCACCCGTACAAGCATGTGCTCACGCGGGCGATCGGCACCGAGGGGGACGTCACCGCGGATATCGAAATGCACGACCTGCACGCAGGAGATCTTTTCGTGCTGTGCTCGGACGGCGTTATGAACCACGTAGCCGACGAGCAGATCGACGAGATCATGCGGTCGAATCCGCCGTCCGAGGTCGCATGGAAGCTCGTCGGACAGGCGCTGCTGGGCGGGGGAAGCGATAATACGACCGTGCTGGTAGTGCGAGTGGACGACCTCGAAAAGCTCGACGTCCCCTAGCTGGTAGCCTCTGCCAGATGTCTGGCCCGCTGCTCAGCCCTCAGGAAGAGGCTCTGCTCCGCCGGGATTGGCGCATCTTCATCGCGCTCACGTTTCTGTTTTCGTTCGGATTCGCCGTGTACAGCGGCGTGTTCCAAAACTTCCTGCGCGATGTGATGCGCGCGGACGAGGTTGGCCTCGGCATGCTCGAGTCCCTGCGCGAAATCCCCGGTTTGCTGGCGGCGGTAACAGCCGGGACACTGGTCGCTTTCGCCGAGTCTCGGATCGCCGCGCTGGGTCTCGCGCTCGGTGCGGTCGGCATCGCAATGACGGGGTTCATGGGCTCCTTCGGAGGACTCGTCGGCATCACCGTGTTCTGGTCGATTGGCTTTCACCTGTGGTCGACCATGCAAAACGCCATTACGCTGACTCTCGCCAAAGGATCGGAAGGAGGCAGGCACTTGGGCCGCATGAGCGCGGTGGGCGCGATTGCGACGATCGCAGGTCTTGGCTTTGCCTATGCGCTCCGCAGAGCTTGGCCCGGGCCGCCGCCATACAACCTGTTCTTCGGGGTAGCCGGCTTCACGATCTTGATCTCGGCGGGCCTCTGCAGCATGCTCTCGCACCACGCGGCGGGGGGAGCAAGGCAGCCTATCGTGCTCCGCAAGGAGTACGGGCTGTACTACCTGCTGATCTTCCTGGAAGGGTGTCGTCGCCAGATCTTTTCGATCTTCGCGACGTTCGCGCTGATCCTCGTATACAAGGCGCCCGTTGGGCCCATGCTGTTGCTGCAGTTCATCAACTCGATTTTGATCGCCGTGACCGCGCCTCAAATGGGAAAGCTCGTCGACCGGATCGGTGAGCGCAAGCCGCTGACGATCTACGCGTGCGGGCTGATCCTCGTCTTCATAGGCTACGCCAGCTACAGGAGCATCGGCACGCTGTACGCCTTGTATTTAATCGACAACATTCTGTTCTCGTTCGGCGTGGGATTCAACACCTACCTGCACCGCATCGTGCGGCCGAGCGAGCTTACGCCTTCACTCGCGATGGGCGTCACGATGAACCACATCGCGGCCGTCACCGTGCCGTACTTTGGAGCGCTGCTCTGGAAGAGCACGGGCAACTACCAGACGCCGTTTTGGGTTGGAGTCGGTATCGCCGCGATTTCGCTCGTCGCGACGCAGTTCCTTCCCAATCATGTCGTCGAGCCAGTGCCGGCATGAGGTTCCTGTCTCAGATCAGTCGGTGGCCCGTTATTTTCCTGCTGCTCGTGGCCGGATCGCTCGTCGGCTCGTTCCTCGCAGCGCGGACCGGCAGCGCGCCGCCCCACGTGCGCGAGATAACCCCGATTCTGATTCTGGCGAGCGGAATTGCGGCGGTTTTCGAGCCCTGGTACAGGACTGGCCGGCGGAACACTCTGGTGGCGATCGGCGCACTGGTGGCTCTTGGGGTGGCGGTCGAGATCGTCGGTGTGACCACCGGATTCCCGTTCGGCCGATACGAATACACTTCGCGCTGGCAGCCGGTCATCGAGATCGCTTCGGGAGTCAACTTCCCATTGTCGGTCCCCTTCGCCTGGGCGCTCGTCGTCGGGGCGTCGTACATGTTCTTCGCAGGCCTCGGGTTCTGGCGCGCGGTGGTATCGGGCGCGCTGACCGCGACCGCCATCGACGTGCTGATGGAGCCCACCATGACGGGCAATCTTTCGTACTGGCGTTGGCCGGATCACGGACCGCTGCCGGGCGGAGTGCCGATCTCGAACGCCATCGGCTGGTTTGCGACGGCGCTTGCAGGGGGAGCGATTCTTTGGGCGTTCGGCGCTCGAGGCAGGCAGGCGAGGGCCGCCTCGATCGCGGTTCTCGTCGGCTACATGGGGCTTGTGGCGGGCCTGAGTGCCATCGGCCGAACGTAGAGTGTAAATGTGGCAGGCAGATTCATCGTAGTCGGCGCGGGCGTCGGCGGGCTTTCTGCCGCCGCGAGGCTGGCGCACAGGGGCCATTCGGTTACCGTGTTCGAAAAGGGCTCTGAGGCGGGCGGCAGGAACAAAGAGGTGCGGTTAGGCGGCTGCAGCTTCGACGGCGGGCCGACGCTGCTGATGATGATCGAGCCGTTCCGAAGGCTGTACTCCGACCTTGGCGAGTGCTTCGACGACCACTTGGATCTGCGCAAGTGCGAGCCCTGCTACCGAGTTTTCTTCTCTGACAAGACGACCTTCGACGCCTCATCCGATCGGGGAACGATGGCTTCTCGGTTGACAGACGTCTTCGGCACGCGCGCCCCGAATAGTTACGAGGCGTTTCTGTCGGACGTCGGCGCACTGTACCGGGACGCCATTCCGAATTTCGTGGAGCGCAATTACGATTCGCCGCTCGATTTCTTCGGGCCCCGGCAACTCGCGCTCGTCGCCCGGCACGGCCTGCTTGGAAATCTCGCCAAGCGAGTGGCCAGATACTTCGACGACCCAAAGCTGCGAATGCTCTTTTCGTTCCAGACGATGTATCTGGGGCTGTCGCCGTTCGAATCCCCCTGGGTTTATTCGGTGCTCGCGTACATGGAGCTCGGCGAAGGGATTTGGTACCCGATCGGAGGTCTGCCGGCCATCACGCGCTCGCTCGAGCGGCTCGGGGCGGATCGTGGAGTGGATTTGCGACTCGACTGTCCCGCGACGGCGATTTCGGGCGGGTCGGTGACGCTCGCGAACGGCGAAACTCATCACGCGGATGCAGTAATCTGCAACGCCGATCTCTCCTATGCCGAGCGGGAGCTTCTTCACACCGCAAAGCCACGGCGAGCGAAGATGTCGTGCTCGGCTCTCGTGCTCCACATCGCCTATCGCGGGTCGCTGCCCAAGCTGCTTCATCACAACGTGTTCTTCGGGAAGGATTTCGAGCACAACCTTCGTCAGGTGTTTTCGTTGCTCGAGATTCCCGACGACCCGTCGTTTTATGCTGCCGTGTCATGCCGCACCGAACCTGGAAGGGCCGCGCCAGGATGCGAAAACTTGATGATCCTAATTCCCTGTCCGAACCTCGAGCGGCCGTTCGGCAGCGCCGACGAGCAAACGCTGCGCGACCGCGTGTTCGAAAGGCTCGCGGCCGAAACAGGCTTCGAGCCCTCGCGGTGCGAGGCGGTAGGAGTGACGACTCCCAACGACTGGAAGCACGACCTGAACCTCGAGAAGGGAGCGGCGTTCGGCCTGAGCCATCATTTGACTCAAAGCGCTTACTTCCGCCCGGCAAACCGCTGCAAAACCGACCCCAAGCTGTATTTCGTCGGCGCCAGCACGGTTCCCGGCAACGGGCTCCCGATGGTTCTGATTTCTGCGGAGCTTGCCGTTCAACGCTTGATTGCCGAACAGGGAGCCTAGCCGGCGCGGGATGCGCCAAACTCAAATTGTGGCGAGACGCGGCGCCGGAGTTGGGGCAGCCCTGGTGGACCGGATGATCCGATCCTCGGTGCGAAGGCGTTTCCGTTCCGTCCGGCTGCTGTCCTGCGCGGGAGGGGTCGCCGCGCCTTGCATCTTGGTGGCGAACCACCATGGCTGGCATGACGGGTACCTGATGCACCTTCTCGCCGCCCGTCTAGGGCTTCCCGCTGAGCTGTGGATCCGGGAGTTCGATGCCTTTCCCCTGTTTCGACTGGTGGGCGGGCTTCCCTTCCCGGATGGGGACGCGAATCGCCGTGCGGGGTCGATCCGGCATTCGATCCGCGGGCTTCGGCAAGGCCATGCATGCTTGGTGATGTTTCCCGAGGGGGAGCTGCATCGCGCGCCAGAATTGATGCCGTTCTTGCCCGCGCTCGCAAAGGTGGCGGCCCTCGTTCCGAACGCCGCGATCGTCCCGGTGGGGATTCGCTACGAGATGGGGATCCATGAGCGACCCGAGGCTTACGTTTCGGTCGGCGAGCGTCTGCGCGGTGGAGAATGCCTGGCCGAAGAAGCGAGGGCTTCGGTGCGGCACGAATTGGAGCGCATAGAGTGCGAACTCCGAACCGGCGGGCACGAGTTCGAAGTGCTCGCCGTGGGTGCGCGCGACGTGAACGAGCGTATGGACATGAGGCGGATACCCGCGCTCACGAATCGTAGGAACAGGCGCCGATGAACTACCGCTGGGCTACGGAGAGTGATTTCGCCGAATGCAGGCGGCTTCATCGGGCCTACGGCACGACCTACTATCTCGCGTCGCTGGGATTTCCTCCCGCAGTGCGCAGGCGAGTAGACGCCTTATACGGCTTCGTGAGAGTGCCGGACGAATGGGTCGACAATCCTGGCGACCTGACCCTGGCCGATCGCATATCGCACTTGGACAACTGGCGCTCGGAACTGCTGGCCGGTTTGGGCGACATTCGCCCGAGGCACCCGGCGTTGCGAGCGTTCTGCGACGTGGCGCGAGAGGCTGGGCTGACGCCCGAGGAGCCCCTGCGGTTCATCGAGGCGATGCGTCAAGACCTGACGGTTGGAAGGTACGCGACGTACGACGACCTGGAGCTTTACATGCGTGGCAGTGCGGCGGCGGTAGGGCTAATGATGTGCGAGCTGCTTGGCGCGCCGGAAACGGAATCCGCCAAATCGGCGGCGATGGCTCTCGGGCGGGCCATGCAGCTCACAAATTTCCTGCGCGACGTGGCCGAGGATGCGGCGCGGGGTCGGATCTACCTTCCCAGAGAGGATCTCGACGCATTCGGCGTGAGTGAATGGCAAGTGCTCTCGGGCGTGGCGACGCCCGAAACGCGTAGGCTCGTCGAGTTCGAAATCGCAAGGGCGCGCCGACTGTATGACGAAGCCCGCGCGGGAATACCGCTGCTTCCGGGCTTCGCGCGGCGGCCCGTGCTGCTAGCGGCCGTCCTGTATTCGCGGATTCTGGACCGAATCGAGGCCTCGGGGTGCGAAGTGTACGCCGGCAGAGCACGCACCACCAGAACCGAAAAGCTGGCAGTGGCCGCGCGCGTCCTGCTACTGGGGGCTTAGTTCTGCGCGGCGATTCCTTGCCCGGAAAGCGCCATGAGGTTCCAGATCACCCGGTGCGCCTCTAGGAATGAGTCGTACTTGCCCTCGATCGTGTAAGCGTCGGCCCGTCGAGCCGTGATGAGCTTGGCGCACATGTCCGCTTCTTCCGATCGGTTGAATTCGACGTGGATGGTCGTGGGCTCGTCCCATACGAAGGGGTTGACGAACGTCCGGTTGCCTATCGCGCGGCGCGCCGCCTCCTCGATGGCCGGGCCGGTATCGCTGGGATGCAGCAAGCGACCCATGTACCTGCCAAAGCCGAACTTGGTGACCGCCGTGGAGACTCCGTCGACGAGGTCCTTGGCTTCGGCGCAACCCTTGTCGTCGGACGAAACCATGACGAGCGGAACCCCGAATCGGCCGGCTACGCCAGCGCTGAGGCCCATTTCCCCGCAAGGGCGTCCGTTGACGCTCATGCGATGTACGCCTCCCGTGATCGTGTGCTCCATGATGCCGGCGGTGGTGCCGGCCATGGCATGATAGCCGATCAGCATGGCGCAGTCGAAGCTGTCGTCGATGCCCTGCATCATGCCGTCGATGCCGCTTCCATGGCCGCTAATCAGTTGTGTTCCGGGCTCGAGATCCTCGATAAGAAGGTTCTTGCTGTTGCCGTGCGAGTCTTTGACTACCACCTCGGTGGCTCCTGCGGCGCGGGCCCCTCTTATGGCGGCGTTGACATCGTGCGCCATCATGCGGCGGGCGAACCCGAAATCGTAGTGCTGGCCGTCCGGCCTGCCGCACTGAGACCACGACACGAGGCCTGTAATGCCCTCGATGTCCGCCGAGATGTACACGCGCATAGGGCCAGCATAACCGAACCGGCGCAATCGGAACCAGTCCCTTGAAAGCTGCGAGTCCGCTGGTACAATCTAGGTCTAGCGCGCCGGTGTTGGAATTGGTAGACAAGCATGCTTGAGGTGCATGTGCTCACAAGGCGTGAAGGTTTGAGTCCTTTCCGGCGCACCACTGCTTTCAGATTCAAATCAATCGACTTTGACTCACTTGTGGATCAATTTCTCCTGGGAAAAGTCTCAGCAGGCTCTACGCTATTAATGGGGGCGGCCCTGACTTTTTCCTTTTGGGAAGGACTCATGAGTTCTGGTGATGTGTTTACCAGAATGCCTGGAGAGGTGCTTTAATGGCTTTTCGGGACTTTGGCACTTGCCAGTGCTACTACGGCACACCGCTCGAAAGTACCGGTCACGGAGCAAGTAAAGCTAATCGAATCTCACGTGGATTGCGGGCCGCTCAGTCATGTATCTCGGCCATTCTCACGTGGCTGAGAGTGGTGTTGTTGGCTGTACTGCATCGCGGCCGTAACTGCCCACGCAACGCTGGCAAGTGAAAGAAGCGCGGACACGAGAACCCAGGTCCGCTCGCGTCCCGTCCCTGAACGCCCTAAACTGAAGATAATTGCCGCAACGCCGAGAAGCCCACCGACGAACCATAGTGGTATCGCGAACATCCCCGTTTGCCCGTCCCCAGGTGCGACAATCACCAACAACGAGCCTAAACTGATGAGCACAAACCCTATGACTGCAAGACAAAGCACCATGATTCGGACTCCCATTGCCGCCGCTAACCCGGCTTAGCCCCTATTCCTGCAATACATGAGTAGTCCAGGACGATTCTTTGCATTGTCCCGCATAGGACATTCCAGCCGCAGTGAACGCTAGCCGCGCAGGCGCACAGCGTGGCATTGCATTTGCGGCAACAGTTGCTCCTTTGGCTTATCACCGTGCATCCACATCTCCCAAAACAATCGTCATGTGCTTGACATCAAGCATCAAGCGGGTCATGTGGCTTCGGCCTGCACTTGTCCGTTGGTGGATAGGCGTATTTGCCACTTTGTGGGCCGCAATAATTCCCGTACACTGGGGGAACGCTGATGGGGGATAGTGACGGGAATCCCGGCAGAGTTGGAAGCTTTGGCGGCCAGGTTGGCCAATATTGACGGGGCCACCAAGGGCCACCGCCCGTATAAGGGGGTACGGCGGATAAGTGGAGACCTGTAGGCCAGAAGGATCTGTGTAAGTAACAGGGTTGTTCAGCGCATAACCATATGGGTGTTCTCCTGCCATCTGCTCGGCAAGTCTTGCCGCAGTGAGAAATCGTCCAAGACCAGCCATATAGGGACGGCCAGGCTTGGGCCAAAAAGGATGTGGATTAGGGTTAGGCTGCGGTTTGGGATGCAGATTCGCTTCGATGTCGTCAATTACTTGCCGCACGCTGCCGAACTTGGTGAACGGAACTTCGGGTTTACCGGCGGCTCTAGCCGCGTTCTGTCTCTTCATCTCCAATATCTCTGCCATCGTCTCATCCATTCCGATATATGGAGTTGGTGGCCCGATCCGGTGAGGAACGATCACTTCGCTTCTTGCACCCTCGGGCGACGTGAATGCGACCCTCGTACGCTCGGTGAGAGTCGGACCCGTCGAGTGCGCCCATTCCCATGGGATGTCGTTCCTCGCCATGTGCCTGCCGACTCCGCACTTAAGCTTTGGCGGAAGGATCGGAATCCAGTTGGGGAATTTGTCGATGTCGGGCTCTACGGGATTGACGGTCACAAGCTCGCAATCAAGATCCAGCCTTTCTTCGCAGTGCTGAAATGCGGAGACCAGACATTCGTCGATAGAGGCGATGATCGATGAGCGCGATTCAAACCCGTGCTTTCTCACGGCCTCGGCCAGTTGCTCCGAAAGGTCTGAGACGGGAGCGAGAAACTGGCGGACCGACTCTAGCGAAGTATCGAAGCAAGCGAGATCCGACTGGCGTCCGGAGTCGCGCTGGAGCATCTGGTCGGAGACGAGCAGCGCCATAAAAACCTGCTCGCGTGGATTATCTGGTCGGTAGCCTTTCTGCAAAGCTGTCGCCAGTTGGTCTAAGGACGCCTTCTGGTCGCTCTCAATGACCTCCATGTCAAATCCCTTCCTGCGGATGAGATCGTTCACCTTAAGATCGAGCACGAACGACTGAACGAAATTCACCATTTTTAGTTTCTGAGGATCGCTGGCGTCTTCCAGAGTGCGGAAGTCTTCGCACTCATCGACGTACTGAACCCAGGCATGACCGAACTCGTGAGCGATCACGGTTTCGTGGACGCGCGCCGCGTCGAGGAAGAGCAGATTGGTTACCGGATGGCATATCGTGTCGATGCTGTTGCCACCGGGAACGTGACCGTCTTTCCTTCGTCCCGGCATCGTATCGAGCATCGCGAAGGTTTTGGTGGTGCAGCGGTCGATGGCGTGGAAGAACTCCATGAGCTTAGGCGAGAAGTTCTGAGGAGCCACGACGGGATACAGGTCGCTGTCCGGCTGGATGTCTCCACTTCTCCATCGCTGAAGCGAGTCTGCGGTCGGAACGGTCGCGTGGTTTTGAACGACCCATTCGATCCCGTACCGGTTGACCAGTTTGGAGCCGATGGTCGGAAGACCCGTCCGCATGGCGAGCCAGTTCGCTCGCTCGTCGTGGCAGGCTTTCTCCATTGCCATTTCAGGACCATCGAGCCGAATCACAGCTCGCGTCGCCGTTTTGCCAAGCGTCTTCACACAGTTATCGAAACCCCGGATTTGGGATATTCAAGAGATCGGAGCTAATATTGATCAAAATGGACACCTCTGCAGCTGATTTCAGCTATGTGGGCGTCAAGCCGAAGCGAGTCAGGCCGGATTTGTCGCGACTCTTGGAGGAAATCCTCGCCAGGAACTTGAGTGTCTCTGGCAGAGCATCGGCGGAGATTGCTGCCGGGTTCGGATATTCCGCCGTTCAGATGCGCCGGTTTTGCATTCAAGAACTTGGTGAGCCCCTGGGCAGCTTCTGCATCCGTTTGCGACTTGAACGCGCCGCTGGTCGGCTCGCTGCCGAGAGTGTGGGCATAAACGAGATCGCCCAGGAAGCAGGATACAGGTCGTCGCAAGCCTTCGACAAGGCGTTCCGACCGCTCTTCGGTTGCACCCCAACGACATTTAGATCGCTGAACCGGAGCGGTTGCCGCTTTCCGGGATACGTGCTGTCCTTGAACCGGAGTCCCAGATGGGAGAGGAACGTCAGAGTGTTGACCGGACCAAAAGCGGCGGCACTGGAGTGCAACCCTTAAGTTGGACACACATCAAGGTTGGTCGTTTTCCTTGAGCCCTCGCTCGAATTCTTCGGGGCTCAGGTAGTTCAATGACGAGTGCATCCGGTCGGCGTTGTAGTAACCAATGAATCTGTTTATGGACTGGTCTGCTTGGCGGACGCTTTCGTACTCTTCAAGCCAGACCTCCTCGGCCTTGAGCGTTTTGAAGAAGCTCTCCATGAAGGCGTTGTCTTCTGGCGAGGCTTTGTCTGAGCAGCTGATCCTCCCGCCGGCTGCAAGCATGAGCTTCACGTAATCCTCCGAGAGATATTGGGAGCCGCGGTCGGAGTGGTGGATCCAGCCTGGACCGGGTGTCATCCTGGCCAGGGCGTCTTTAAGGGCCGCGAGTGTGAGTTTGCCGTCGATCCTCATGCTCATTGCCCGGCCGACGATCTTGCGCAGGTAGACGTCCAGGATGCAGGCCAGATAGGCGAAGCCTCCCGGAAGACCGATGTAGGTGATATCGGCAACCCAAACGCTGCCGGGACGGTCGATGACCGCGCCCTCCTTGAGCAGGTTCGGGTAGTTTCCGCGTCCCTTTCCGTCGCTGGTCTTCGGACTCGGCCGCTTACGCTTTCTTTGAAGACCGGCTTCTTTCATTGCGCGAGACACCGATTTGAACCCGCAGTCCACGCCCTGCTTGGCGAGTTGCCGACGAACCCGCCGGCAGCCGTAACCCGGATGGACGCCAAGAACACTCGCGATCTCAAACGTCAGTTCACGGTAGAAACGAGCTCGCTCAGGCCGATCGCTGGGTTTGCGATACACCAAAGAGCGGTTGACTCCCAGAAGCTGGCACATTCGCAGAACCGGCAACTTTGGATATTTGGGCCGAAGCTCCCGGATCACGGCTGCCTTTTCACCGGGATTCCGAGCTTTCCCAACGCGTCCCTCAAGAACTCGTTCTCAAGATGCGAGCGACCGAGTGAGGCTTCGAGCTCTTTGATCCGACGGTCCGAATCCACCGGACCGCTATCGGCAAAGGTGCCCTGACCTTTGGCCTCGTATTGGGTCAGCCACCGGTCCAGAAGACTCGGCGATAACGAATGCTCCCGGCAAGCAGCCGATTTCGACTGCTGACCAAGCTTCACCTTCTGACAAACTTCGAGCTTGAACTCGCGCGTAAACGTTCGTCTCATCACGGACACGATTGTGAATCCTCCTATTCAAGAGGATGTGTGTCCAACATTGTGGTGGCAGTCCACACCTTCATCTACGATGGCCTCGTGTTCCTCGGTCGAGTGTTTTCAGATGGAAGGATCGACTGGACGCCGCCTTAAAATTGAGGGGCTCCGATTGCTAAGGCGGGAAGCTTGACCAGTTCAACCTTTGCGTGACCTGTTGAGCCGGACGTCCGACCGTTGAGACTGCAGCTCGTTGTGGCTCCCCCCGTGGATCAAACTGTGGATCAGATTTCCTGGAAACTCCCTCGGAACTCCGCGAAACGCCAAGATTCCGGGGCTATCTTGAATCTACGAACCTGATGTGCCATTCCGGCGCACCACATTTTCCCTACTCGCGGCCTCGGCGCTGCGCGCGTCCGAGGCAGGGCCTGTCGCCCAGAGTGTTGACACAGTCCTACTGCGCGGGTATGCTTTTGCTGCGTCACGGGCGACCGTGGGGCGGCTACGGTAGGTTCTCTACCTTAGGAGAGATCCTGGTCGTTGTAGCGAAGTGAAGCAGGTTAAAAGGGGTTTCGACGGGTGCGGCCTGATCCGCTCGAAGAAGCTTCCTCTCGCGCGGATAGCGATAGAGAGTCCCTTTCTCGGAACTGCACGGCGCTACTTCATTTCGTCGGGTTTCTCGCGCAAGAGCTATCTTGTGTCTGCGCACGGTTTGAATAACGAGGTCCACGTGATTGGCAAGCACCTTCATCCCTGTTAGCTGGCTGCTGTTCAGCTCCATCGCTGCTCCCCTGTGGAGTCTGAAGACCGGTTGGCTACGTCGGCTGATCGGCCGTGAGCGGTTCCATGCCGCACCAGCGGCTCCGCCGAAGACCGAGCACTCGGACGGCTGGACTCTGATCCACTGCGACGACGTGGAAGCGTTCTCGGAGTGGCTGGATCGCGACACTGTGGGCTTGCCGCCCGACCCCGGCGAGGACTTGTCGCTAGGCTCGCATCTGCTCATCGAGCTTTACGGGTGCTCCAGCGAGCATCTGGAGGCCGAGCGCTACGTGGGCGACGCCATGCGCGAGGCCGCTCGCGAGAGCAAGGCCACGGTGGTGGAGCAGTCGTTCCATGAGTTCAAGCCGTACGGCGTTTCCGGCGCGGTGATCATCCAAGAGTCGCATTACACCATTCACACGTGGCCCGAGCACCGGTATGCGGCTGTAGACCTGTTCTACTGCGGTGGGACCGTGCTGGTCCACCGCGCCGTGGACGTCCTCCGCGAGCGCTTCCAACCCCAGCGCATCAAGTTCCTGATCGTGAGGCGTGGCCTGCAGTCGGAAGTCGGCAGGTAATCACCGGTGAACGACGCCACCGGCATGTATATCGCGGAGACTCATACCTCCGCGGCGGTTTGGCAATACCGCGTCGAGAAGATGATCCTCGAGGGCCGTACGCGGTATCAGACCTATCAGATTTGCGAGGTTCCGCGTTTCGGCAAGTCGCTATTTCTCGACTACAACATCCAGACCTCGATCCTGGATGAGTATGTGTTTCACGAGTGTATGAGCCAGCCGGCCATGACGCTGCACCCAAACCCGCGCAATGTGGTGGTTTGCGGCGGCGGCGAAGGCGCAACCTTGCGCGAAGCGCTAAAGCATAACACGGTTGAGAAGGCCACCATGGTGGATATCGACAAGGAGCTTGTCGACATGGTCAAGCAGCACATGCCCGAGTGGCATCAGGGCGCCTTCTTTGATGCTCGCACAACGCTGCTGCATACCGACGCGCGGCAGTGGCTCGCCGACAAAAAGGGCGCGGGCTTCGACGTGGTTCTCAGCGACCTGCCGAACCCGCACGAGGACGGACCGGCGCAGTTCTTGTTCACGCGCGAGTATTTTCAGATCGCGGCGGACGCGATGTCGGACGAAGGCGTTTTCGCCATGCAGGCAGGATCGGCGAACGAGAATTACCCCGAGTGCATGGTCTCGTGCATTGAGACACTGGAAAGCATGGACGTGTTTCCGCATGTGGCGGGCTACTACGGCATCGTGTCCACCTTTTTCCAGCCTTGGGGGTTCGTTCTGGCCAGCAAGAGGCACGATCCGTTGGCATTGACCGAGGAGGAAATCGCTCGGCGATTCGCCCAGCGGGGTGTGAGCAACCGCTACTACACTCCGCGGTTCCACGCCGCGGCGTTCACGCTGCCGGAGTATCTGCTAGAAGCGAAGCGCCATTCCGGGCGTGTGCTAACCGACGCCGAGCCGTTCGCCTGGACGGCGTAGCTCGGCCCCGCACCATCGTCGCAATCCGCATAGCTCCAAAGATCATTTCAGGGCCGCAGCCCGATCGACAGCTTCGCTGAGCTTGTCGAGAGTGGCGGCCAGGATCACGATCCGGTCGCCGGCCAGCTTCCAATCTCGGCCCTCGATCGCCTCGCGCACTCCGGGCAGGGTCTTTGCGCCATAGCCCGTATAAAGGCCGGGAGCATAGATCTCGTGCCGATACCAGGGGCGCTTCGGCAATCCGGCGCCGAGCATGGCCCTGGTCGCGCCAATAAGGGCGCGGTCCAATTCCGCCGAGCCAGGGGCATCGACAGGATGCGCCCGGTCGTACGCGTCGCAACTCGTCTGAAGCTTGGCCGCCGCGTTTTGAAGCGGCGAGAACCCCAAGAACGGCGGCATATCCTTCTTCACGGGCGGCGTCTCGGTGAGCCTCGGGTCCAGCGCGGCCGCGAACTCGCCGGAATCGATCGTCTTGTTGTTCTCCTCGGTGTCGGCACGCATCTGGTCGGTGAGCTTCACCAGCTCCTTCACGTAGCCGCCGATTTCGGATGCCAACGGCGCGAAGCGATAAGGGACGACGTCCGCGTCCGCGAGCCTCAGCGTCGCGAGCCCGGCCACTTGCGAAAGCGCCAGTTCGTAATTCCAGCCCGGGTCGCCGAATCGCGAGTACCAATCGAAAGAGTCGTACGTGGAGTGGTAGATTCCACCTCCGTCTTCGCCGCCGAACCCCAGATCGAGTGCGGAAATGCCATCGTGCTCGATGAACGGCGAGTAATCGGACCCAGATCCCAGAGCGCCGATCTTGATATCCTGCTTAGCTCGGATCGCCGGCCGGGCTGAAGGCGCTGCGCCTGCCAGTTGCCTGTCCCGGGCTCGGTCGAACACCGAAATACCCTTCTCAGGGTCCTTGACATCGCGGGCGACTCCGTTGATCAGCGGCTGAAGCTCGTAGGAACCTTCCATGCCAAGGTAGCCCCGACCGTTCGTATCGCTGTTGACATACGCGACGGCCTTGTCGTTGAGCTCCTTTTCATGGGTTTCGACCCATTCGGTCGAGCCGATCAAGCCGGGCTCCTCGCCATCCCAGAGGCAAAACACCAGCGTACGCTTTGGCCGCCAGCCGGTTTTCGCAAGGTCCGCTGTGGCCTTCGCTTGCTCCAAGACCGTGACTGCTCCGCTGAGCGGATCCTGCGCTCCCATCACCCACGCGTCGTGATGGTTACCGCGAATCACCCATTCGTCGGGCCTCTCAGAGCCGGGCATTTTGGCGACCACGTCGCGAGCCTCGACCCGGTTCCAATTGAATCGAAGCTCGAGGTGGGCATCCTCAACGCTGGGCCCGATGTGGTACGTCAGCGGAAGCGCTCCTCGCCATCCATCGGGGGCAACCGGACCTCGGAGGTTTTGGAGCAGCGGGCGCGCGTCGGCATAGGAGATCGGCAGGCATGGAATCTTGGTGATCGTGGCCACATCCTTTAGCTCGAGGCGCTTTGCGTCCGGAGTCGCGCCTATTCCTGGGGTCAGCGGGTCGCCGGGGTAAATCGGCATGTCCGCGACCGATCCGCGCTGGACGCCATTTTGGTTTCGGTACGCGCCGAGCGGATACACGTCCCCCTGGTAGTAGCCGTCGTCGCGAGGGTCGGAATAGATGAGGCAGCCGATGGCGCCGTGCTCGCCGGCGAGCTTGGGTTTGAGCCCGCGCCAACCGCCTCCATATCGGGTGAGCACTATCTTCCCCTTCACACTGATCCCGAGGCGGTCGAGCTTGTCGTAATCCTCGGGCATCCCGTAGTTCACGTACACGATCGGCGCGGTCACATCGCCGTCGCATGAATACGCGTTGTAGGGCGGCAGCCCGCCCGACGCCCGAGAAGTCGAATCCTCTTTGAGCCGCGGCTCGGTTAGTCTGGCTTTGAAGCGGCCCATCGTCAGCAGGCGCTCTCGCGGCTCGGGAAACAAAACCTGGAATCGTTCGATCTGCGCGTCGTACCCCCAGCTCGCGAATAGCGAGCGCATGAACTCTGCGTTTCGCAGCCCATAGTCGGACCCGAGGTGGTGCGGTTTTGCCGACAGACGTTTGAGCCATGCCGGAAAATCTGCCTTGTCGAGCGCTTCGAGGTATTTGGCTTCGCTCTCTCGCTCTTCGGAAGCGTGGGGGCTGGTGAAGCCGATAAGCGGGCTCGGCGGGACTTGCAATAGGAACATTCCAGCCGATTCTAATCCAACGCAGGGAGAAGGGCTAGCGCTCCGGCAAGGTTCTCAGTGTCGGCGGTCGCGATTTATTCCGAAATCTTGACTTGAAGGAAGTAGATCGACATGAAAACGCTCGCTCTGATCACCGTGTTCGTTGCCGTTCAGGCCACCGCTTTTGGGCAATCGGACGCCGGCTGGCGCGTGGTTGCCGATAAGGGGGCCGGCTATTCCGTCAGCTATCCCGGGCAGCCGCAGGATCTGTCCGTGCCGATACAAACCTCAGGCGCCCAGCTCACTCTGAAGGGGTGGCAACTCGAGCAGAACGGACTGGCTTTCATCTCGTGCTCGCTCAAAATGCCTTATTCCACCAAAGGGCGCGAGGATCAGCTGTTCGCCGGCGCTCTCAAGGGCATCATGAAGAAGGGCACGGTGCTGAGTCAGCAGTCCTTCAGCCTCCACGGATCGCCCGGTCGAACAGTGCTTCTCCAGGCCCCGAACGGGTTCGTTGTTCGCGATACTCTCGTGCTTCGCAATGGAACGCTGATCCAGGTTGCGACCGTGAGCAAGGCGGATCAGGCCGATTCTCCAATGCTGGCGAAGTTCTCGGGCTCGTTCAAGTTCCTGGGCGACTGAACAGGAATTTCGGTTAGAATGCGGACAGCGCGCTCGCGAGCGCGTCCAGGTCCGCGGAAAGGGCTGAGCCCCTCGCTTGTACAGTCTGAAACACAAATCCTTTGTGCTGCCCGCTTGCGGACCGTGGGCTACGGCATGGAGGAATATATGAGCTCAGCCCCTTCCGAGCGCTCCAATTTGGAGCAGCTCAAGAATCAAGCGAAAGACCTTCTTCGCGCCTGGAAGTCCTCAAAAGAGCTTCATAGGCTCTCGTCACACCCGAAGAAACCCGCCGAGCCGAAGCTGGCAGACGCTCAGCTCGTCATCGCCCAAGAGAACGGCTACCCAAGCTGGGCCAAGCTCAAACGGGCCCTGGAGCTGCAGGCTGTCGAATCCGAGGCGGAGCGATTCATCGAGGAGGCGTGCGTAGCGTCGACTGGCCTCCACATTCTTCGAGATACCGGGGACGCCGAAGCGGTGCGGCGAGCGAATCCGCAAATCACCAAGGAAAACTTCGCCTGCGCTTGCGTGTATGGCGAGATCGATGCCGTGCGCCGAGTTTTGGCAGAAGGTCCAGAGCGCGCGAACGCCAAGATCGGGGCCAGGGAGTGGGAGCCGCTCCTCTACGTTTGCTTTTCGTTTTACGGCCGAGGAGGGAGTCCGCGCGAGCAAGATCTGGCCGCCTGCGCCAAGGCGCTCATCGACGCGGGAGCGGACCCGAACGTATCGTTTTTAAGCGAGCCGGGCAATGAGGCGAGCTTCGAGCCGGCGATCTATGGCGCGGCCGGGTTTTTGGGCAGCCCCGCGCTCACCCGCGTGCTGATTGCGGCCGGCGTCGACCCGAACGACTACGAAACGCCGTACCACGCTCCGGAGCACACCGACATCGCCGCCGTCAAGGAGATTTGGAGCCGATTGAGCCGCGACTCGCGCGCTACGGTCATGCTGCGGTTCTGCGATTCGCACAACTACAACGGCTTGGAATGGTGCCTGGAGCGCGGCGGCGACCCAACGGCCATGTCGCACTGGGAGGACCAGACGCTTCATCACTCCATTCGCCGGTTGAACCCGCTCCGATTTCAGGAGCTCATCTTGCGCCACGGAGGGGACGTGAACGGCAAGACCAAGAGCGGGCAGAGCGCCATGCAGATGGCAGCGATTCGGGGACGCACCGATGTGATCGACCTGCTGCTGGCTCACGGCGCGGTGGATGACCTGACGGAGACTCAACGGTTCATCTATGCCGTGGCCATGGGCGATGAGGCGGCCGCGAAGCGTATGCTTTCCCAGGATCCCGAACTGGTCTCGAAGCTGTCGGGAGAGGAGGCGCTCGCCATGAACTCCGCTTCGGGGCAAGGCAACCTGCGAGGAGTCAAGCTGATGTTGGAGCTCGGGTTTCCGATGGCGCAGCACGGCGTCAATGGAGACACGCCGTTGCACTACGCCGCCTCGCTGGGGCAGTTCGATGTCGTGGTGACTCTCGTCGAGGCCGGCGCCCCGATTCTGGCAAAGCAGATGCAGGACCTCACGCCGAAAGAGCTTGCCGAGGACTTTCTGCGCAACGGCTGGATTACCAAGCCGGAGATGCATGACATCATCCGGTATTTGGGCGAGGAGGAAGCGAAGTTGGAATCCTCCGCTTGATCGCGCCGCAGCCGACAATCGTAGAATAGATTGCTCATGGCCATCGCTGCGAAACCCCACCCCTGGCTCGAGGTCGAGCCGTACCGCGTGACGGTAGACCAATATAGGTCGTTCCGTCGGGACGGATATCTGATTGCCAGGGGCGTGGTTTTGCCTGAGCACGTCGCGGAGCTCTTGGCGCATACCGAGGCCCTCCTATTGGGCGAAACCCAGGTGGAGGGTTACGAGATCAAGCCGGAGATGTCGCTCGCCGAGCGCGAGGCCAGGCTGCTCCGCATCCACATGGGCCATCGCACAATGGAGCTTTGGGAGCGGTATCTGCTTTATCCGCGCGTGCTGGACGTCGTGCAGGCGCTGATCGGGCCGGACGTTCTCGCGATGCAGACGATGCTGTTCATGAAGGGGCCGGGCTCGAACGGCCAGGGCTTCCATCAGGATTCGTATTACATCCCGACATTCCCGGATTCGCTCATCGGAGCGTGGATCGCGCTCGACCGGGCCGACACCGAGAACGGCTGCCTATGGATGTCGCCCGGCAGTAACGCCGAGCCGATCTATCCGCCGGCGCACGGATACGGATACGGCGATGCGGGCCTTGCGGATATTCCTGCCGTCGAGAACGTGGGCGGGCACAGCAACGACGACGAAGACCCGCTGAACAAGCTCAAGCCGATCGCGGCGACCTACGGCAAGGTCGAGGCTCCCGCGATTATGGAGCCCGGCGACATCGCTCTTTTCGGCGGCCACATTTTGCACCGGTCGCTGAGGAACCGGTCCCAGGATCGCTACCGCCGCTCGCTGGTGAACCACTACTGCAACGCGCGGAGCTTTACGTCGTGGGACGGCGGAAACAAGAATCACATCCTCGCGCGAGGCAACACGCACCTGGAGTTCGCGATGCCCAGGTTCGGTACACCGTGCGCGGCGACGAACCCCGATCGCGAGTCGGTGAGCGATTCCGGCATGATATGCCCGACGATGATGATGGCGGACGAGGACGGCATGATGGGCGCCCAAGAGCCGGCCCTGGTTCCCGAAGAGGAATAGCGCCTACACCATCGGGTGCCGGTGCGCCGCCGAGTATCGCCCCGTGGCGCAATGCTCGAGCTGGCGCTCGATATCGGTCAGAAGGCTGCTCGCGCCAATGCGGAAGAGCGACGGGCGCAGCCATTCGTCTCCCAGCTCCTCCTTCATGAGAATCAGCCAATCCAGGCTTTGCTTGGCGGTGCGGATCCCGCCGGCCGGCTTGAAACCCACGCTGCGTCCGGTGCGCTCGGCGTAATCGCGGATGGAGCGAGTCATGACGATGCCGTATGGGATCGTGGCGTTCGCCGACTCCTTGCCGGTGGAGGTCTTGATGAAATCCGCGCCGGCCATCATGGCGACCGCGCTTGCGCGGCCGACATTTTGCAGAGTGCCGAGCTCGCCGGTGGCTAGGATGGTCTTCAAGTGCGCGCTTCCGCATGCCTCGCGAAACGCGGCGACCTCGTCGTACAGGGCGCGCCATTCGCCGTTGAGCACATGGGCCCGGGTGATAACGATATCGATCTCCGAAGCTCCCGCCTCGACCGCGGCGCGGATTTCCTCGATGCGCTGAGGCAGCGGGTTAAGCCCGTGCGGGAAGCCCGCGGCCACGGCTGCGACCGGAATGCCGGCGCCCTCGAGCGCGGCCACAGCCGTCGAAACCATGGCGAAGTACACGCACACCGCGCCGACCGTTAGGTCGATATCGGCGGCGTTCAGCTCGCGCAGAATATCCTCGCGCACGGGTCGGCGGGCCTTCATGCAAAGTCGGCGCACGGTGCCGGGCGTATCATCGCCGCCAAGCGTGGTGAGGTCCATGCACGAGATCGCGCGAAGCAGCCAGGCTGCCTGCCAAGCTTTCTTGACCGTTCGGCGTCCCGGGAGCGTCGCCGCGCGCCGCTCGACCGCGCTGCGATTCACTCGAATCGATTCGACCCATTCCTCATCGAGCGGCATGCCGGGGTTGCGCTCGATGGAGGAGAGAAGCTCCGGCAGGTCTTTGGCGGGCATGGCGTCAGTGTAATCGAATCAGTATGTGCGAGCAATGGCTCGATACAAAGGCTGGAGAACCCATGAGTGCGCCGGACCAGGCCGATTGAATGGGGATTGGCGCGGACGAAGGGATTCGAACCCCCAACCCTCAGTTCCGAAGACTGATGCTCTATCCGTTGAGCTACGTCCGCGCGGGAGGACCAGTTTACCCGTGGCCGGCGTAGGGCGAGCAGAGCGGGTCCCCCACTACGACATCCTTCCACTTGATGACGGGCGATGCCATGTAGAAGCTCTCCGCCAGGTTGAAACCACCCGTATAGCGGTCGAAAAGGATATCCGGACGGGCCAGCGCGAAGGTGTACGGCTCGCTCACATAACCCTTCACGCCGGTCACGCCTTGGGCGATCAGGTCTGCGATCAGGCTTTGGCCGCCCGTGGTGTGGTTAAACGTGCGGGCGCTGGTCGAGACGAAGGTCTCGCAAAGCGCGCCCGGCTTGAACTTGAGCTTGTGGTACGTGTCGAGGTTGAACGCTCCGTCGTTGCTTCCCCACCCCGCGTAGCCTGCGAGTGGGTAATCGGGAGCGACGAACGCCGCAGTTTTGTCGATGGCGGCTTTGAACCCCTTGGTTTTCAGAATCTCGGCGGCTCGCTCCATGGAAGTCTCGAGTTCGAGGTACCCGCCGCCATTGCGGTTTGCCGCTTCGTCGAAGAAGAATCCCGTCTTCTCGGGCTTCGCGGCCATGCTCCTATCGACCAGCGCGCGGGCGTCATCGTACGTGTAGCCATCGAGCCTGGTGACGAGGTACATGCCGAAATCGGCATGGTGGAACGTTTGGTTCTTTTCGAAGTAGGGGTTGCGCCGCTCTTCGATCGCCTTGTCGTCGAGCGCGGTAGTGACCGGCGCGGAGAGCTCCATGGAAGCGAGGAAGGCATCCACCGAGTATCCGCCCTCGTGGATGCGGATCGGCACGCCCTTCGTCAGCACGATGTAATCCGTGCCGGGATGCGCTTTCAGCGCATCTTTGACCGGGCCCTCGATATCGGAGCGATACGCCGCCATGCTCGTCTCCTCCGCGGTGTCCGCGCTGAGCAGCACGATCGAGGAGTTGGGGATGTGCCGCTTGGTGGCGTAGTACTTGCCAAGCTGCACGCTGTCCGAGCTAGTCGCATTGACCACGACAAGCAGATGCGGTGCCGCGACAGGGAAAGGCGCGACCTCGGGGGAGGGCCGGCTGCAAGCGGCCAGCAGAAGAAGGAGTGGGGCAAACATCACGGGAACGGTCTTCACCTTACATTACATGACATCGGCATGCCGCCGCTAGAATAGCAATCCATTCAGGAGCGATGCGAGCCGTGTCCTGACGTATGGACTCCGGCCTGCCAAAATCAAACCAGGGCCCGAAGCAGATAAACTTCGTCGCTCGAGGGAGTCAGATTGAAGGTAGCGGTCGTCGGGACGGGATACGTTGGCCTCGTGACGGGTGTGGTGCTGGCCAGCCTTGGGAACGAAGTCGTGTGCGTGGACAACGACCTCGCCAAGGTCGAGAAGCTCAAGGCGGGCATTCCCACGATCTACGAGCCTGGAATAGAGGAGCTGCTGCAACGCACCGCCCGGGAGAATTTTCTGCGGTTCACGAACTCGATCTCAGAGGCAACCCGCTCGAGCGAAGTCGTCTTCATCGCCGTCGGTACGCCGCCCTCCGACGACGGCACCCCGGATTTGACCGCGGTTCGCGCCGTGGCGCGGGAGATTGGGAAGGCGATCAAGGCTTACACGGTCGTTGTGAACAAGTCGACCGTGCCCGTAGGCGCCGGCGACCTCGTCGGGCAGATCATAGCCGAGCAAGGCGTGGATCCCGCCCTTTTCGACGTGGTGAGCAATCCTGAGTTTCTTCGCGAGGGCTCGGCCATCCGCGACACGCTCGAGCCGGACCGCATCGTCATAGGCGCGAAGAAGCCCGAGGCGGCCGCGAAGCTCGTGGAGCTGTATGCTCCGCTGGACCGGCCCACGCTCATCACGGACCTGAACTCGGCTGAGCTCATCAAGTACGCGAGCAACTCGTTCCTCGCAATGAAGATCTCCTACATCAACGCCATCAGCAGGTTGTGCGAAGCTTGCGACGCCAAAGTTTCGGAAGTGGCCCAAGGAATGGGCGCCGACAAGCGAATCGGCGCCGACTTCCTGCAAGCCGGACTCGGCTGGGGCGGTTCGTGCTTCCCGAAAGACGTCCAGGGGCTCATCAAGACCGCCGAGAAGTTGCACTACGATTTCCGCCTGCTCAAAGAGGTCGTTAACATCAACGACGACCAAACGCTTCACTTCGTGCACAGGCTGCGCACGCGCCTAGGCGGGTTTGCCGGAAAGCGGATCGGACTCATGGGGCTCTCATTCAAGCCCAATACCGACGACATCCGCGATGCGAAATCGCTCGTGATCATCGAGCAAATCATCAAGGACGGCGGCCACGTCAGCGCGTACGACCCCATCTCGATGTCTCACGTGGAGAAGATCTATCCCGAGGTGCGGTATGCCTCGAACGTGTTCGAGGTGGCTGAGAACGCAGACGCGATTATTCTGGTGACCGAATGGAACGAGTTCAAGCAACTCGACCTTGCGCGCCTGGCCTCCGTCATGCGGCAGAAGATCCTGTTCGACGGCCGAAGGATTTATCCGCCGGCTGCGGCTGAAAGGGCGGGCTTGGAGCTGCACAGCATCGGCGAGTAGCCGCCGGGCTACCATCGACCTATGTCCATCAAGAGGGTTCTGGTGACGGGCGGCGCCGGATTCATCGGCAGCCATCTCGTGGAGCGCCTGCTCGCGGAGGGGCTCGAAGTAACCGTCCTGGACGACTTCTCGACGGGCTCGACGAAAAACCTCGCCTCGGTGGAGGGCGCGGTCGGGGTAATTCGCGGTTCGATCCTCGACGCCAGTGCGATCGGCGAGGCTGCGCGAGGCGCCAAGTGCGTTTTCCACCTGGCGGCAATCGTCAGCGTGCCGCGCTCGGTGCAGGAGCCGCTGCTCGTGGACGAAGTGAACTGTCGAGGGACGCTCATGGCGCTCGAAGCGTCTCGGCGCGAAGGCGCGAAGTTCGTTTTCAGCTCGTCGGCCGCGGTGTACGGCGACTCTCCCGAGCTCCCGAAGACCGAGGCGATGGCGCCAGAGCCCGTGTCGCCCTATGGAGCGCAGAAGCTTGCAGGCGAGGCGTACGTACGGGCATACGCCGCGAGCTTCGGGATGGAGGCGTGCAGCCTGAGGTACTTCAACGTGTACGGCCCGCGCCAGGACCCGACGAGCCCCTATTCAGGAGTGATCACGAAGTTCCTGCGGAGCGCTCTCGCGGGGGAGGACCTGACGATCTTCGGCGACGGGAGCCAGACGCGGGACTTCGTGTACGTGCAGGACGTCGTCGAGGCGAACATTTTGGCGATGCGGGCCCGCACATGCGGCGAGGCTTTCAACGTAGGGACGGGCGCCAGCGTGGACATCGAACGGCTCGCGGGCGAGATCGCCCAGGAAGCCGGCCAGGGTTCGATCGTTCGGCACGCTGCGCCGAGGGCAGGTGACATCGAGCACTCGCGCTGCGATCCATCCCGCGCGGCCCGCGACTTGGGATTCCGCTCAAAGGTCGGGATCGAGGAAGGCATCGCGCGCACGCTCGAATACTTTCGCTCGGGCTAAACCGGGCGCATACTAACGACATGAGCATCCGGATCGCAGTATCGTTGCTCGCTCTACTGGCTTGCGGGATGGCTTTCGCTCAGGACCTGGGCCGCAAGGTGAGCTTCGAATGCCAAGCGACGCCCGCGAAGGAGGTCGTCCAGCGGCTTTCGAGCCTTTGCGGCGTGCCGCTGCTCACCGCGCCCCAAACCGAAAACGAAGTCCTCGCTTTGCGCATCCGCGACTTGCCGCTCGAGGAAGTGATGGGCCGGATCGCGTCCGCAGTCGACGGAACCTGGCGACAAGAATCGGACGGCTATCGGCTGATTCGGCCGCCGGGGATGCTGCATGCCGAACAGGACCGGGAGTTCGCGAACAGGGTCGACCAGTATCGAAAGGAGCAGGCGATCATCCGCGAAGAGCTCCAAAATAGGCCCGAGTTCAGCCCTACCGCCGCCGAGGCGCTCGCGAAAGAAGCCCGCGATGCCATCAAGAGCTTCAACCCCAACAGCGTTTCTAACGTTTTCTGGCAACGCACCCAAACGCTTGCGAAGCGGGCTCCCATCGGCAGGGTGATGTCCGAAATCGCGCCGCTGCTCGATCCCAAAGAGCTTGCCTCACTCGAGCCTCTAATCAAGGTCGTCTATTCCAGCAGCCCAACTCCGATGCAGCGCGCGTTGCCCGACAAAGTTTGGCCGCTCATCAAACGGTTCGTTGCGGAGCAGAACGTATGGGTCGATGCGGCCCAGCGATACCGGCTGGCAAACCCCTCCATCGGCTATACCGTCTGGTCGACCGGTGGGCTCGCGGACTACATCGACGGACCGATGGGCGCTCCGGCCAAGGTGCTGTTAACGGAGTTCAAGTCTAGCGCGGGCACGTATGTGCAACTGGAGCTGATCCTTGCCGATTCGCACGGCAAAGTGATCGCTCGGGCCAGTGACGGCATTGGAATGAACAGACCGGACTCGACGGCGTCCAAGCCGGCCAAAGCGATTCCCGGCGAGCAACAGATCCAGATGCCCGATCGGGCGAAGTCCCTCTATAAGGCGCTCAGAACTCGAACGCACGCAAACGAGCAGATTCCGCCCGACCTGCGCGAGGTGCTTCTACACCCCGAACTCACCGACCCGCTCGCGCTATTGGCGTCCGATCCTCTGCTTCAGGTCGCCCACATTCGCGATTTGAACCTGGTCGCCGTCCTCACCGACGGCCGGGCCGGCCAGCCCTACCTTGACCCTGACCGACCGGTCTCTGTGGACGCATACCTGGGCCAACTTCGCTTGCTAGAACAAACGGTCAAAGTCCAGGACGGCTGGCTCGTATGCGTGCCCAAGAGGCCGGCCCAAGAGCGCGCATGTCAAGCGGACCGGAAGGTCTTGGGAGAGTTTTTGCGGGACCTGGGAAAGAACGGGACTCTGACGATCGAGGAGCGCGCTTCGTTTGCGCTTCGGCTCCCGGATCAAGCTGTGAACGCGCTGCCGGAGATGTTGGCGAGTATGATCGCTCCCCAAGGCGTAAACTACTTCAACCCGAATATTCTTCGTTTCTACGGAAGCTTGCAGCCGGAGCAGCGCCGACAGCTTCCCCGGGGCTTGCCGCTAGGAAGTCTCACGCCTTACCAAAGCAACTTCGTGTATCGCATGCTCGCTGGGCAATCGGCGAGCCTTCAGTTCCAGCCGCCCCCCGGGGCCATGAACAGTGATGCGTACAACGCGTTTTACAACGGCATTCTGCGCGAGCCGACCGAAGCGCTGCCGAACGGCATTCCGGCCAACGGAATATTGAGAGTGATCGATCAAACGACTGAGGCGGCGTTCTCCACGCCGAAAAGCTCGTCGCAGTTCGCGCGCTTCGATGAGCAGTCGTTCACCGCAGATGATCTGGCCTGGCAAATGTTCATGCACTCGCGCACGGACCTGTTTCCAGGCATGGACGGCAATGACTTCCAGCCTAATCTCGACGAGCTGGCGATGGGCCGACGGCGGAACATGACGTTCACTTTCCAGTTCACGCCGATGATCTCGATGCTGGAATCATTGGAGGAGACGACAAAGAGCCCGGGGCGCGGAACTGCGTTCCAAAACCTGCCGAAGGCGTTCGTCAATCAGGTGCAGGAGCGGATCGACTCTATTTCCAAGAGCTACCAAAATGCGAGGCTCGGCCCAGCGGGTGCGCCGATCCGCCCATCCCGGGGCTATATCCCGCCTCGGTAGTCACTCTTTCCAGGTGGCGACGAAGATGTTCGTTTCGTGCGGCTCTTTGCCAAAGCGATTGGAGGCGAACACCAGCCTCTTGCCGTCGCGCGTGAACATTGGGAAGCCGTCGAACTCCTTGGTATAGGTGATTCGCTCGAGATGCGTGCCGTCGAGGCGGATCATATACAGGTCGAATTCTCGGCCTTTGGGGTCTCCGTAATTCGAGCTGAAGATGACTCGCTTGCCATCTGGCGCAAGGAAAGGCGCGAACGACGCGCAGCCAAGATGCGTGACCTGATGCTTGTGTGACCCGTCGGCGTCCATCACCCAAATCTCCAGCTTGGTGGGGCGGATAAGATGCCGAGCCAGGAGCGCCTTGTAGTCCGCGATCTCGGCGGGGGTGTTCAGCTCATCGCGCCGATAGACGATCTTTTTGGAATCCCAGCTAACAAACGGCCCTCCGTCGTAGCCGACCTTGTGCGTGAGCCGTTTCACATGGCGTCCCCGGAGGTCCGAGCGATAGATTTCGAGGTCCCCCTGGAAGTCCGAAGTCCAGACCATGTACTTTCCGTTCGGAGCGATCGTCGTCTCCGCCACGTAGCTCCCTGGGTGGCGAATCACGGTTCCAGGATGGGGATTCCCTTTCGCTCTCGCGGGTGTCTCGTACAGCGCGTAATTGGGGTTTACCATCCAGACGTACCCCTTCGACATATCCACCGGCGGCTGCGGGCCGGGGCTCGTCGCATGAGTCGAGCTGTAGTAAATCGTGACGCCGTCGGGGGTGAAGTAGCTGCAAGTGCATCGGCCCTTTCCGGTGCTGACCAATTTTCGACCCGTGCCGTCCGCGTTGATTTTGAATATCTGCTCGTCCGGATAAGGCTGATTAGGCGCCTTGGCTTGAAACACAAGCTGCTTGCAATCCGGGCTCCAATAGGCCTCGGCGTTTTGCCCGCCGAAAGTGAGCTGGAGAAGGTTCCCAAGGTGCACCTCGCGCGGGTCGGGGCGCACCGCCTGAGCGGCGACAGGCAAATGGCGGGCCATGAAGGCTGCGGGCACCGATAGGATCATCGCTTCAGTATGCCGCGACTCCGCCGTCCACTATCAAACGCCTACGCCGCCAAGCCGCAAAAGCCAGCCGAGCGCTACCAGCGCAAACGCCGAGCAGGACACTGCGAGCGCCGCGTTTCCGAATTTGCTTCCGGCAGCTTTCACTCGGTAAGCGTAATAGATCGCGTAGCCCGTGACCAATAGGCCGAGGCCGTGGAAGACGAAGAACAGGACCACGCCGATAATAGAGCGGACCACCACCCCAACGAACAAGGCCTTGCCTGTCTGGCCGACCGGCTGCATCTGCCTTGGGTACGCCGACGGCGGCTGGCTCCAATCGTATCCTCCGGCCTGCGGAGTCGCCGCTACGGTCGCCGGCTGCGGCGCCAGGTTGGGAGGGGCGATCTGGGGCGGCGCCACGAACAAGCCGGGGATCGCCGAGGCCGGGCCCACCTCGCCGGTCGTCGCGTTTCTGACCTGGCTATCGGGACGCACTCGATTTTCGGCCGCCCACTGGCGAATCGTGTCGAGAGTGTTCGGGCCGTACTCCTTGCCGTCAGCGCCGATGACGAAGTAGTCCATTGGGTGAACAATATAGCATCGGCCGCGGGACGGACGCTAATTCGAATCGGGCCGCACCGGCGGGATGGGGCGCAATATCCGACGCCTCTGCTCGGGAAGCCTCTCCAACAGGGCTTCGGAGTATTCGTACCCAAAGCGCGTGGCGCCCCAGCTCGGCCCGTAGCGGTAGATCGTCACGCGCCGCTCGCCCGGATTGGTGCGGCTGCTTCCCCCGTGCATGACGCCATCGACGAACAGCAGCGCGTCTCCCCGCTCCAGGTGCAAAGGAACCGCGCCGACGAGATGGTCCATGCGATCGCCCCTGCCGTAGTCGCCGGCGAGAGGATGCTCGAAGTTCGACTTATGGCTGCCGGGGACGATCATAGTTGGCCCGTCGCCGGGGCCGACTGCGCTGATTCCCAGGATGACGTTGCACTGCCCGCAGCGGAATACGCCGCTCGAGTAGTGATAAGCCCCGCGAAGCGCGCCCCGGAAACCGCCCGAGTGCACAGGGTGATGGCCGCCCGCCCTGCGCACCGAGAGGATGCATTCGTCGATGAAGAGCCCCTCGACGTAGCTTTGGGCTTCGCCGCAATACCTTCGGACGTATTCGATCCAGCCTGGGTGGTCGATGAGCTTTTCGAAGGGCCCTCCGAGCTCGACGCAATTGTGTATTTCCAGGCCGGTTTCGCCGGTATAGTCGCGGCGCTGCGCGTTGCCGAGCCACTCCCCCATGCCGAGCTGTGGCAGCGCGTCGATCGCGCGGTCGAGCTCGTCGAGCAGCTCCGGCTCGACTGCCTGAGGCAAGATCAGGTAGCCGTTCAGGTCGAATAGAAAGTCGTCGAGGTCCGAGGGCTTCCGGGGCTCCATCTGCGGCAGTTTACGCCGCCGCGACTAGGAATCCTTTCCTCCCACGAGCGCCTTCGGGAGGAACGGCAGGAATATCAGCACGAGGGCGGTCGTACCTGCGTTGAGATACACGAGATTCGAAAACGGCCATTTCTGGTCGGCCAGGCTGGAGCCGACTATGTCGGCTCCGAAAAGTGCGGCGTTTCGCACCGAGAGCATGAGCCCGTAGCCAAGGCCCTCGCAACCTCTGGGTGTGGAGCGAGCGGCCAAGTCGAGCAGGGCGAGCTCAGCGAGCGTGAAGAAGAAGCCGTTCTGCGCTTCGATGAACATGGCGCGCGTCCAGCCTGTATAGAACAGATAAAACAGCGTGCCGGCCGCGGCGGTGGCCACCCCAAAGAAGATCAGGATTCGAAGCGGCAGCTTCCTGGAGACATACCCGTAGAGCGCCGCGGCGGCGAGACCCATCGCCCCGCTGAAGATGCCGAGGTTGCCGATCGACTGCTGCGAGAATTTCAGCGTGTCGGTCTGCATGTAATAAAGCGGTGTGGCAAAGCCCGGGGAGAAGTAGAACAGCGCCATGAAGAAAAGAGCTGCCCAGAGCCGGCCGGATCGCACGATCGTCTTGAGCTGATCTCGTGCCCTCGTGAACGCTTCGAGGTTGGTCCCACGTGTGCGCTGCTCGCGGAACAAGATGAACGCGACCGGGAAAATGGATACGACGAACGCCGCGTTCACTCCGGCCGCCACGGCGAACGCGCCGGTCGCAAGCAGCCCCGAAAGCGGCCCGTTGACCAGCGTGCAGCCGTTCTGAACGAAAATTCTCAGGGCGGTGAGCCTGCCCGTCGCGCCTTCGCGCTGGCCGGCCTCGACGAGCACACCGCCGATGACCGTCGAGCCCATAACCATGAAGGCGTTTACGACGATGCATCCCAGCAGCAGTGCCGAATAGGTGTGTGGCAGGAACCCTACGACGACCCAGCTCAGACAGGCGAGCACCGAGCTTATGAGCAGGTAGGAGCGCCGCCGCGTGCCGAAGATCGGGAATGCGTCGGTGAGAATGCCGGCGAACGGCTTGAAGTACCAGGCGAGCCCGCACCAAAAGAAGAACTTCGCCATCTGCTCGCGCGTGACGTGGATTTCGTCTTTGAGCAGATGCTGCAGCGGAAGCTTTCCTAGAACTTGCGGCTGCGGCAACGTGGTGGCAAACACGCCGAACACGATGATCGCGCCCAGAATATATAGATCGCGATTCGATACTTTAGTCGGGGCGGGCGCCACGTCCGGGGAGGACTCTTGTGTATCCATAAACGGTTCGAGCCATGATACACAAGACTTGCAGGATTCGGCTGAGGACTAGGCTCGAATGTAGCGTCGAACGAGCTCGACAGCGTCTGCCGTGTCGATATGCGAGCCGCTGGCCAGCTTGGAATAAACGAGCTTATCGTCGACGAAGATCTCGTAGCGCCCACCGCTCGACGGGATGAGCGAGATCTCGCGGACGGTCTGGGGTGTGCCGACCGGCACCTTGAAGGTTTCCACTAGCGCTTTGGCCAAACTGACCGCGCGGTCCAGATACCCTCAAGAAGTGCAGAACTCGATCCGAACTCGCATGACCCTGCTAACTACGAATATCGGGTTCCGTTGATCGGCACACAGGCTCGCCTATACCGGCCTGCAACCCGCGGCTATTGCGGCGCGGGCTTAAAGAGCCAGATATGCGCGCCCTGAGGATCGTGGATGAGCGCCATGCGTCCGACGGTCGGGATGTCCATAGCGGGCACGACGAGCGTAGCCCCGAGCTCGATGCACCTGGCGACGCGCGCATCGACGTCGTCGACGCTAAGGTAAGTCGACCAATGCGGAGGCACATCCTTCATTTCGGGGGAATTCGTGGCCTGCACGCCGGCGACGCCTTGGCCGTCTTTCGTGAGCATCCTGTAGACGCCCATGTCGCCCATCGGATAGTCCGTAACTCCGAAGTCCAGGGCCTTCGTGTAGAAGTCGACGATCGCGTCTGCGTCGGGTCCGTAGACCTCGTGCCAGACAAAAGTGCGACCGGTTAATAATGATTGTTGATCGGCAGTAGAAGTAGACACGTGTATATCATATCACGCAATTTCACGTATTGGATAAATTTGCAACTATCTCATCCTTTTTTTGGGGCCGAGGGCCCCGGCTCCGCGTATTTCCAGGGCTGAGGATCTCGGAGAGCTCGTCTTTGATCGCCCCCTCGGGCAACCCGTCAACAACCGAAAGGGAGTCGACGCAGATCGCGGCTTGATGAAGTGACATCTCTGTGCCCCTCCCAGTGACATACTAAAACTGGTCGTCCCAGTGACTGGCCAGGCCGCTCACAGGTAGCACGGTCCGCCAAGGCTTGATTCAACATGGAAAGAGGGCGGCTCGAGGCATTCAGCGACGGGGTGATCGCCATCGCCATTACGGTGATGGTGCTAGAGCTTCGGCCACCGCATGGCGCGAACTGGCATGATCTGAATTTGTTCTGGCCAGAGCTTGGCACCTATGCGCTGAGCTTCGTGTTCCTCGCGATCTACTGGAACAATCATCACCACATGTTCCAAGCCGTCGACCGTGTGGACGGCTCGGTGCTCTGGTCGAACATGCACCTGCTGTTCTGGCTGTC
>JAICWL010000011.1 GCA_025934835.1 Fimbriimonadaceae bacterium
CCAACGCGCACAGAATCTACGCTCTCGCGGTCCACGATTTCGAATCGGACTCCCTCGATGTGCTTGCCTTGGAACCTGGATTCGGTCGGCGTAAAGCTCGTGGGGTAGGTGCGAACCCCCGGTATCTCGCGGCGGTTGAGATAATCGGAAAGCTGCCTGCCGTCTATGAAGTCCGCGCCGATCTGCTCGAACGGCGAATCGGTGCCCCTGCCCACCGAGAAGCTGCTCGCGAACTCCATGAGGCAGAGTCCAGGGTAGAGGATAGCCGCATTCAAGCTGCGCATATTCGGCGAGGGGTTGATCCAGGGAAGGTTCGTCGAGTCGAACCAATCTCCTCGCTCCCAATCCTTCATCGCTATCACATGCAGATCTGCGCCCAAGTGCTTTTCCCCGTTGAACATCTGTGCGAGCTCTCCCATGGTCATGCCGTGGCGAACCGGCATTCCGGCCAAGTAGCCGACAAACGAGGTGTTTGCTTCGTCGAGGGTCGGGCCCTCCACCCTCGTGCCCGTGATGGGGTTGGGCCTATCCAGTACGTAAAACGGAAGGTGGGCTTTGGCAGCCGCTTCGAGTCCGTACGCCATCGTGCTCTCATACGTGTAAAAGTGCACGCCGACATCTTGGATGTCATAAACCAGGGCGTCCAATCCTTCCAGCATCTGAGGCGTCGGGTGAAGCGTCTCGCCGTACAGGCTGTGTACCTCGATGCCCGTTGAGGCGTCGGTCGTGTCCCCGATTCCAGGGTGGTCCACCTGCCCGGCGAACCCATGCTCGGGCGAGAATAAACTAACGACCTTGACGCCGACCCCAAGCATTTGATCAACGTTCCGGCGTCCCTCGCGATCCATTCCGGTGTGGTTGGTGATGAGCCCAATCCGCATGCCTTTAAGCTGGGCGAAGCCATCGTCCTCGAGCACATCGAGGCCCGTCAACGTGTGGGCATTGCGGTGGATCGTGCGCCGGATTCCGGAGCCGGTCATAAGCTCGTTATAGCCGGTGAGAGCAACTTTCGGCGCAACTACCCCGACCGCTGCGGCTGCTATGGTGGCGACCTTTGCACGAAGCGGCACGATGGACGGCCGCATGTGCGGGTGGACGGCATTCGCGAGTAGGATCACGTACGACTTCGAGTAGGGATCGATCCAGATCGAAGTTCCCGTGAAGCCGGTGTGTCCGTATGAGCCGATCGGAAACAGCTCCCCACGGTTGCTGGAGTAGGGAGAATCGATGTCCCAGCCGAGGCCCCTCAGAATGGGCTGGTCCAAAGGTGTCTGCGGCTCCGTGAATTTCTCGACGGTAAGCGGGCTGAACACCCTGACCCCGTGCAGCTCACCTCCGTTCAACATCATTTGGGCGAATTTCGCCAGGTCGTCCGCAGTCGAAAATAGCCCGGCATGGCCGGCCACGCCTCCCATCGCTCTAGCGCGGGGATCGTGGACTACTCCGCGAAACGGCATCCCGGTAGCGCTGTCTACCTCTGTCGGGGCGATCCGCGGGATCAGGCTGGCAGGAGGCAAGAACATCGTGTCCTTCATGCCTAGCGGCAGATAGATGTTTTTCCTGGCGAAGTCCACGAGCGATTGCCCGCTGAGCCGCCGAACGATTTCTCCGACCAGGATGAAGTTGGTGTCGCTGTAGATGTGCCGCGTGCCGGGCGCCGCTTCGGGCGGATCGGCGCAAGCGATCTTGATGGCAGCCTCGTAGCTGTTGAGCTCTGGCGTCAGCGGCACGTCCGGCCTGAGTCCGGAGAAATGGGTCATTAGCTCGCGAATGGTGATCGGGCTCTCGCCGCCTTGAAACTCGGGAATGTACTCCGTGACGCGGTCGTTTAGCCGAAACTTGCCCTGCTCATACAGCTTCATCATGCAGGCGGTGGTCGCAATCACCTTCGTGAGCGACGCGCAATCGAAAATCGTGTCGGGCGTCATTTGCTCGACAGTCGGCATGACAGACCGATCACCGTAAGCCTTGCGATACACGATCTTCCCGTCGTGACCGACGAGCAGCACGGCTCCTGGCAGCTTGCCGGCGCGGATAGCCGCTTCTATCACTTCGTCGGATGCCTGCGCGCCGGAGAACGAGCCCGTATACGAGGTCGAATGCGACATGGCAGAGGGAAGGAGAAGCGCTCCTAGGCAAAGGCAGATCAACGCGCCCATCGAATTCAACTTACCCGTTGAAACGCGAAGAGGGCGCCCGGCATCTGCCGGGCGCCCGAGGAGCAGTGGCTAGGGACGTCGTGCGGAGCGCTTAGCGGCCCCGGTGAGATCGGTCGTTTCGGTCGTTGCGATCCTTCCGATCGTTCCCGTTGTTCCGGTCGTTCCGATAGCTTCGGTCGTCACGGTCGCGTTGGTCGTAAGAGTTTCGGTTTCGACTGTCGTACCGGTTGTCCCACGACCTCTGACCGTTTTGGTCCTGCTCGTAGCGGTATGCGGAGTAGCCAGCGCCAGCCGCACCCAAGATTCCGAGCGTGTCGTTGTGGGTGATCAGCCCGAGGACGCCGAGGGCAGCCGAGCCGATACCTATGTTCTTCCACTGGTTCTGCATGCTCTGGCGATGGTTGCCGTAGTCGTGCCGATCCGCCGAGGAGGTCGCAGGAAGCGCGATCGCCGAAGCGATAGTTGCCAGACCGATGATTTTCAAGAAGCTGCTTTTCACTTTTTCTCCTGCCGGTCGGGTGGTCTTCCTCCATGTAGAGATTGATCGCCTATTCCGGATGCTTACATCATAATTAACGCGGGTATACAGCAAATGGTTCCGACCTTTTTACGCCCTAGTTGATCCTGCAAGGCATAAAGTCCGAATGCTTAACATACTTTAAGAAATGACGTGTACATACACTAGATGTGCGAGTTAACGCGCTTAGAGAAGGGCGCAGGTAAACGTTGACGCAGGGTCAGAGTTCAGTAGGAGTGTAAACTTGGCGCATGCTCGGGACCTTTGCCGCCTTGCTCACTTTGGGAGGTATGGCTGCCATCCCTTCCCAGCTCGAAGGAGTTCACCGGATCGTCATGATGGGCGACAGCATCACCCAATTGGGAGCCAGCCCCAAAGGCTACGTCACTCTCATTTCGAACACACTCAAATCTGATTTTCCCTCGCAGCCGATCGAAGTGATCAACGCCGGAATCTCGGGGCACCGCTCCAACGATATGCTGGCGCGATTCCAGCACGACGTGCTCGATCAGAAGCCGGACCTCGCGACGATCAACGTGGGAGTTAACGACGTGTGGCACAATTTCCGGACTCCGGATTGGAGCGCTCGCGTGCCTGCGGGCAACAGTGGCAGGGGCGTCTCGCTGGACGCGTACCTTGCGAACGTGGGCAAGATGATCGATATGGCTCGCGCTGCGGGAGTGCGGGTATGGCTCGTTTCCCCGACGCTCGTGTACGAGGACCTCGACTGTGCAGAGAACCGACGCCTTAGGCAATATGCCCAAGCGGAGAAACGGCTTGCCTCCGAGAAGGGCGTCGGCTTCGTCGACTTGAACAGTTTGTTCCGGGCGACCGTGGCCGCGTATCGAAAGGGCGCCGGGCAAACGCAATTGCTCCTGACGGTGGATGGCGTTCATATGAACGACCAAGGGAACGCGCTCATGGCCGGTGGAATCCTAAAGGCGCTCGGTGTGCCGATTCCGGATACGATTTCGCCCAAATAAAAGAGAAGGCGGGGACCAATTGGCCCCCGCCGAGTCACTCGCGAGCAAACATCTTAGCGGCGGTGGCGTCGCCGAGCGTGGTGCCTAAGATAGCTGTGGCGCTCTTTGATCGTGTTCTGGCTCCGCCGGTCGCCTTCGTATCGGTATGCGGAGTAGGCCGCGCCACCCGCGCCGAGCCAAGTCATCGTACTGTTGTGGGTGAGCAACCCGTACACGCCTAGGGCGGCCGCGCCATAGCCCAGATTGCGCCACGTGTTTTTGGTTTGCTGGCGGTGCTTCATCGCGCTTTGATAGTTCGCGCTGGAAGTCGCCGGCAACGCCATGGCACATGCCATCGCCGCCGCTGCTGCAAATTTGATGTGACTTCTGTTCATTGAGCTCTCCTTATGCGCCGATAGGGTTCGACGTTGAACCCTACCGGTGATGCTGTACAGGTTCAGACGGAATCCCTTTGCGGGGTGTTCTGAATGTACGGCTCGGCGCCTAGAACCTTGGAATAAATTAAGGCTGCCGGAGTAGTATTCCGGCAGCCGCATTTGGCGAATCAGATTGTGGTAGAAGTCCTACGCTCTGCCCCCGCCGCGGGACTGCGCGTCAGCCTTGAAAGGTCGACCCCCGAGATCCTTCAGTTTGTCGAGCTGCTGCTGAGTAAGCACTTTGTGCAGCTCGTCGCTAAGAGTTTGGCCGTTCTTTTGAGTCGCCTCCCGGGCCGCGTTCCGATCGAGCTCGCCGCTGCGTGCCTTTTCCGAGACGCTCCGGTTCGCGTCCCGATAGGTTTCGCTCAGGCTCTTGATCTTCTCCTTCTGCGCTTCGGTGATGCCAAGCTGAGTCTGTACGTCGGGATCCAATACGGCGCGGTCGCCTTGAATCTGGATCCGGATTTGATCGAGCCGTGTGACTTGCTCGGGCGTGAGGATCCCATCGACCTGCTTCTTGAGCGCGTCGGCGCGAGCCTTCATCTCTTCAGGCGTTGGCCGCGTAGCGCCCTGGTTGCGGCGCTGACCTCGGTTCGCTTGGCGAAGATCGTTGAGCTTGGACTTCTGGTCGTCATTCAAACCTAGGTCTGTCTGGACGTCCAAACGGTTTAGTAGGCCAATGATGCTCGTGCGGCCACCACGTTGGCCGCCTCGGCCCTGTCGGCCTTGAGCGAAAGTTGCTGACATCGCGACGACGAGCACCGCGATGGCGACGGTTCTGAAAACACTCTTCATAGGGTCTGGCTCCGATTGCCGCGCAGGCAAAAATGCCACCAAGCGGCCTCAGTGACCGTCATGACGTTTTAGAACACGCGGAGTTCACCGACTCGTCTGACTCTCTAAGAACCGGTGAACGCCGGTGCTGGAAAAGCGTCCACGCCGAAAAGAGCATCCTAAGATGCCCGCACTTGGACAAAAGGAGTGACAGTAAGATGAAAGCAGTTCGCAATATTGTGGTTGGAGCGCTGTGCGCATCCCTCGTTTCGATAGCGGCCTTCGCATCCGCGAAGGATCATGACGATCACCACCGCGACCGAGACAACTATCGCCGCGACGACCATCGAAACGACCGCCACTGGGTCAAGATCGACCGGGACGGCTGGCGCAGTCGCATGGAGCGGCAGCGCGAGGAGGAGCGCCGGGAGCGGCGGCGTGAGGAGGAGCGCCGCGAGCGCGAGCGGCGCGAGTGGGCTCGACGCCATCACGACCGCGATCGCTGGTAATCCACAGTTCTAGCTCCAATTGCGGGGTTCGGCTCAGTGGGGCCGGGCCCCGCTTTGGCATATCATCGAATCATGCGCGCTTGGCCCCTCCTTTTCGCCGCTGCCGGTTTCTGTTTCGTTTCCAGCCAGGCGGTCGGCGCCCAGCACCCCAACCGGAATGGTGTGCCCGCCGATCTGCTTTCGAAGCTGACCCGTGGCGTGAACGTCACAAGGTGGTTCTGCTACACGAAGCCGGACGACAAGGCTCACTTCAGGAGCTATCTCGGGGACCAGGATTTCGCTGCGTTTCGGCGCATCGGCGTGAAGTTCGTGCGCCTCTGCATCTCGCCGGACGTTGTCTACCGCTCAGGCCACGCTCGGGGCGAGGTCATGCCCGATATCGACCGAGCGCTCGATCGGTTCAGCCGCGCAGGTATCGCCGTCATTTGGGACCTGCACGACAACGGGCAGCTCAAATTGGACGAACCGGGCCATGACGACAGCGGATTCGTTTCTTTTTGGCAAGACATCGCGCGGCACTACCGCGGCTCGCGAGAGCGCCAAGTCATGTTCGAACTGCTGAACGAGCCGGTCTTCATGCGCAACCCGACGGTTTGGTACGCCCTGCAGCGCAGGACCGTGGCTGCAATCCGGAAGATCGACCCCAGCCGAACGATCATGGTTTCGGGCACCCAGTGGAGCAGTCTCGACCGGTTGGCCGATCTTCCGCTCCTCCCCGAGAAGAACCTCGTGTACACCGTGCACTGCTACGACCCGTTTCTCTTCACGCACCAAGGCGCGAGCTGGGTAGGCGACCCGCCGAAGGGGCTCCGCCAAGTTCCGTTCCCTTCGAGCCCAGAAGCGGTTGCCTCCGTGATCGATTTGCAGCCTGAACATGACCGAGCTTCAATCGAAGACTACGGACGCAAGCACTTTGACGCCAACTACCTCTGGCAAAGGCTGAGCATCGCGAAAGACTGGTCCGTCCGGAACCATTTGCCAGTCGTCCTGGGCGAATTCGGCGCGTTTCCTGCGGTCTCACCCCCCAAATCGCGCGCCAGGTGGTTTGCCGCTATGCGCAGGGCTATCTCGGAATTGGGAATCCGCAGCTCAGTCTGGGGCTACGATGACGCCTTGGGTCTCGGCCGCAGAATGGAAGGCGGCAAGCTTTGGCTAGACCCGCTAACTCTCGAGAACCTGTACGGCGTTGCCTCGAGAACCGTGCAGAGCCCGGTTCGTCGAAACATCGTAGGCGCCCGATGAACACATTTTGGAGCTTCCCCACAGTCGTCGCCGCGTTCGCGATCTTGGGCTCTTCATGCCAAGCCCAATCGAGAGGGCATTCCGCAGGCGTCTCGGCGATGCAGGGCGTGGTCGATTCGGTGTCCGGCAACATCTTGGTCCTCGACTTATCGAGAGGGCCGGCAACGAGCCGAAGGCAAATCGACGTTAGCTCGGCCGCGTATCAGGATTCCAATGGCGAGAGCTCGAAAAAATTTGCACTCATCCCGGGCATGAGGATCCTCATCGTCGTCGATGCCAGCGCCCCACGGTACGTCCGGCCTCCCCTTGCCGGAGGCGGCCTAGCCGAGTCTCACCACGTTATTCTGCTGCCGGCCAAAGCGCTCGTAATTGAGCGGATCCTGTCCGGGAAGCCCTCGGGTGCTCGGAGATTCGGCGGTCACGCTCGTCCTCAGCGCTTCAAGTAGAATCTTGGCCGGAACTCGGACGCTCCAAGACCGCAATGCACTACCTCACCGTTCAGGACATCCTTTGGGTCAACCTGCAGCTCACGAAGCGCGTGAACCCCTTCAATTACGCACTGCTCGAGGATGGCGTGTTCTACCAGTACGGCTACGGCGAAAGCGACGACCTGCGTTCACAAGCCGCGCGTTTTCTTACCGGGTTTTCGAAGGTCCGGCCCTTTGAGACGGGCAACGAGGCCACCGCATTTGTCGGGTGCTTTGCACTTCTAAGGATGAACGGCTTCGCCGAGAACCTCGGCGACTCCGATGCGGTACGTTGGCTGTCTGGAATTGGCGCCAGCCAAGCTAAAGCGTTTGAAGCTCTCAACTTGATTGTGGCGGACGATCCCGATTATCATCCCAGCCTTTCGCCCGACGTCCGGACAGCCGTCCGAGGCGTGATGTCAGATTATCCGGCGACTTTGGCAGCGCTGGCTCTGACACCTTCCGCTGTATAATTGCGTCTGCTTCCGAACGCTTGCTCTAGCGCCGGCGTCTGGAGAATTCCCATGAAGGGCCGCGCATTCACGCTCATCGAGCTGCTCGTCGTTATCGCCATTATCGCGATCCTTGCCGCTATCCTCTTCCCGGTCTTTGCGCAAGCGAAGGAGGCTGCGAAGAAGACGCAATGCCTGAGCAACACCAAGCAGATCGGGATCGGACTGTACCTGTACATGCAGGACAGCGATGACACACTCCCTATGGCTAACTACCCTGGAGCGCCAGCCTATGTCGGGCCGCCTTTTACCGTTTTCTCATGGCATAGTGGAGCAGGAAAGGCGGAGCTCTCATGGGCCGACCTCCTGCTTCCTTACATGAAGAACATCGCGGTGTTCTCCTGCCCAAGCGATGGCAGCGGACCCCTTCACGACGCGAACAACAACCCCATTCCCGGGCAGCCGCTTTCATTCGCGTTGAACTACTACATCTATAGGCTGCCGGGTGGCGCGGTGAACTTCTCGATCACAGGCGGAACGCTCGATTCCATGACCGCTCCTGCGAGCAAGATCTTCATTGCTGAGACCGCTTCCAACTCCAACCGCGAGATCGTCCGGCCGGATCGCTTCGGAGGGTTCGAACGCCACTTGAAGGGCTCGAATTACGTTTTCGCCGACACCCACGCCAAATATCACCTGATGCCGCAGTGGTGGAAGACTGTGCCTTCGTCCGTGTGGGGCAGCCCCGAGCAGGCCTCTTTGCAGCCTTGCCCGCAATGGTTCCCCTGGGTCGCCGACGACTCCGAAAAGTGGTAACCGCCTAGATGGCAGCGTGCACGGCGGGCCTCTGGTCTTTGTCAGGCTCGGCTTGCCGTAGAATTTCGCGAGTCAGCGGCGCAATCTCCCCTTGGCCCGAGAGCAGGTATCGCACCAAATGGTGGATCGGACTGCCTTCGGTCCAGTTGAAATACACGTGGGGCCGCTTTCCGGTAGCGTCGCGCACATAAAGCAGAAAAGCGGCGATGGCGTTCGGTACCGCGGTGCCGTAGCCCCTGAGCACCTTGTAACCCTCGCAATCGACGCCATGCACCTTGAGCGTGGCTGAGAATTCGGATGGGTCGGTCGTGTAGACCTCGAAGAACATCACGGGGGCGTCGTTCGGGATTTCATGGTCTTCCCTGACCTTCTGGTCCTCGCGCCGGTACTCCACCACATTGCGCTCTTCGGGGTAATTCGCCACGATGCGGATGAGCTGATCGGAGCGGGCCGCCTCGTCTAGGAGCTTCTTCGCTTCGTCGTCCAGTTCGACGTTGTTGACTCGAAGCTCGAGGGAGCGGAACGCGCGCGACACCAAAGACACGAGCACGATCGCCGTAATGAAGAATGCCGCGATCTTGATGCCGTCCGGCCGTTCGAACACATTCGCTACCGTGGTGTAGGCGAAAACCAGCGATATCGCGCCGAAAGCGATCGTCGACCGGAGCTGCCCCTTGCGATGCACAGCGATCGTCACCGCGATGGCCGCCGAGGTCATCAGCACCAACACGCCTGTGGCGTAGGCGCCGCCTTGCGCATTCACATCCGCGCGGAAGATCAGAGTAACGGCCACAGCGATAGCCACGTAGACCAGCACGAGCGGTCGCACGGCCCTGGCCCAATCGGGCGCCATGCCATAGCGCGGCAAGTAGCGCGGCACGATGTTCAGGAGCCCGGCCATGGCACTGGCGCCTGCGAACCACAGAATGAGGATCGTGCTGAAATCGTAAACCGTGCCGAACCCGGATCCGAAGAATTGGTGCGCCAAGTAGGCAAGCGCTCGGCCGTTGGCTTTGCCGCCGTCGGCGAACTCGGCGTGCGGTATCAGAAGGGACGTAATAAAGCTCGTCGAGAGCAGGAAGACGCTCATGATGGCGGCCGCAGTGCGCAGAAGCATCCGCGTGTTGCGGATCCTGTGATTCAGCCTCGCGCCGCTGGAATGGCCGACGCCGCGAATGAGCGGCATGACCGCCACGCCGGTCTCGAAGCCCGAAAGCCCCAGTGCCAGCTTCGGAAAGAGCAGCACCGAGATGCCGACCATCTGGAGCATGCTTCCACCGTGGCTTGTTGAAAGGGCTCGCTCCCAATGGCGAAGCGTCTCCGGATGGTTGGCGACCTCGTAGAATCCGCGCGCGACAACGACCGCGTTGAGGGACAGGTACGCCGTGACCAGCACAACCGCGATACCCACCGCTTCCCGGAACCCTTTGAGGAATACCGCCCCCAGCACGGCGATCAGAAACAGCGTCACGCCGATCCGCTCGTGTGCTATCCAAGCCGGAGCAAAAGGATTCTCGAGCACGTGAGCTGTGGCGTCCGCAGCGGAAAGCGTGATCGTGATGATGAAGTCGGTAGCCACAAACCCCAGCAGCGCGAGCACGAAAAGCTTGCCCATCCACCAGGCGAACATATGTTCGAGCATCGAGATCGAGCCCTCGCCGTGGGGACTCTCGCGCGCCACCCTGCCGTAGATCGGGAGCGCTCCGAAAAGCGTTACCAGCACGAGAATCAGGGTCGCAATCGGAGAGAGAACCCCTGCCGCAAGGGCCGCGATGCCGGGCTGGTATCCGAGGGTCGAAAAGTAATCGACTCCCGTGAGGCACATGACCTGCCACCAAGCATGTTCTCGGCCGTGCTCGGGCTTATGATCGGCGTGAAACGGGCCGGTAGGCTCTTCCGCCTCGCCGACCATGAACCATCGCTTGAGCCTGGCGCCGATGCTTAAGTGGGAATCCGACGTCCGTGCCAAGGCGAATTGCCCTCCCCGCAGGACTTTACCGCTTCGCGGACGAGGAACAACTAGCCTACTGCGAACTGGGACCAGAGCTCGCGCTCGTGGCCGGACATGTACTGAAGCTGGACGCCGACGCGGAACTTGCCCTCGGCGTCGGGGTCGGCGTGGCAATAGCGTACGTCGCCGCCAAGGACCATCTTATTCTTAGCGGTCGTGAGGTGCATCTCAATGGCCGCGCCTACATCGAGCGACGCATCGGCAATCAGCCCGAGGCCCTGCTCGCTCGTATCGACGATGCGCGCCTGAATCTGGTGACCCTTGCAACAAAGCCGGCACGCGGCGCCTTCGCGCAGAAAGCGCGGCTCTTCTAGACGCGCCTCCACGGTGACGCCTCGAACGATTCTAAGAGCGACGACGCAATCGGTAACAGCGAGTACGGTGAGGTGGGCAGCCGCCTTGACGGTCGGCGAATTCAACTCTACATAGACCTCGTCGCCGGGCCGGGGAACTGCGCTGCCACGGACCCGCACATGCAGGGTGTCCGCCAATGCATCCACGACCCAGCCGCTGAAGATCTCCGCATCGGAGAGCCGCTGCATCCGAAGCCGAGTGGATACGTAGGGTGCCAGTGAGATCATCGAGACATGTGGAGACGAGTTTGCTCCAGCCGTCATATCGGCATCTGGGGCCCCTTTCCGTAGACCCATAGCCCCGACTCTAAAACGGGTTTTCATTCACTGGCTGCAGTACCATTGCGAGAGAGCATGGCTATGGACGACCTTCGAACGTTTTTCGATCGCTGGCGCCCCTGGGTGCTTAGCGTGTTGCGAATCATTTTGGGGTTCCTTTTCTTCGAGCACGGAGGACAGAAGCTGCTCGGGTTCCCGACGGCGATGCCCGGCCCGCCGCTTCAGATTGGCTCGATGCTTTGGGTCGCCGGCTGGCTCGAGCTGGTCGGAGGGCTGCTCATCCTCATAGGACTGTTCACGCGTCCCGTGGCTTTGATCCTTTGCGGAGAAATGGCTGTGGCGTACTTCCACCAGCACGTTAAAAACGGCTTCTGGCCCCTCGCAAACAAGGGAGAGCCCGCAGTGTTCTACTGCTTCCTGTTCCTCTACTTCCTGTTCGCCGGAGCGGGGCCGCTCAGCTTGGATGCGCTTTTCAAGCGCCCTGCCGCGGCGACTACCAGCGGATGAGGTTCGCGCCCCATACGAGCCCAGCGCCGAAGCCGACGGTCATCACCACCGAACCTTTGGTGAGCAAACCCTGCTCGTTCGCTTCGTAGAGCCCCAGCGGGATGGAGCCTCCGCTCGTGTTTCCGTATTTGGCCACGTTCACGAATACTCGATGGTCGGGAAGGCCCAGCCGCTTCGCCGCGGATTCGATGATGCGGAGATTGGCTTGATGCGGGACGAAGAGGTCTACATCGTCCGGTGTCATGCCCGCCTTCTCGAGCACTTTGCAGCAGGCGTCCCCCATCGCCTGCACGGCGAACCGATACACCTCGGCGCCGGCCATGTAAACCTTGTCACGCCTCCCTTCAGCTTGAGGTGATCCGACCGGATACTTGGTCCCACCCACTTCGTAAGTGATGTACTTGCCTCCGCTCCCGTCGGCCATGAGCACGGTTTCAATCACGCCGCGGTCCGTGTCGGTCTCGCCCCGAACGACCACAGCGGCGGCCCCGTCCCCGAAAAGCACGCAGGTCGAGCGATCAGTCCAGTCCACCTGTTTGCTCAGAGCGTCCGCACCCACGACGAGAACGTTTTGCGCATGGCCGGATTCGATCATCGCCGCTGCGGTGCCAAGCGAGTAAATGAAACCGGCGCAGGCAGCGCTGACGTCGTAGGCCCCTGCGTTATTTGCGCCAAGCTCGGTTTGGAGCATGCATGCGGTCGACGGCCAGATATAGTCTCCCGTAACCGTGCCACAGACGATGAGGTCTAGCTCGGACGCTGGAATGCCCGATCTTTCTAGCGCCTCGCGGCTAGCCTCCAGAGCAAGGCTGCCAGTCCCTTCATCTCCCTGACAGATATGCCGCTCTTTGATGCCCGTGCGCTGAACGATCCATTCGTCGCTGGTGTCAACCATGCGCTCCAAGTCATCGTTGGTGAGGACCTTGCTCGGTACCGCATGCCCGACCGACTGGATGACCGCCCGCTTATTCATAATCCTGTTTCCGCGCCTTCGCCGAGGATCGCCTCGCGAATGGTGTCCACCACACAGCTCTCAATTCCCCTCTGGGCGAGCAAAAGTGCATTCTTGATCGCCTTTGCGTTGCTGCGGCCGTGCGAGATGATGCACAGCCCGTTGAGGCCCAAAAGGGGTGAACCTCCGGTTTCAGCATAGTCCATCTGCTTGCGCAGCGGCGCCATCACCTTCTTAACGGGCCAGTACAGCCATTTCGCCGGCGCGTACCTCGGCACACCCTCGCGAATCGAGCTGACGATCAACTCCGCGAGCCCCTCGCTGGATTTGAGCACGACGTTCCCTACGAACGCTTCGCACACCACTACGTCGCACGGCTTGGTGTACATATCCTTGCCCTCGATGTTTCCCGCGAACCAGTCGTGCGGCGCCAGGAGGCGGTAGGTTGCCTTTGCGAACGCGCTACCCTTACCCTCTTCCTCTCCGATGTTCAGCAGGTGCACCTTCGGATCGCGTCTGCCCATGACCCTCTCCGCATAGGCTCTTCCCATGACCGCGAAATCCACCAGGTGCTTCGGGTCGACATCGGGGCTGGCGCCCGTGTCCAAGAGCAGAAACCCTCCCTTTGGGTTCGGAAGCACGCTCGCGATGGCCGGCCGATGGATGCCTGGCACTTGGCGCCAGGTGAGCAAGGCGGTTGCGGATACGGCGCCCGTATTGCCGGCAGAAACGAGCGCCCTCGCGCGGCCCTCCTTGACCAGCCTCGCGCACACCATCAAGCTAGAGTCCTTTTTCCGGCGATACGAATCAAGCGGCTTTTCATCCATGCCGACGGATTGAGAGGCGTGAATGACCTCGATGTTCGGTGGTCTGGAAGCAGGAAGAAGCCGCTCGATTTGGGAGCTGTCACCCACGAGAAATATCGTCGAATGGATTGCCGGAGCAGCCTCCAAAGCGCCGTCGATCACCGCCTTTGGCGCAAAGTCGCCCCCCATGGCGTCGACCGCTATGCTCAACGTCCGTGGCCCTCGGGAGAACGAAATCGGGCGAGATCGCCGAGCAGCGCCTCGTGATTACGGCCGTCTGGCGCGCTCGCTCCGCGGGCCTCTGCGATCGGGCAGGGCTCGTCCCATCCATGGCTGCAAAGCGGCTGGACCGGCATAGCTAGCAAGAGGCCCTGCCTCAGGAGCTGCTCGACGATTAGCGAGTTTCCCTCGAACAGCGGAAATGGCTCCTCGGCGACGATTCGCGCGTAATCTTGCGAATTGAGCGAGCTCGGCACTCCCTCGACGGGAAACTGCTCTTCGATCTCGAATTCGACGTCAGTCTCCAATGGCGAGGAACAGCGCGCGCATTCTTGCACGGCCCGCGCGTGAAACTTGCCGGAAATGAGAAGCAGGTTGCCTGTGCTGCTCGCCTCGAGGTACCCCTCGAGCGGGCCCACGAGATCGAGATCCTCCTCTTCCGGAAGCTCGGTGCTGATGTCCACCGCAAGCTCGCGGCCCGGGTGCTGAAGCACGTCGTTCAGGTCGAGCAGATCTTCCCTTCGCATGGAATTAGGGCGGATTGTACCTGTGTCAAGTTGCACTGCGGGCCCAACGTGGCGCTATGCTGGGCGCATGAGCACTTGCAAGATAGTTTGCTTCCTATTCGCGATTTTGGCCGGCGCCTCCATCGCAGGGGCGCAGAGCATTCACGTCAAGCCGACTGCAAGGCCGGACGCCGTCGCCAAGAACAAAATCTTAATTACGATGACGGTCTCGGGCCAAGAGGTCACGACGTCCGCGAAAGTCGAGACCACCGTCAAAGCGGGCCCCGATGGCACCCTCAAGTACGTGGACGAATACAAGGAATTCTCCATCGAAGTGGGTGGCGGCGCTGGCCCCGAAGTGGCCCTTTCGCCGCTCGAGGCTCAGGTGGATACCGCGGGAGAGCTTAAGCGAGCCTCCGGCGGACCGGAAGGCGCCGACCCAGCCGGACTGTTTCTTATGACGCACTTCGTTGCGCCGGACAAGGATCTAGCTCCCGGGGACAGCTATTCGCTCGACTTTCGCGCCAATGCTGCGGCAGCAATTCCGGAGCTCAAATACGAGGGAACATACATAGGGCCGGACAAGGTTGACGGCGTAGACGCCCAGAAATTCACGCTCAAGTGCACTCAGATGAAGTCGGACGGGCTGAAAACGGACATGACTTTCTGGGTCTTGGAAAGCGGGCAGGTGCTCAAATGCTCTGGCAAATTCCAAGGGTTCTGGCTGCCGATCGTGTCACAGTCTGCGGATGGCACCGTCGAGGAAACCGTGTCGAAGTGAGTACGAAGTGTGCGGTACATCATCTGCCCAAATCCTCCAGACACGTTCATTTTATATTTACGCGTGTAAGCTAGCGACCTTTTTCGATTCGCTCGCACGTCAACACAAGGCTGGGCAAACTTGCTATACTGTTCGCCAGCTAGACGAAGCGACGCGCCGAGTGGCGCACGAGGTGATCGCAATTTGAGGAATTGGGCATTCTTTCTTGTCGCCTTGGCAGCCGTCACGATCGGATGCGCAGGGCATGGCAGCTCCGCAACCAACTCGATCGGTACGACCAGCGGTGCCACGGGCACTACTGGCACTCGAGTGACGATTCCGGACAACTCCGGTGGACCGGTCGACCCAAGCTATAAAGGTGCGGGCGCAGTCGACGTCAACTTCCTCACTGGTCAGGGCCGCGACCTCGGCGAGCTTCTTGCGATTGTCAACCACGTCGTGCTTCAGGACGACTTGGGCCCGGAAGATACGAAACTTCAGGCTGAAGTCACTCTGCGTCTAAAGGGCTTCCAGAGCCAGATAGTGCACTTGGACGTCCGCCCAGGAGGACGAGACAGCCGGCTGTTCCAGAATTACCCGCTCGAGGTCCTGCGTTTCGAGCAGGATAACGGCGGCGGTTTCTCGACGCTGCCGGCGGCGACCACCGATCTCAGTCCGGACGAGCGCGGCTTCCCGGCAACATTCCCGGCCCGCATTCGGGTGTTCCCCGGCCGCGACACGAGTTTGCCGGTGTTCTTCGACGACTCGATGGTCACGATCGAGCAAGACGGGCAGGTGTATCTGAACGCGCCGCAGTTCGAGGCGATCAACATGCCTGCGAACAACCCGCAGCTCTTGGCGTTCATCAGCGACTACGTGATGTTCGACATTTCGGGCATGGCGGATGGCGACAAGCCGATTCTATCGAGCGGTGACCCTGCCGGGCGCATCTATTTCTCGGGCGACAACATCGCGATTTCTCAAGGCGGACAGTTCAGCAATCCGCCCGGACCGGACCGAGGAATCTTCGAAGCGCTGACGCTCGACGTCAACAATCCGATTTCTGGCTTCTACGGTCCGCAGCAGAACCTCGGCACAGGCTCGAGCCCTGGAACCTATTCGTTGGTTACACCCGACCCAACCGACCTGACGGGCACCGCTCGCATCACCTCGCTTCAGGGAATTTGGCGGCCGTTCTCGCAGGTCGTCAGCGATTCCACCGGGTTCGTGTTCCTGACCATGCCGACGAGCGACGATAATGGCGATCAGGACGTCGTGCTCGTTCAACATTCCGGCGACAAAGTCACGAACATGTACTTCGGGTTCGCCGACCTGGAAGCCGGAACGTTCCGTGTCTACCCGATCAAGGACGTTGTCTCCGGTATCACCGCGGGCGAGCTGACTGGAACCGTATCCAGCTACGTCACCGCTTCCGGAACGCCGACCGCCGTGCCGCACCAGGTGCGAATCGGGGCCTTCACGTTCGATCCCGGTTCTTCACTGCCTTCCGGATTCCCTAACACTGGAGCCTTCCTAGTCTTCAGAAGGTAGATGCGTCCGATCCTCGCGGGTATCGAAACGGAGTACGGACTCATCGTCGATAACCGCGGGGCGGAGGACCAAGTCGACGATGCGACGGCCCTCGTTGCCGCTTATCCGGGCCCATGCCACGTCGGCTGGGACTACCGGTACGAATCACCGCGCGCCGATCTGCGCGGTTTCACTCTTAAGAAGCTGTCGTACGACCCCGTCGACGCCAAGTTCGATTTCGGCCGCGCTCGCCATCGAGACGAAAACGTGCGGGCAGACAGAATCTTGCCGAATGGGGCGAGGCTATACAACGATCACGGCCATCCGGAGTATTCGACTCCCGAATGCAAGCGCCTGACCGAATTAGCGAACCATGACGCATCTGGGCAGACCGTGGTGCTCCGCTGCGGGCAGGAGCGCGAGAAGCAGATCGGCGCGCGAATCCGCCTTTACAAGAACAATACGGACTTTCATGGCGCGTCATATGGCACGCACGAGAACTACCTGATGCCGCGAGAGATCGGGTTCGAGCGGCTGTATCGGGACCTCATGCCGATGCTGGTTGTGCGCCAGGTGCTCGTCGGGGCGGGAAAGGTAGGCGCCGAGTCGGAACCTCAGGTCGCATACCAGCTTTCGCAGCGCGCGGACTTCTTCGTCGAAACCGCAAACGCAGAAACGCTTTACAGGCGGCCGATCTTTAACACGCGCGATGAGCCGCACGCCAATCCGGAGGATTGGATCAGACTGCACGTGATCTGCGGCGATGCGAACATGATCCCCTCGGCCACCGCGCGCAAGGTCGGTCTGGTCAAGCTCGCGCTGCACCTGTGCGAAAACGGCACTGCGCCCAAGTGGAGCTTCCGCAATCCCGTGGAGGCGTTTCGAGCGATCAGCCGCGACGATTCCTTTGAGTTCCGAATCCAGCTCGAAGGCTCGAGTTGGACGAATGCCTACGAAGTCTTCGAGTCGTATTTCGCCGCCGCCGAGCGCACTCTGGAGCTCGACGAGGATATGGCTTGGGTCATATCGAGCAGCCGCAGACTTCTCGCGAATCTAAGAGACTGCCGCGAGAACGTGGTCAGGGAGATCGATTGGGCGGCCAAACGCTCCATGCTCGAGCAATTCATGGACTCCGAGCAGGTCGACTGGAACGACCCCGCGCTGCGGGCCTACGATCTGGAATATCACAACGTGGATCCAAGCGAAGGACTCTACGCGGCACTGGTCGAGATGGACCAAGTAGACGCCGGCCCGACGGCCGAGGAGACCGAGCGATATCTGAGCCGAGGTGCGGAAGGCGCCCGTTCGTTCGCCCGAGGGCTGGCCGTGGCCAAGTTCGGAGACAAACTGACGAGCGCATGTTGGCGTACGATGACGTTTCGGGCCGAAAATGAACAAGTAGAAGTGGAGATGCCGCCCGATGCGAATTATCCGCAAGCACTTGAAGAGGCGGAAAGCGTAGAAAGCTTCATACAAATGTTAAGAGGTGTTTCCTAAATGGATGGAGATCGGCTGACGCGCCCTTTGGCGCCCGAGCCTGGCAAGAAGCTTGGCGACGACCAGGGACCGAGCAGGCCCCAAATCAACAAGCCCGGCGGCGACAACGAGCTCTTGAAGCGGATGAAGAAGATCGACCCGGACCAAGCGAAGCGGTATCGCCAGCGATCCGGTCAATGAGCGGTCTCGCGCCATGGCCCCGGGCCCGTGCCAGCTTCGAGGAAGTCGTTGGCTCGCGCCGAGAATTGTTCGTACCCGCCGAAGGTTCGCAGGCGGGGTTCGAGACTCATGGCACTACCGTGCTTTCGCTACGGTTCGATAACGGCGTCCTGACATTAGCCGACCGTAGGGCCACGGCCGGCAGCCTGATCATGTATGACCAGGCGGACAAGATCATCGCGCTCGACGATCATACGGTCGTCGCGATCTCGGGGGCATTCGCACGTTCTGTGGAGGTCTGCCGGATGCTCAAACACTCGTTCAAGTATTACCGGCGCGCGGTGCTGAACGAGCTCTCGCTCGAGGGCAAGCTGACCGAGATTTCCCGAGCACTGGCCGGCAATGCGCCGATGGCCATGCAGGGCATCGGCCTATTCCTGCCGATCGTGGCAGCCTACGATCCGCAAACCGAAGAATTCGGCGTCTACTTCTTCGACGGCGCCGGAGCGCGATTCCAGAACGGCTCTTACGCCTGTGCGGGCTCGGGCTCCGAGCGAATTCGGGGGGTCTTCGAGTACGTCTCACGCGAAAAGGGCCATTTCGAAACGCGCCCACTCGAAGACGTGCTGCTGGAAGGGCTTAAGATGCTGGATATCGCCGCCGATCTCGATTCGGCTACCGGTGGGTTCAACAAAACCCTGCCCGTGACCCGAATCCTCGATAAGTCCGGAAACCGCGAAGTGCCCGAGCAGGAGCTTCGGCACCTCACGGCCCAAGTGCTGTCGCCGGCCTGAGGCAGACCCAGGCGCGAGGGTGATAGAATTGCGCCTGACTATGCGTGCGCTTCGATCGTTGGCCCTTCTCGCTATTGTCGGCGTTGTGGCAGCCGGCTGCCACAAGGCTTCCGAGGGTCCCGCGGCCTCCGGGAGTCAAGCCAAGTCGCTGCGGGTCGTCTATATCCCGAAGAACACCGGCAATCCCTACTTCGACGAGGTCGTGCGCGGGTTCAAGGACGCCTGCACCGAGATGCACGCCGACTTCTTTACCACCGGTCCGACAACGGCCGACGCGACCTCACAGATTCCGATCATCAACGAGCAGGTGCAGCGAGGGGTGGATGTGATCGCGATTTCACCGAATAGCCCCGACGCGCTGAACCAGGTCCTGGACGACGCCCGCAAAAAAGGAATCGCGGTCATCACGGTGGACGCGGACCTCGTCGGCAATGAAACGCACCGGGATGCCGCCGTACTTCCGACCGACTTCAGCAAGGTCGGTCCCAGCCAACTCGACCTGCTTGGGAAGCTGGTCGGATTCAAGGGCGATTTCGCGATTCTCAGCGCGACAACCGACGCGCCGAACCAGAACGTCTGGATCGCCGGCATGAAGGCTGCGCTGAGCGGCCCCAAATACTCGCAGATGAAGCTCGTCGACATCGTTTACGGCGACGATGAGCCCCAGAAGAGCACTAACGAAGCCGAGGCACTGCTCGCGAAATATCCGAACCTAAGCGGGATCATCTCGCCTACCAGCGTGGGCCTGGCGGCTGCCGCGCAGACCCTGAAGCTCGCAGGAAACTATCCTGGTGGTCCACACGCCAAAGGCGCAGGCATTCAGCTCACCGGCCTGAGCACGCCAAACCAGCTTGCACCGTTCGTGAAGGACGGAGTGGTCACTGCGTTCCAGCTTTGGGCCCCCTACAACGAGGGGTATTTGGCAGCGTACATTGGGGCGAAGATCAAGGACGGCAGCCTCAAGCCGGCCGCAGGCGCCAGCTTCGACACGCCGAAGCTCGGCAAGCGAGAGTTCTCGCCGAAGCTGGAAGTAACCGGCGGTCCGCTCGTCACTTTCGACAAATCGAACGTAAACCAGTACAACTTCTAGGCGGAAATATGCCGCTTCGGAAGCCAAAACCAGGCAGACTCGGCCTAAACTATAAGGTCCGGAGATGCTTGGATGAGGCAGGCGGCCACCCAAACGATTAGCTACGCGCAGCGCGAACAGACGCTCTACGAACTGCTCAGCGTGGCGCCTGGCGCCGGCCGCGACCAGATACGGGCTGCCTTCCGCCGAGAAATCCGCCGCTGGCATCCGGACCTGAACGCGCACCGCAGGGATGAGGCGCTGGAGCACACCAGGGTGTTGATCGCGGCCTACAGGGTTTTGCGAGATGCGGAGACGCGTAAGCGGTACAACATCCAGATCGGGATCCTGCCGCCGATCGCATCCCGCGTGGGCGTACGCGGAGCCTCTCTGGACGTAGACCGTCCACGGCCGCTTTGGAGTCCGGATATCTCCGATTCGGCCATGTTTGTAGTCATCTCCTTGATCTGCGGAGCCATCGTGGGCGCGACTTGGCTGTACGAGCTGAATAGCCGGACTTCGGCCGAGTCATATGGAGCGGCGGACGGGGGAATTCGGCACATGATGAGCCCTTACGATCCCGCTCGCGGCAGCGGCGAGCTGATACCGGATCCCGGATTTGGAGGCGGATTCGGCTTGTGAGCGAGCGAAAAGTGCAAGATCGACGCTTAGCGCTGCTGAACTTCTCGTAGGAACGTGCGTAATGACGGGCATGAAGGTCGCTCGACCACTATTTTTCGCCGCCGGCTTGCTCCTGCTTTCCACATCGAGCTTCGCGCAGCTGACATCTCAGGATAAGCGCGACGTCCTCGGTGGGATCGAGCATGTGCTCACGACCGAGGCCTTTGTGCCGGGGATCGACCTCGGGAAGTGGAAGACCTTCATGGCGGCCCGGCAGCAGGACATAGACGCCTCCGATACGTCGCGTCAATTCTTGGCTGTAATCAACGGCGCGCTCCACGAATTCGGGGTCAGCCATATCATGGTCATGCGGCAGCGTCATCGGTCCCAATGGGGCGGTGGAGACGAGCTGCTTCAACAAGGACACCAAGAACCGAGCTTCGAAGAGGACGGCGTGCGCTGGCTGGACGACCAGGACGCCTACATGCGGCTCGGTGGGTTTGGACGGAACTACGATCCAGCGGAGGTCGAAGATTGGTTTCAGTCGATCGCCGGAGCGAAATCGCTCGTGCTCGATTTGCGTTCGAACCCTGGCGGCGAAGTCGACAAGATGAGGCATTTCCTCGGCTTGGTGATCCCTCCCGAAACACCGGTCGGCACGTTCGTCTCCAAGAGCATCGCAAGCGCGTACGTGAGCGCCGGCAAAGGAGACGGGCGGGACTCGGTCGCGATCGCCAAATGGACGTCGCACAAGATGAAGGCGCCCAAAGACTCGACGGCGCCGTTCAAAGGACGGATCGCAGTGCTTGTCGATCAAGATTCGGCCAGCGCCGCGGAGGTAGTGGCGAACGCGCTACGCGAGCTGAGGCATGCCCCGGTGATCGGGACGCGCACAGCGGGCGCCGTGCTCTTCTCGACGTTCGAGGGGTTGCCCCACGGGTTTAGGATTCAGTTCCCGGTCGGCGACTACGTGTCGGTCGGGGGCACACGCCTCGAAGGCCACCCGATCGTTCCGGACGTACCGGAAGGATCAGGTGGCAACTCCGAGATCCAAGCCGCCCTGAACGCTCTGAAGGCGTCTCGCTAAGACTTCGCGGCATTTCGGCGGCGAGTGGCCCAACCCTTTTTCGCCGCCGCACTGCGCTCGGCGTGAGTTCGGCTAGCAGCAGCCTTGTGCCCGCCCTTCCGCGAGGAAGAGGTGTCCGTCTTGTGGCCGCGCCCGGAGCCCGACTTCTTGCCGCCTCCGGTTTCCTTGTTTACCGTGGCCCAAGCGATGCGCTCGGCGTCATTCTTGTCCCCGCCTCGCTTCTCATAGCCTTGCTCGATGTGCCCGGCCATTCGCTTTTGCTTGTCCGAATACTTGCTCTTATCTCCTCTAGCCATGGTTTCACTCCTACCTGCTCCGACCGAGCGAGGCGAGCGGCGGTTCGATCTGTTCAGGTTCGGACAGAGACAAGCGACAAAATGATGCCAGTTTCGTGGCAACGCCCGCGCCAATATATCGTAAAAAACTACAGGAAACAGTTCTATTGGAACGCAATAATCATGCACATCATTTACATTGCAGAAGGAAAAACAGTTTCCCAGCAGCCGGCGTCAAATGTCGGATGGAGGTTTCGAGTGACTAGGATGTTGCCTCGGGTTCGAAAGATTGGGATAGCGGGTTTTGCGCTTGCCTTGCTCGCCGCATCGCCGGGAGTTTTTGCGGACGTTGTGAGCCTGCAGCTCAAAGGATATACACAGCACACGGTTCTGGACGACGGCCATGGCGGTTACGCCGATTTCACAGTCAGCCAGTTCGTCCAGAAGTCTCACGGGTCCACGCCGGGACTCTATGCGGAAGTTTTCGTGACCACGCCTACCTCGGCATTCACCTACCGTGTCGTGTCGGCGGCCTCGACGACACCAGGGGGCACCATAACGCCCGCGGGCGCGAACTTCACCGGGTCTGGTTCGGTGAACGTCAGCATGCCAGCCCTGGCCTTGGATTTCGACGTATTTGGCGGCGTAATCGGCGCGGAGACTGGCACTCTTCATGCTGAAGCTACACTGACCAAACCTCAGAGCGTGGACAACTTCCGTGGCGCGACGAGCGACTCGTACTGGAACGCTTTCACCCACGCTTGGTACCGCACGCGAACCCGCTCTTCGGGCCGGCAAGGGTTCAACCCGAGCGGCTCAGGCAGCGTGTGGTTCGACGATGGATCGACCGTCGAGACGCTGGTGGGCCAGGGCTCGAACGTTCAGAGCGCCTGGAGCACGTTCGGGTTCTTTACGAGCGGCGAGATCCAGATTTCGAAGTAGCTAGCGAGGTTTGACGGGATGGCGCACGCCATCCCGTCGTGGTTACTGGGCTGGGTGACGAGTATCCGCGGGACGCGGCTCAGCCCAGCGATGGTTGGGTTCCAACTGATCGAATGACCTTGCAGCGGCCTGATGTTGCTCGATCTTGAGCACGTTCGAACGTTCGTCCTCGATCACCGTACAGCCCAAAGCTTTGAGCGTTCGGGCGATCGCATTCCGGCACTCCGGATCCAGAGTCACCGTGAACGACGTTTCCAGCGCATGGCTAAGGAGCATTTCTTCGGCAATCCGTTCGCACGTAGCAGACGCAGATTCCATTCGATTCCTCCTCTAGAGACTAGATTGGATTTAGTGTGCTGCGAATCCCGCCTCGAGGCCAACGATTGGGCCCAAATATGATTTTAATACGTCATCTTTCGAGCGCTTTCAGCAGATTCACCAGGAGTTCATGTCCCGCGGGATTCGCTGAGATGCCCTCAGGGGTGATTCCGAGTCCCCCACAAGGGCGAAGGCATGTGACCAGCAGTCCGTCTGCCCTCGCCACAATCGGCGCCTCGGCATAGGTACGCAAGTCGACGCGATTGACGAGGGTCTCCAACTCGATGCCCGGAAACGCTCCGGGGTCGATAACCCGGTCGCAGGACACCGGAAGCAGCCTCTCCCAACGGTCGCGAAACGGCTCTAGCCAGCCAGACTGCCATTCATATCCCGCCTCTCGCCAAAACGGGGCGGGCGAGCAACCTTCTTCGGTCAGGAGCAGAAGCAGCTTGTTTCCAGCCGCCATCCGCTGGGCAAGGTCTGCCGGCGGCGACGTCGCTATGCAGACGCCCGACTTGTGTAGCTCGATCCCTGAGAGCCTGCCGGCCGGATCGAACAGCTCGCCGGCGCTGATCGGTCCGGGCGGCACGACCCATACGGGCCAGCGGTTCCGAGCTCCCAAGAACTCGACTTCGATCGCATAGTCGCCGGGCTCGGCGCAATACCAAAGGATTTGGCCGACCTCGATGGGCTCGAGCGCGGACGCGGTTACGGCCGGCTCTGCACCGCGGGCCAGCACTTTGCCTTCCGAGTCGAGCACGCGCCAGATCAGCCCACCGGTGACGGTCTGCTCGGAATGGACTCCCACCTTCCAGAAAATCTGGCCCGGGTAGCGATTCCAAGGATCGACCCAACCCGGCCGGTTGCCGCCATGCTTCCATGGAGGGCGGCGCTGTGGAATTAGGAACAGGGCCAGTGGGCCGTTCCAGGTTGCGCATTCCTGCTCGGTAAATCTCGGATCGCCCCAGTCGTCGAAGAATCCGGAAGAGCTCATAGGCGTATCGCGCCAACCCGTGTTTACCGAGCCGGAGATCTCCGGCCTCGCGCGAACCCATTCGTGCACCGTCTTGCGGATGAATGCGGCTCTGGAGCGGGTGGACTCCATGAGCTGGGCATGTCCGCTTTTCGTGGGATAGTTCGCGAACCGGCTCTCGGCAACGAGTCTGGGCAGCTCATGCGTCCAGCGAACGCCTTGCTCGTTAAGCTCGGGCATGCTCGAAGCCCAGTACGGCAGTTCGTCGCCGACGCGTGCGAGGTCACGGTGAACGTCTGCGTCGTTGAATTCTCCCAGCAGCGTGGGCATCTGCGCGCGGGGCCAGCGAGCGAGCGAATCCAGCACGAGCGGATAGAACTGCAAGTCGCAATAGGGATGGAAGTCGTAGAAGCTGCCGAACTCCCTGGGATCGCCCCCGTACATCTCTGCCCCGCCGGAGTTGTCCTTGACTAGCGGGCATCCCGTTCGATTGCGCACGAGGTCGACGAGATACTTCCGGAAGTCGGGGCCGGTCGATTCCGAAAGCTCACAGCCTATCGTCCATGCGATGACGCTCGGGTGGTGGGCATACTGCGAAGCGATGCGGTCGACTTCCTCGGCCATTTGAGCCTGCTTCGCCGGGTCGTCGGTCGGATCCCAAATCGGAAGCTCGATCCACGCGCGCATGTTTTCCCGCTCCAGGATCTCCAGGTATCGGTGCGGCGGGACCCAGAGGCAAAACTTCACGAGATTGAATCCCAGGGCCTTGGCGGCCCGGACCTCTCGCCGGATCGTGTCTTCCGGAGGGTTCGGGTGCCCGATCTCCGGATACCAGCCCCAATGCAGCAGCCCGCGAGCGTAGAACGGCTGCCCCTCGACATACAGGTGGCTCCCGACCACTTCAACCCGGCAATCGCGCTGCGGCGGCTCCTCCCTCTCGCCCGACAGAAGCTCGACTTCCCTGTAAATGCCGCCGAAGGTGTGATAGACGTACGGAAGGAATCCGCCGGCGACGTCCCGAACCGGATACGTCGGGCCGCCGCTCTTGGTGACTCGAACCTCGACTTGCGCCGTCTTTCCGGCGGCCCGCGTCAGAGGGACTTCGAAGGCGTCCCATATCCCCAGGTGCCGCGCGGCGGGTTCACCGTCCAGTAAGACTTCCGCGGCATACGAGACTCCATGGAATAGCAGGGACGGATTGTCCCGTGGAACTTCGACTTCTGCACGGTAGACCACGGGGCCCTCGCATGACACCGGAATGTCCTGGGCCCAGGCATGGGGGACGAGCACGGGTTTCGGCTCGCTGTTATCGCCATATTCGACCGTCCAACGCGCCACAGGGATTCGCTTCGCCGACATTGCCACCGAGTTTGCCCGATTCGTGACCGATATCGGCACGGGGGTAACCTGACCGTCATGCCCGAAGAGCTGACCTACCGGGATGCCGGTGTGAACATCGACGAAGCGGAACGGGCGCTCCGGGGTGTCGTCGGGGATATCCAGGCGACCTATGACCAGAACGTTGTGGCGGGAGTTGGCAGTTTCGGCTCGCTCTACAGAGCCACGTTCGATGGAATCGAAAAGCCTCTGCTCGTGAGCAGCATCGATAGCATCGGGACGAAGACGCGCGTGGCCGCGATGGTGGGCGATTACGGCGGGCTGGGGTACGACATCGTCAACCACTGCGTCAACGACATTCTTTGCCAGGGCGCGAAGCCGATCTACTTTCTCGATTACTTTGGGAGCTCGCGGCTCGAAGCGACCTTGTTCGACAAGATTGTCCGCAGCATGGCCCAAGCGTGCCAAGAGAACGAATGCAGCCTGATCGGCGGTGAGACCGCCGAGCTCCCGGATGTGTACCACCAGGATGAGATCGACGTCGTCGGCAGCATCGTGGGAGTTGTGGATTTCGACCGCAAGCTGCCCCGCGGCAAGATGAAGCCGGGCGACGCCCTCGTGGGGATCGCCAGCAACGGGCTGCACACGAACGGCTACTCGCTCGCCAGGCGAGCGCTGTTCGAGGTCGGCGGCCTGTCCGTGCGAGACGGCGTGCCGGGGCTCGGGACGCGCATCGGAGAGGAGCTGCTGCGGCCGCACCGCTCGTATCTCCACGCGGTTTACCCGCTCTTGCAAGACACCGAAGGAATCTATGCGGTGTCTCATATTACGGGTGGCGGGTTGTATGGCAACTTACCGCGGGTGATGCCTTCGGACGTGCGCGCGGTGGTCGAGCGACGAACTTGGACGCCGCTCCCAATTTTCCAGCTTATACAAAGCGCGGGGAACATTCCGGATGCCGAGATGTACCGCGCGTTCAACATGGGCGTCGGCATGGTGCTTTTCGTCGACCGCTTCAACGCCCCGGCCGTCGTGCAGCGCCTGCATTTGGCGGGAGAGTCGGCGGCCATTATCGGCAATGTGGAAGCCGGCCCCCGGGACGTGCAAATCGTCTGAGAGGGTTCCTCTCGGTCCGTGCTTTGCTTGGTAAACGGGGCGTTTTCGGTGGTTTTCCGGGCATTTTTTGTTGCCTGCTCTTAGGGTCGCGGCGAACTTTGAGAGGGAGTTCGTTTCGCAATTTTTACTTTTCGTTTTCCCTTAGGGTCACGGCGAACCTTGCGAGGTGAGTTCGTTTCGCAATTTTCACTTTTAGTTTTTGGCTGTCGATGTTTTTGCCATGGAGGAGGGGTGGGCCGCTTGCGGGCGTGGGCACAGGTAGTTAGTACAAGCCGAAGGCCCCAGTTGTAACAGGCTTTTTTCAGAACTTGGCAAGAATTGCGGGGCATTTAGCTTGGGACTTCATGAGTGCTTCGCCGAGCCAGGGCGCCTGGGCCGGATGAACGCGCTGCTGAAGCAGGCCCTCCCAAAGGGCGTGCGGCCCCATTCCGGGTCGGTCCCGGCCGGGTAGATGATCGGGTGTCGATCCCACGGTCTGATCCGCGATGGCGCTCTGCGGCTCTGATTGACCGAGAGCCGACACCGGCGAGCGGCGTAGGAATCGCTCCCGGCTCGTTCTAGGAGGCGGCCTTCGCCGGAAGCATCGGGCAGGTCGCGTAGACCCGTCGGGAATGCGGATCGACGCTCACGGTCACCTCGCGCTCCAGCCGCGAGCCACGAAGCTCGCTGAGGTACACGCGCCCGATGCATGGCGACTCGGAAAGCTTCTGCAGGTAGGCGCTCAGGTCCGAAATTTCGTCCGGCGTCAGAACGATCTCGACGTCGTTAAGGCTCCTATTTGTTTCGTAATCGACAATTCGCATCCGTGAATCCCTGCTGCCTATGACTACCGGAGAGGCTGCCTGAAAGGTTTCTGCTTTAGGTCTTCCGGTATCGGACAACAAGCCAAGACGCCGCGCGGGTGACGTCGTTCACCGTAAGGCTGCGGTTCCAGGCTTACGACCTATCCGGCCATAATCTGTACCATGAATTCAGTTCGGCCGAGCGTGCTCGCAATGCGCCCCTACTCGCCGGGAAAGCCGGCCGAGGAGCTTCAGCGCGAGCTCGGCCTCGACCGCATCATCAAGCTTGCGAGCAACGAAAACCCCCTTGGGCCCTCGCCGAGGGCCGTCCAAGCTGCAAAAAGTGCTGCCGAAAGGATGCATATCTACCCCGACGGCTCTGCGTACGAGCTCAAGCAAGCTGTTGCCCGGGCGACCGGAATGCCGGCGAGCAGCATTATCGTGGGGAATGGCAGCGACGAGCTGATTCACCTTCTCGGCCTCATTCTTCTGGGCTTTGAGGACGACGAGGTGCTCATCGGCAATCCGACGTTCGTGCGATACGCTGCGGCCGCGCATCTCGCACCGTGCAAGCTCGTCGAGGTTCCTCTCGACGCGAGTGCCCGACATGATCTGCCGGCCATGTCGAGGGCTCTGACGGACAGAACCAAGCTGGTTTTCATCGCGAACCCGAATAACCCCACGGGCACGCTGGTTCGGCGTCCGGAAGTCGACCGCTTCGTGCGCGATCTTCCTCCGCAGACATTACTGGTGCTGGACGAGGCGTATTACGAATTCGCCGCGCATGTGGAGGATTTCCCACGGTCGACGGACTACATCCTCGACGGGGCGAACGTCATAGGGCTCAGAACTCTCAGCAAGGCATACGGGATGGCCGGCCTGAGACTCGGCTACGGATTCGGCCCGGATTGGGTGAGCGATGCGATCGACCGAGCGAGGGAGCCTTTCGATGTGAACTCGCTCGCGCAGGCCGCCGGAATCGCGGCGCTAGAAGACACCGACCATGTGGCGCGCACCGTCGAAAACAACCGGCGGGGTCTCGAGTTTCTGGCAGCGCTGTTTCGGGAAGTCGGCGCGAAGCCGTTCGAGAGCTATGCGAACTTCCTATTCGCCGATCTAGGAAGGCCGGCGCGTCCGGTTTTCGAAGCTTTGCTCGAACGAGGAGTCATTGTGCGGCCCGGCGACGTGCTCGGCAACCCGAACTGTTTGAGAGTGAGCGTGGGAACACAAGAGGAAATGGAGATATTCGCGAAAGAATTTCGCCGCATTATGCGGCCGGCGGTGGCGCATTGATCATTGTCATGAAGTCGGGCAGCAGCCCGCAAGAAGTCCAGGAAGTCAGCGACCGGCTAAGCGAACTCGGCTACATGGTGAACCCGATCTTCGGCGTCGAGAAGACGGTCATCGGCGCCGTGGGTGGCCCCGAACTCGATAAGATCGAGGCTGCGGACCAGCTTAAGGCGTACACGGGCGTCGAAGACGTGATCTTCATTACGAAGCCTTATAAATTCGTGGCGCGCGAATCGCGCAAGGCGAACACGGTCATCGAAGTCGGAGAGGTGAAGATCGGCGGGCCAGAAGTGGTGATGATGGCCGGCCCGTGCACCGTGGAAAGCGAGGAGCAGCTCTTCAAGACCGCCGAAGCGGTGGCCGCCTCGGGCGCGAAGGTGCTTCGCGGCGGGGCGTATAAGCCGTCGACCTCGCCCTACTCGTTCCATGGCATGGGCGTGGCGGGCCTAGAGCTCCTTCGAGAGGCAGCGCGCCGATTCCATCTGAAGATCGTCACCGAGGTGATGCACGTACGCAAAGTCGACGAGGTGGCCGAGTACGCGGACATCCTTCAGATCGGCACCCGAAACATGCAGAACTATGAGATCCTGCGCGAGGTAGGGCAGCTCCGCAAGCCGGTCATGCTGAAGCGCGGCATGACGGCCAAGCTGGAAGAGTTTTTGCTCGCCGCGGAGTACATCGCCAGCGGAGGTAACGAGAACATCCTTCTTTGCGAGCGAGGCATCCGCACGTTCGAGCCCTACACACGCAACACGCTCGACCTCTCGGCGGTGCCTGCGCTTCGTTCGCTGACCCATCTTCCCGTCGTCGTAGACCCTTCACAGGGCACGGGGCGGCGCGAGTTGGTGCCTCCGATGTGCAAGGCCGCGGTGGCGGTCGGCGCCGACGGCCTGCTGGTGGAAGTGCATCCGAACCCGGATCACGCGATCAAGGACGGCGCGCAGAGCATCACGATCTCGGCATTCCAAGAAATGATGCCTGAGCTGCGGGCAATCGCCGGAGCGATTGGGCGCTCGATGCAGAGTGACGCGTCGCCGGTCGGCTAGCCGCCCTGTAGCGCGGCCAGCTTCGGCTCCCGTTCCGACTCCGGCAGGGTTTCGTCTAGCGGCAATCCGACTTTTCGGTAGATCGCCACGAAGATGGGCGAGGCCATCATGGTCGTGAGGATAGCCATCAGCACCAAGATCGTGTAAAGCCTCTGCGTGATGACGCCTTGCGCAAGGCCGATGTTGATGATGATCAGCTCCATTAGCCCGCGAGAGTTCATCAGCGTGCCGATTGCCCACGAGTCGCGCCAATTCTCTCCACTCGCCCTTGTGGCGAACGTGCATGCGAGTCCTTTGCCGGCGATCGCGAGTACGGACACGAGCCCGGTGACCATCCAAAGCTCGGCCGAATCGAGCCGTCCGATGTTCGCATTCAAGCCGGAGTAAACGAAGAAGAACGGCAGGAGCACTCCGACGGTCAACGGCTCGAGCTTGGCTTTCAGCTCCGTGGCGAAGCGCCCGCGCGGCATCGAGACGCCGGTTATGAACGCACCAAACACCGCGTAAATCCCGATTGCGTCGGTGTAGTAGGCGGCCATGTAGAGGATCGTCACCACCAACAGGAACAGGTTCATGGACATCCCGTCCTCTCGCTCGACGACTTTGGCCAGCTTGGCAAAGATCGGGCGGCCGAATCCGATCATTAAAGCGCCGAATGCCAACCCTCCGCCGATCGCGTATATCGCGTAGGTGTAGCTTCCCTTGCTGAATGCCAGCACGATGGCCAGGATCGACCATGCGGCGGCGTCATCCGTTGCGCCCGCGCCGAGGGCCAAGGTGCCCATAGTGGTGCCTGCGATGCCACGCTCGATGATGATCCGAGCCAGCATGGGGAACGCGGTGATGCACATTGCCGCGCCCATGTAGAGCGCTTGGCTTTCCGGGCTGATTCCGTTCGCGAAGAACTCGTATCGATTCCCCACGACTAGCGAAAGGCCCGCACCGAGAATGAACGGCATGATGATGCCGGCCAACGACACGGAGATTGCGCCCTTGGCACGATGCCGGATCAGGTCGATGTTGAAGTCGAGCCCGACCATGAACATGTAGAAAACGAGCCCGAGCTGGGCGATAACGTACAGAACCGACATCGAAGCGCCCGCGGACTTCGGAGGAAACAGCCAGGCCTCCGCTTTCGGGGACAAAATGGCGAGCACCGACGGCCCCAGCAGCACGCCTGCCACCATCTCCATGACGACTTGCGTCTGCCCCAGAAACCGGTTGCCGAGCCAGCCAAGGCCGCGACATACGAGGAGCACCAGCAGAAGCTGGAGCATGAACCGGCACATCAGATCGACGTCGGACATGGGTCTCATTCTAAGCGAAACTCGCCACATTTGTGCGACTAATCCGTGCTCCGCCGCAAGGGCGTTGGGCCTAGAGCCTGAACGGACGCGCGCCACGCCGTGTTTCTCGTAGAACAAGTCGTTAGGCGAGTCGAAATGAAGAAGTCAGGACTGCTGCTGGTTGTTATCGCGTGCTTCGTGGGTGTTTTCGCGGCTCTGCGCGTAGATCGCTGGCTGCAACAGCGAGGAGACCTGGGGATCCTCGGATCGGATACCCCGGACGCCTCGCTGTTCCATGTCGTCGATCAGCCGAGCACTCTGCCGACGCCGGTCGACTTTCGCGTCGCCGCGAAGAAGGTCATGCCGTCGGTAGTGAGCATCGATCGGTATTCGCGCGTCGCGCGTGGATTCTTCGACACCGAGGGCACGGTCGCCGAGACCGGCCAAGGCTCGGGCGTAATCCTCAGCAAAGACGGATTGATCGTCACGAACAACCATGTCGTGCAAGACGCCGTGCAGGTCAAGGTTCGCCTGCCGGATAAGCGCACATTCGTAGCGAAGGTGCTGGGCAAGGATGCCCGAAGCGATTTGGCCGTCATCAAGATCGAGGCTTCAAACCTGGTACCGATCGAGATCGGCGACAGCAACTCGATCGCAGTCGGAGAATGGGTTCTGGCAGTGGGCAACCCGCTCGGATTCGATAATACGGTCAGCGTGGGCGTCGTGAGCTCGCTCAACCGAGATTTGCCGGTAGGAACCAGCGGCTTGGTCAATGCCATCCAGACCGATGCGGCGATCAACCCGGGCAACTCGGGCGGCGCGCTGTCCGATTCGCAAGGCAGGCTGATCGGCATCAATTCCGCGATCGCCAGCCCAAATGGGGGCGGTGTCGGCATCGGCTTCGCGATCCCCGTCGACCGCGTGAAGACGGTCGTGAGCGACATCGTGAAGCTCGGATACGCTCGCTACGCAGGGCTGGGAGTGAGCTTCAACCCGCAGTACGATGGAGCGTTGGGCGATTCCGACATGCGTGACCAACTGGCGCAGGCTACAGGTTCGACGGACATTCCGCAAACCGGAATCATCGTGCTGCAGTCTTCGGGCGCCGCGCAGGAGTCCGGCATTCGGCAGTACGATGTGATCGAGGCGATCGACGGGCAGCCGATCGAGACCAGCTTTGAGCTCAACAAGGCACTCATCAACCGCAAGCCGGGCGAAGCCGTAAACGTGAAGTATTGGGATCGCGGCCAGGACAAGACGGCCAAAGTGGTGCTCCAGGAGATTCACTCATAGCGGCTGCAGGCATTGTCGCCTGTTCGATTATCCGGGGACCTGACGGGCCGGAAAAAACGTCATATAGTATTGAATCGTCCTCTCGGGACGTTGGATCTTTGCACAACTAAATGTCGCTTCATACAGACGGCTTAACTCAGCTTCTCGACGTGCTGCCAGGTGTCGTCCGCGAGCGTTTGGAAAGCGCGGAAGGGCTCGACAATCTCATCGAAGTCGTGATGGACTACGGTCGGCCCGCCGAAGCCAGGTACCTGGATCGGGTCGAAAGGTTTCCCGAAATCATCGTCTTCGAAAAGGACATCGACTACGTCAGCAAGTCCATAGGCGAGTTCGGCTCTGACAACCGAGCGGGTATCGAGCGCACGCTCCACCGTATTTCCGCTATTCGCAATCGAAACGGAAAGATCATCGGTCTCACTTGCCGCGTTGGCCGGGCTCTCGAAGGCACGATCGACATCATCGACGACATCGTTCGCTCCGGCCAGTCGATATTGCTTCTGGGCAAGCCGGGCATAGGCAAGACCACCAAGCTGCGCGAGGTAGCGAGGGTACTCGCGGATGAGGTCGGGAAGCGCGTTGTGATCGTGGACACCTCGAACGAGATCGCAGGCGATGGAGACATTCCGCACCCAGCGATCGGCTCCGCGCGGCGCATGCAGGTGCGCTCTGCGCCGGACCAGCACAACGTTATGATCGAGGCGGTGGAGAACCACATGCCCGAGGTCATCGTCATCGACGAAATCGGCACCGAGGCGGAAGCCGCCGCAGCGAGAACTATCGCCGAGCGCGGCGTACAGCTCGTTGGGACGGCGCACGGCCAAACCCTCGAGAACCTGATGCTGAACCCGACTCTCGCGGACCTCATCGGGGGCATTCAGGCGGTGACCCTTTCGGATGCCGAGGCACAGCGCAGAGGCACTCAGAAGACGGTCTTGGAGCGGAAGGCGCCGCCGACGTTCGATGTGGTGATCGAACTGCTCGATTTCGATCGGCTGGCGGTCCACCACAACGTCCAGAAGACGGTGGATATGATTTTGCGCGGAGTGCCGCCCCGGCCCGAAATCCGGGTTCGAACAGGCGCGGGAGTCGTAGAGGTCGTTCAGTCTGAGAAGACCGCCGACCTGGCCGAGCCTGGCTTCAATCAGAGATTTCCGGCTCTGGCCCGCACGAAGAGCCCCGATAGGGCCACGAACGGCAAGGTCACCCAGAATCGCAGCCACGATGGGCCACCGCAAAAGCAGGAAAGCCAAGGGCTATTGCGCATCTTCCCTTACGGCATCGCCCGAACGCGCCTCGAGCGCGCGATTCGGGAGCGCCGGGTGCCCGCTTTCGTGACAAATGACATCAACCAAGCCGACGCGGTTATGGCCATTCGGTCGACATACCAAGCGAAGCCGAAGAAGCTCCGCGAGCTGGCCGGGCGGCCGATGAACACGGTGGTGGTGAAGTCCAACACATTCAGCCAAATCGCGACGGCGCTGGACGACCTTCTGCGCCAGGCGAACGGAGGAGCGCCTGCGGCGGTGGAGGATTCGGTTGCCGCGGACGAAGTGCAGGAAGCCGTGGAAGTGGTGCTGCAGTCGGGGAAGCCTTTCGAGCTTTCGCCCCAGCCCGCGCCAGTGCGCAAAATCCAGCACCAGATGGTCGAGGCACGGCGCCTCGCGAGCGAGAGCGTGGGTGAGGACCCGAATCGAAGGATCCGGATTCTGCCGACCAGACTGGGTTGAACGAGCCGGGCGAGCGATATCCCATAATCTCGCATGTTCACCGAAACTGCGGCCTTCTACGACGCCGTGTACTCCTTCAAGGACTACGCGCGCGAGGCAGAGGAACTGCACGAGGTCATTCAGGCGAGGTATCCGGCGCGCACGCTCCTTGACGTCGCCTGCGGAACGGGCAAGCACCTCGAACAGTTTCGGCGCAGCTATGAGGTCGAGGGCGTGGACCTGGATCCCAATTTGTTGGCGATCGCAGCCGAGCGAGTGCCCGGCGTCGCTTTGCACGAAGCGGATATGCGCGACTTCGACCTGGGAAGACGGTTCGGAGTGGTCACCTGCCTTTTCAGCTCGATCGGTTACGCGCGCAGCGTCGAAGGATTGCGGTCGGCAGCGGCTGCCATGGGTCGCCATGTCGAGCCGGGCGGACTCTTGATCGTCGAACCTTGGCTGACTCCGGAGGGCTTCCTGCCGGGCCATCTCGGCTACCTGTTCGTGGACGGGCCCGAGCTCAAGATAGCCCGCATGAACAGTTCCGAGCGCAAGGGCGACTTAAGCTCGATGACCTTCGAGTATCTCATCGGCTCGGGCAAGGGGATAGAGCGCCGAGCCGAGGTCCACGAGCTCGGACTGTTCACCATCGACCAGCACTTGGAAGCATTCCGGGCGGCAGGTCTTTCGCCCGAGCATCAGGACGGCGGCCCGATGGGCCGAGGGCTGTATATATGCCGGCGGAATTGAGATTGCGCGCGCTTACTCTTTGTCCCGCTTCACGTACGCATAGGCGTTGTGGTCGTGGATCGATTCGTGGTTCTCGACTTCGATCTCGTACGAGCGGATGAGCGGGTTCTTGTCGAAGGCCAGGGCCACTTCCCTGACCATGTCCTCCACGAAGCGCGGGTTGTCGTACGCCTGCTCGGTGACGAACTTCTCATCCGGCCGCTTGAGTAGCGGATAAAGCGGCGCCGAGGCTGCGGCCTCGATTGTGTCGATGACTTCCTCGAGCCAAAGGAGACCGTTTGGCCGCACGTGCACGGTGACGTACCCGCGCTGGTTGTGGGCGCCGTAGGATGATATCTCGCGGGAGCACGGGCACAGCGTCGTCACGGGCACGGTCAGGTAGAGCTGAAAATCCTCCTGCGCACCGCCCGTTGCGATGAAGCCGCAGTCGTATCCCATCATGCCGGTCTTGCCGGTTACCGGGGCGGCCTTCTCTCGGAAGAACGTGAATCGCACCTCCAGGTGAGAGATCTCGGCGTCGAGGCGCTCGCGCAGGCGCAACAGAATCGTCGGGATCGTCTCCGCGCTGAGGTCGTGATTGTGCTCGCCCAGAACCTCGACGAAGCGGCTCATGTGGGTGCCCTTGTACTCTCGCGGAAGATCGACGGTGAGCGTGAACACGCCGACTGTTTCCTGCATGCCGTTATCGCGCTCGCGGACGTAGATCGGGTACTTCACATTCCGCACGCCAACCTTGTCGATCGGGATGTTGCGCTGGTCCCGCTTGCTTTGCATGTCGGGCATTGTCGCGATGCTCGCAGTCGTGCTCATAGTCGCTCTGTGGGTCATCCTGGTTCACGCGGGCCGAGGGCCGGTCGTTAGTACCGTCGCCCGATTGCACCGAAAGGTTGGCCCGTGTCTTCCTACGATGAGCCCTGCGACTTGATTCGCGATGCGGGCCGGCTCGGAGTTGCCATCCTCGCATGCGCTATCGAGCCAACCTTGCGGCGCATCACCCATAATCGGCAAATGGATCACCTGCGGTGGGGCATCATGGCGACCGGGAGCATCGCTCGCCAATTCGCCGGCGGATTGAAGGAATCGAAAACCGGCGAGCTTGTGGCCGTGGGATCGCGAGCGGTGGAGTCGGCGAAGAATTTCACCAAAGAGTTCGGCGGCAAGCCGTACGGCTCGTACGACGACCTGCTCGGCGACCCCAAAGTGGACGCCGTCTATATAGCCACGCCGCATCACATGCACTACGAGTGGACTATTCGCGCTTCGGGGGCCGGAAAGGGGATCCTATGCGAAAAGCCGTTCACGCTGAACGCCCTCGAAGCCCAACGAGCCCTGAACGAGGTTCGCAAGAACAAAGTTTTCTTCATGGAAGCGTTCATGTATCGATGCCACCCGCAAACAAGGAAGGTTCTCGACCTAGTTCGGCAAGGTGAGATCGGCCGAGTTCAGATGGTGAACAGCGAGTTCGGTTTCCACGCCGGCGCGGGCTGGTCCAACTTCCGAACGGATGCCACGGTCGGCGGTGGCGCGCTAATGGACGTCGGCGTGTATCCGCTGTCCTTCTCGCGGATGATTGCCGGCGAGGAGCCGAACCGGCTGAACTACTCGGCGCAACTCGTCGGAAACGGGTACGACGCGTCGGGCTCCGGGAGCCTGGGATTCCCCGGAGGAATGACCGCCCATTTCGGCACTGCGGTGCATTTGAGCATGCAGAACGACACCCGAATCTACGGGGAGGCGGGCATGATCCTGCTCGACAGCGCATGGAAGGTTTCCAGAGGGTCCAAGATTCGCATCCTACGCAAGGATAAAGAGCCTGAGATACTGGACATGGGCTCAACGAACGACGAGCTTTACGGGTACGAAGCCGACGCCGTGGCCGAGTTCTTCGAAGCCAGGGAGTGCCCCTACATGGCCTGGGACGACACACTCGGAAACATGAAGTGTCTCGACGCCCTCAAGTCGTCGGCCGGCATCGTGTTCGCCGCGGAGACGCCGGCGTGAATTACGGCACGGTCGAGCACTGTCCACTTCCGGTCTCTCGAATCGTCATGGGCTCGACTATGCTTCGAGCCGACGATCTCGGATACTCGTTCGAGCTCCTGGACGCCTACAGGGAGGCGGGAGGCAACGCCATCGACAACAGCGCCGTGTATGGGCCAGGCATCGCCGAGGCGCTGAAGGCATATTACGAGGCGCGTGGCGAAGATGCGCTAGTGCGCCTGGACAAAGGCAATCACCACTCGGCATCCGGCGACGAAGGAAGGCGCGTCACTCGCCAGGATCTGGACCACGACGTGCGCCTGAACCTCCGAGGCCAGGGAGTGTCCTATTCTGACTTCTACCTTCTCCACCGGGACGACGAGCGGGTGCCGGCAGCCGAGGTCGTGCAGTGGCTGAACGAGCAAAAGGAATTGGGCAGGGTGCGAGCGTTCGGCGTTTCGAACTGGAAGACGCACCGGATCACCGAGGCGAACGATGCCGCGCGAGAGCGGGGCTTGCAGCCGCTGTCCATTTCCAGCTCGAACCTTGCCCTGGCAAAGCCGAACGAAGCGATGTGGTGGGAGGCCCATAGCGTCGACGCGGCCGAGAGAGAGTGGTACGCGCAAACTCGATTCCCGCTGTTCTCCTGGTCGGCCGGCGGCGGCGGGTTCTTTGCGCGGGTCAAGTCCCCGGATATCGACCGCGTATATCAAAATGCCGGCAATGTGGCGCGGCGAGAGCGAGTCGAGCGACTCGCGTCGGACCTCGGGCATACGCCAAGTCAAATTGCTCTCGCGTGGACTTTGTGCCAGCCGGCGAACGTGTGGGCGCTCGTCGGACCGCGTACGGTCGAGCAGGTGCAAGAAGCCACCGCTGCGTGCGATATCGTGCTCGATTCGAAGCAGATCGCCTGGCTGGAATCCGGTTAGCGGACGGCGCTTGCGATGGCGCGCTCCGCACCGGTGGCGAAATGCGGCGTGAGCGCCATTCGGCAAAGGCCAAAAGTTAGAAAGGCCACAGCGAACAGCCCGACGGCCCAATTCAGGCGCCTCGATTCGGTGCGCAGCCTCGCACCGCGCAAGCAACCGATAATCGCAGCGATCGCTGAGGCCGTGAATGCGGCGTACACGATCGGCCCGAGCGGATGCGCATGGAAAGCAAGCGCGAAATCTCCGTGCAGCAGCGCCGACCAGCTCGTGGTCAGTCCGCAACCGGGGCATGGCCTGTCGAAGAAAAGCACGCTCGGGCAAGGAGGAAGGCCGAGCTCGGTGTGTGTTCCGTGGCCGTCGGCGCTGGGATGAAGGAATAGGCCGACCGTCGTAAGCGATGCCCAGAGTCCGAACCAAAGCGCCTGGCCGCTCAGGTTCCTCCGGTTCGGTTCGGGCTCGAATAGATTCATGTGGCCTCAGCAGGTATCACGCATTCCGGACGCAATCGGTTTCCATCGACCCGAGCCACGCTGAAAACCGCGCCAGCCGGATCGAGCAGAGCCACCAGCCCAACGCTGTTCGCCGAGTTCGAGAGGTCCCGTCCTTCGCGTATGGCGTGGGTTTCCTCGGGCCCGAGGGCTATGCTCGGCATGGGTTCCAAGGCTTGCTTCAGCGGCATCAGATCGGCGGAGCCCGCGGCGTCCAGATCGACTGCGTCGCATAGTTCGAACTTGCCGACCCGGGTTCGCTCGAGCGCCGATAGGAACGCGCCGCAACCCACAGCTTCACCCAGGTCGTGCGCGAGCGACCGGACGTAGGTGCCGCCCGAGCACACGATTCGAGCCTTCGCGAAATCTTCGCCCACTTCGAGCAGGTCGAAATTCGAGATGTGGACCGTTCGGGGCTCGCGGCGTATTTCCCGGCCTTGGCGAGCGTAGGAGTACAGCGGCTTGCCACCCACCTTGACCGCGCTGTGCATCGGCGGAAGCTGCTGAATAAGGCCGAGGAACTGTGGAAGGCTGGCATCGAGAGCGCCCCGCAAATCGCCAGGGCACGGCCGAGGCTCCGACGGCTCGCCCTCTGAGTCGTAGGTCGTGGTGGAGCGCCCGAACCGGATCTCGGCAAAATACTCTTTGGGCTCGAGCGGGAGGTACTGCAGGAAGCGGGTGGCCGGCCCGACCGCCACGATGAGGAGCCCGGTAGCCAAGGGATCGAGCGTGCCGGCATGCCCTACGCGGCGCGTGCCCAACTTGCGCCGCATGATATTGACGGCGTCATGAGAGGTGATGCCCTTCGGCTTGTGGATCAGGAGGATCCCAAGCACGTCTTGAGCTTCTCCACGAGCAAACTCTGCGCCTCAGCCATCGGCAGGTCGAACGTGCATCCGGCCGCGTTGACATGCCCGCCACCACCGAATGCGCGTGCCACGGAAGCTACGTCGAACTCGCCCCGCGAGCGCAGGGAGCACCGGATCTTGCCCGCTTTCGGCTCGCGAAGCAGGGCGGATATCTGCACCGAGGTGATGAACAACATCTCGTTCACGAACCCCTCGGTGTCCTCGTCCCGCGCGTGCGCCTCCTCGAAATCCTGGATCGTCAGCGCGCTCCAGGCGATCTGGTCGTTCGATTCGAGGCGCATAGCCTCCAACATCCTGCCGAGCAGCCTCACTGAAGCCAGCGACTTGCTTTGGAAAATCTCCTCGGAGACGGCCGTGAGATCGCCTCCGAGGTCCAGAAGCGCGGCGGATATCACCATCGATTCCGGGGTCGTGTTTCGGAACCGGAACGAACCCGTGTCGGTAACGATGCCGGCCAGCAGACAGGTGGCCATGGCGGGGGTGATCGCAGCGTCGAGATCCCGAAGCAGCCGGTACAGGATGACCGCTGTCGCGGGGGCGGAAGTGTCGATCACGCGAAGATCGCCGGGAGCCTCGTGTGGCACATGATGATCGATGACGATCACCCTCTCGCACGGCGCAAAGTACGGCGCCGTGTTTCCTAGGCGATCGCTCGAGTCGAGGTCGAGCAGGATTCCGAGGTCGTGCTTTTCCTCTTTGGGCTGCTGGCGGAGTCTATCTACACCCGGCAAAAAGCGCAGGTTGCGGGGCGGCACGTGGTGGCAAACGACCTCGTTTTGGACCCCGATCTGATCCAAATAGTGAGACATGGCGAGCGCAGAGCCCAACGCGTCGCCGTCCGGGTTGAGGTGAGTGCCGATGAGCACCGAGGATGCCCCCTCGATTTCTCGGCGAACAGCCGCAACCAATTCAGGAGAGATAGATCCTTCCTGTCTCGAAGGCTGCATAGACCCCTTAATGATCATCCATTGTACCGAAAGGCTGGACGGGCGCCGGACTGGCGCCCTGGGCAGACGCGGTCAGCAGCGCCGATGCTTCGACCGGCTTCTTGGGGAAGCCCGGCCCCGACCAGAAGACGTGCAGCGAGTTTGCACCGCCGGCATCGAAAAACTCGATCCGAATCGGATGGAGTCCCGCCTTTAGCGGCACTTCGCCACTAGCCTCCTGGTAGGCATGTGGACCGTCGTTGTCCACCACCAGCCGGTCGCCGATCCATAGCTTGCTGCCGTCGTCCGAGCCGGTCCAAAACGTATAGATGCCGTCTTCAGGCACCTGAACGTATCCAAGAAGCTGCACGGCGAAGCGTTCGGCGCGGTGCTGCACCGCATCCAGGTCCGCTGTCTGCGCGATTCCTGTTCTCGTCGGAGTCATCGGGCCGAATGTGGGCATCGATTCGAACTGGCCCTCGAAATACGAATAGCGAAGTCCCGGCGCCAGGCCGGTCGCCGAGACCGGATCGATGAACCTTGCAGACTCGAGCGTGGCAACCAGAGGCTCGCTCACGCGCCCGTCCGGCCAAACCTCGACCGCCTCGACTTTCGTGTCCGCCGTGATCTTCACCGGACCGGAATACGCAGGCGAAGCCGCATTCGGCGTCGAGCCGTCGAGCGTGTAGTGGATCTGCCCCACGCTAGAGCGGGAGACGAGCTCCAAGTCGTAGGAGCCCACGAACAGCCGCTGAGGAGTTTTCAGGGCCGGACGCGTGGGTGTTTGGAACAAGTGGTCTCTGTCCTCGAACGGCCCTGGCTCGTACGCTTTATGAAGCCAAAGCGCCACCGCCTTCGAGTAGCTCAGATCGGGATGAGCCCTCCATGTCCAGACCATCGACAGCGTCTTCGTCGTTGGCGCCAGCTCGATGACGCCGTTCGACACGGCTGTCGGCGTGCCGTCGGCCTTGGCCGCGGATACGTCGAGAAACCACGGCACATGGAAAACGATTTTCGAAGGAGGCGTTCTCCAAGTCGGCGAAATCTCCAGCACCCCATGGTCGGCGGCGCAATGCAGCTTGTAATCGATCGAGCCGAACGTGCTCGCGCCCCTCTGGACGGTTACCGTTTTGCCGGGAGCCACCCAGTCCGGAGCGAGCGCTGAAGCGAGATGGAGCTCATCCCCCTGCTCGCGCAGAAGCATATTGCGAACGAGCTCGTTGTAGCGGGCTGCGAACCAGCCGTGCGGCGGCATATTGCCGTCCGGGTCGCGGTCGCCCCATGGCCGAATCGAAGTCTCGAACCCGGCGTGCGTGGAAGAGGTATGGACGAGCGTGCTGTAAAGGTCCTCGACCACTTTCAGCTGCTCGCCGCGAGCGAGCAGCGTTTCGGTGACCTGAAACGTGTCGTAGTCGTGGAGATAGTTCGGGTCGTACGGCGTGCCGTCGATGGCCGCGCGCTTGGCCTTCCAGGCATTCGGGCCCCAAGTCATGATCCCCTCGCGATACTTGTACTCGCGCTCCATGTTCACGGTGCTCGCCACCCAGGGGTTGTCGGGTGGCAGCACGCCGAACGGGTAAACGCCGCCAGAAGCGTTCTCCCAGTCGTTGCCGGCGAGCGGATCGTCCATTCCCGGCGGAATATAGCCGTCCGCCTCATCTGCCAGAATCGCGAGCCGCGCCAGGAACACCTTCAAGAAGCCGTCGTAGAGCGACTTGGCGCGGGCAGCGCCGGCCTCGTCACCCACGGCACGGCAGAGGTTCTCCGCTTCCCGCAACCCAAGGAGCGCCCAAAGGTTATGGCTCGTGTAGTGGCCGTTGATCAGCTCGTTGTCGTAGGGGCCGGCGACCGGCCACAGACCGAGCGGATCTTTCGAGGTGAACTGAACAAATTCGTCCAAGTGGGGCGCGATGGCCGGGTGCACTTCCTTGGCAAAGTCCAAATCGCCCGTAGCGCGGAAGTGCGCGCCGATCGCCCATAGCGACTGCCCCCAGTCATCCGGCTGCCGGCGCAGGAAGCCCACAACTTGGCCGCCTGGCCCGCGGACCAGATACTTTTCGACCGTTTCGCGGGCGATCGAGGGTAGGTTCAGCAGGTCGTAGGAATGAGCTATGAACGACGTGTCGCGCGGATAGAAATAGTGATATTGGAACTTGTTGACGGTCTGGGTGAAGTGCGTGCCGTCGGCTTCGATATCTCGCGCGATGAGATCGTATGCCAGGCTGGCGTGCATCGTGTCGGTCACTTTCGGGTCGCTCACATCGACCGACATCGCCTTTGCGAAAAGGCTTTCCCAGAAAGAGACGACCCGCCTGAAGGTCACGTCGTACGACATATCCCGGAGCGGCTCCGCAAGCTCGCGCCGGATCGGCACGAACGGCATCCTCAGGTCGACGCTTCGCGATTCTCCCGGTTTCAGGTCGAAGTCGTACCGAACCCCGGCCGTGCCCGGATTCGTGGTCGGCGAGCCGCTATAGAAGTACAAGACATGCCCATTGCGTTCCGCGGCTCCCTTGGCCAGCGTCACCGCTCCCGGCGCCATATAAGCTCCGAGGTTCATGAACTTCGCCTGATACCAGGGCCTGCAAGGCATCGACGCTCTGCCGAACTTTCCTGGAGGAGCCCAGCGCGCAGCTAGCGCCGCATGGGCCGGCTTCTTGCCGCCGTTGACCAGCTTGATTCGGATGAAACCGAGCAGGTCCTCCCGAGGGTTCAAGCCTGGCGGCGCCGCAAATGTTTCGACCGAATACCGGATGGAGTCGCGTTCGAATCCGTATTCGAAAATCGGCAGCGAGCCCCGAAACAGCGTCTTGATGCGCTGATTCACCGGCTGCATGACGTTTCCTGCCGCCAGCTCGAGCTCACCGAAGCCGCTGTTGAGCGCGCCGTCGTAGGTGAGCTGAAACGCCTGCGGCGCATCTTTGAAGCCGACTTCGTCGCTGGGCACCAAGTACCACGAGAATGGCCCGCGGGCCTCGACTGCCAAGCCCGGAGGCGCTGGAGCTTGGGCTAGAGCAAAGCAGAACGACGCGGCCACGGCAAACGCCGCCATCCCTCGGAATGCAAGCATACATATGCAAAGTACCCCCAGAGCCATAATCCGGGACATGTCCGAGCACCGTGCGTTTTCGCTCGCTTGCGCCACGCTGCTTCGCGAGGCTTGCGAAGGGATCGAGCCCGGCAAGAGCGGCACGTGGTTCGTTCAAGGCAAGGAAGGGCTTTTCGACGCCCTCGATTCTGTCGACGCCGCGCAAGCGTCGAAACAGGCTTGCCCAGGATGTTCGAGCATCGCAGCTCACGCCAATCATGTGCTTTACATGCTTCGCGGCGCGGCGACTGCCCTGGGTGGGCCCGCGCCCGAAGGAACCTGGGAATCGACTTGGAGCGTCCAGAGCGTAAATGAGCGCGAGTGGAACGAGATTCGCAGAGCAATCCGGGAGCAGGTCCGAGGGCTGCTGCCCTGGTACGAGTCCGGAGCGCCTTGGGGGGAAGATTCGGAGCTCACAATCGGCGCTCTCGCGCTCCTGCCTCACCTTGCTTACCACCTCGGGGCGATCCGGCAGCTTCTGGGGGCGAGTGGCGGATGATGGAGTTTTGGAATGTTGGAGTGCCGGAGCGGAACGGGTGGCGCCGAACGGTGACGAGTGTTGATCTCTATACCGCACACCGAACGGCCCGCACCTGGCACCCTGCACCTAGAACGCTACACCGAGCAGCCAACACCGAAAGGTGAAGCGTGGCGGGCCGGGCGGTATCATCTCTTCCGGAGGGCAAACGGCCATGGGCGCCGTGCCAGAGCGGTGTCGGGGCTGTGAGTAGGCGGACGGTTCGAGGAAATCGGGATGCGGTGGGCTCCGGCTTGGGGCTTATCGTGTTCCTCGGCGGCATCGCGCTCCTGCTGCTCACATTCAAGCTGGCTTACGACATGTTCGCCGTGCCTGCCAGGGACGTTCTCAAGCTTCAGGCCGACAAGACCCTCGACATCGCAGGCACCGGGAGCTCCCTGACGAATCTGATTTTCCGGGTGCTTCTCCTGTTCGTCATGGCGCTCGTATCTTCATTCATAGCAAATCGCGGGGTGACGATGTATGCGGCCTCTGGCCCGCACGACGTGGCCGTGACAGAGGAAACCCCGGCCGACACGAGCGCGGCTACTTAGGTGTCTGCGGCGAGAAGGTGGGGTTGCCGTAATCTCCCGAGCTCTTCGAGATGTCCTTGATGTCCGAGCCGTCCTTGTTCATCGAGTAAAGCGAGCGCTTGCCCCGCTTGTCGCGATGGACTAGCACAATGCGGGTCCCGGTCGGATCCCAGGCAGGCTCGTAAACCTCTCCGGGAGCGATATTCGCGGCCGAATGCAGCCCAGCCGGTTGATTCGGCATGGTGACCAGGGCCTTCGGAGTGAACCCTCCGCCGGTCGGATCGAAAGTGCCGGCAACTAATAGAAGCGTCGACCCATCCGGGCTGATCGCGGGCGAGCCGAATGCCTGTCTGTCGTCCTTCGAAGCTCCGATGATCTGAATTCCCTTCTGCTGCTGCGTTGGATCGAAGTCGGCGACCATATGCCGGAACGGCGTCGTGATTCGGTTCCCCTTACGGAACTCCGGTGGAATCGACTGTGGGTCCGGCCATGCGAAGCCCTGCAATGCGTACACGATATCACCCGTCTTCGGATTCACCGCGAAGTCGATATGATCGCCAACTGCGGCCAACATCGGCGACTTGTAGTGGTCGCCATCGGGCGTCATGTCCTGAATGACGAGCGCCTCGCCACTGTCTCGCTCCATGATCGCGGCGATATATTTCTTGCCTTTGCACCACCGAGCAATGCGGAAGCTGTTTCCGAGATTCTTGTAAGCCGCCCCGAATTGTCCCTCTACGCCTTCCTCGCCCTCGTCACCGTTCCCTGAAGATTGCGTGATCTCCTTGCTGACCGGGGGCAGCATCTGCGGCGCGGTCTTCTTGTCGGTATCAAAGGCAAAGATCACGCCTCCGGTGGTCAGGAGGGCCTCGGCGTTCGCGTCAGGGGAGCCGACCGTGGGAAACGTGGGGTTGTGCCTTGCGCGAGTGCCGCCGGGCATCGGTTCGGCCGAATCCTTCGTGGGGTCCCAGCGGAACAGGTTGTAGTTGTGGTGCTCACGGTCCGACGTGAAGAAAAGCTTGTTGCCGTCCGGCTCCCAAGTCGGATACTCGTCGCGGGCGCCATCCACCCACCCCTGGTCTTCGACTTTGGAGCCGTCGGGCTTGAACACGACTACTCTCTGCCCATGGTCCAAAAACTCGACTGCCGCGATCATGCCCGCCGTATCGGCTGTTTCGATGCGCCCATAGTCGCCGTGCAGGCTCTGCCAGTACCGAAACCCGATAAACAGCGCCGCCAGCACGAGAGCCAAGACGGCGGTGCGAACGAGCAGCTTGTGAACGACCTTGGGCTGATGCGACGAAGGATTGGTGGTTGCCATCGTGATTCTGTTCAGGCTAAACGCGCGCCAGGGACGAGACGTGCCCCATTCGCGAAGTCCTTCCCGGTCATCCTCTTTTTACCTTCCGGCTGAACTTCGAGCAGTTCCAGCGACCCGGCTCCGAAAGCGACGACCAGACCGGGCTTGGCGGCGATAACCGTTCCCGGCTCGCCCGACTCGCTTCGAAGCCGTGCGGACGATATGCGGAGCTGCCCGAGATCGGTCCGCAAAAACGCGCCGGGCGAGGGCGTGAAAGCCCGGAAGCGATCGTACTCGCTCTTGGCTTCACCCAGCACCTGGAGCTCTCCCTCCGCCTTCTGGAGCTTGGGCGCGAGCGTGGCCTCGGCATCGTCCTGCCCGCGGCGCGGGTAATCACCGGCTGCGATGCGCGGAGCCCAGCGCACCGCGAGATCGCGCGCCACGAGTGCCAAACGATCCTGAAGCTCGCCGTAGGTGTCGTCGGGCCCGATGGGGATCCGCGAAACGTCGATCATATCGCCCGTATCCATCCCCTTGTCCATTTGCATGAGCGTGACGCCCGTTTCCTTCTGGCCGTCCATGATGCACCGCTGAATCGGCGCCGCGCCGCGGTATTTCGGGAGGATCGAGCCGTGGAGATTGATGCCGCCCCTCGGAGCGGAGTCCAACACCGCCTGAGAGAGAATCTGGCCATAGCTGGCGACAAACAAGAAATCCGCTCCCGTTGCCCGCAGAGCCTCCACGAACTCGGGACTCCTGGCTTTTTCCGGGCTCGCGCACGGCAGGCCCAACTCTTCCGCCGCAAGGCGCACGGGCGAAGCAGCAAGCCGAAGCCCCCTGCCGGACGGCCGGTCCGGCTGCGTGACAACCAGGCAGACCGAGCCTGCCAGCGCGCGCAGCGTGGGAATACCGAAAACCCCGGTTCCGAAGAAAGCGATCTTCATAGGGCCGGCTCTACTCCTCGTCGACTGTCGCGTTATCGGGGTCCATCCAGTGAAGCGTGGCCGGGTCGACCGTATCGATAAACAAGATGCCGTCCAAGTGATCGATCTCGTGCTGCACCACGCGCGCGGGCATTCCCTCCAGCTCGTAAACCAGCTCTCTTCCTTTGCGGTCTTGCGCCTCGACCTCGACCACGAGCGCTCGCTTCACGTTGCCATAGAGGCCCGGGATGCTGAGGCAGCCTTCCTGACCGATCTGCTCTCCGGCGGCGCGAACGATGCGGGGATTGATGAGCGCGGTGGGCCGCATCCCCTCCGGCGCTACCACGATAACTCGATGCAACATGCCAATCTGCGGAGCGGCTAAACCCACGCCATTCGCGCGCTTCATGATGCGCAGCATGTCGTCGATGAGCAGGATCGTCTTCTTGGAGATCTTGACGATAGGCTGGGCCCTCTGCCTCAGAACCGGCGCTGGAATTTTGTAAATGGGCCGGTCGGGAGTTCGAACATACAGCGGTTTGAACTCTTCCGGAACCACGATCTCCATAGATGAGATTATGTCGCGTAGCACAGGATCATCCCTTAAGGGCGCCCGCCAACATTGTTTCATGGATCTTCTCGCGGAAAATCCAATACACGATAAGCACGGGAACCATCACGATGACGAGCGCGGCGAACAGGGCGCCCCAGTCGCTTTGGTAATGCTCCACCATAACGAGGTTCGCGATCCCCAGAGGCAGCGTGCGGTTCTCGTCGCTCGAAATCAGAACAAGCGCAAGCGAATACTCGTTCCAAAGGCCTATGGCGTTGAAGATCCCCACGACGATGAGGCCGGGCTTGGCGAGCGGCAGCATCACTCGCCAAAACGCCAGCGAGTGGCCGCAGCCGTCCATCATAGCCGCCTCGTCGAGCTCGCGAGGCAACGTTTGAAAGAACGCCGTCATGACGAACACCGTGAACGGCAGAGAGTAAGCCACGTATACGGCCGTCAGCCCGATCTTGGTGTCCAGCAGGTTCAAGCGCTGCATGAGGAAGAACAGCGGCACGATGGCTAGGAACTGCGGCACCATGAGCCCACCCAAGAACGTGCCGAACAGCAGCTTGGAGCCCGGAAACGGATACCTCGCGAAGATGTAAGCCGCCATCGCGCCGATGGGCAGCAACACGACGAGCGTAGCGACCGTGATCAGCAGGCTGTTCAGGAAGTAGTGCGCGATGCCCGCCTTTTGCCACGCGTGCGCGTAATTCTCGAAGTGCGGCGTACCCGGCAGCCCCCACGGCGTCGAGAAGATCTCCGGGCCCGATTTAAGCGAGGTCAGCACCATCCACGCGAGGGGCAGCACGACCGATAGCGCAAAGAGCGCCAGGGCCAAGCCGACGAGCGCCTTCTTCAAACCGCCACGCCCGTCGGATCCTTGCGGTAAAGGCGCATCACCAATCCACTGAGCGCCATAACGACGATGAAATTCGCGACTGCCAGCGCAGTGGCAAAGCCAAACTTGCTGTCCACGAAGGCTCGCTCGTATAGATACGTCAGCATCACCTCGGTCTTACGGTCCGGCCCTCCCTGCGTCATAAGGAACACCAGCGCGAAGATATTCACTGCGTGGATGACGATGTACACCACGGACACGCGCATGACCGCCCAAAGCTGCGGCAAAGTGATCTCGCGAAAGCGCTGGAAGCCCTTGGCGCCATCGAGGGTGGCCGCCTCTTGAACCTCGCTCGGAATGCCGCGGATCCCCGCGCTGAGAACCATGATATAGAAGCCGACTCCGTACCAAACGTAAGCGATCGCCACAGCCGGCAGGGCGGTGGAAGCCGTTGCCGCGATACCTTCCGAGGCGAGCTTTCCCAAGCCGACAAGCTTGAGCACCGGAGTCAGCAAACCAAATGACGGGTTGTAGATGAACTGCCACAGCACCGCGACCACGACGAGCGAGATCATTTGCGGAAACAGGTACACGCTCCGCATCCCTTTGGAGATGCGTCCCTCACCTTGAAGCGCGTGCGCCACCAGCATGCCCACTCCCAGGAAGAGCGCTCCCGCGCCGACGAGGATGAGAAGGTTGTGCTCCAGGGATAGCCAGAAGACGTTGTCCGTGAAAAGGTCCTTGAAGTTTTGCAGGCCGACGAAGTTTTTCTGGTCCGAAATTCCCCGCCACTCGTACATCGAGAACTGGAACGCCTGAATCACCGGGAGCACGACGAACAGTCCGTAAAGGGCTACGGCCGGCGCCAGAAACGAGGCGATGAACAGCGCCCGCCCGCGGTTCCGGGATGATTGCGGTCGGATTCGGTTCTGAGCCATCTTCGCCGATCCATTTTAACCAGACGGTGGCAAAACCTACCGGACCCGAGGATCGCCGTAGGCTCGCTTTATCGCCGCATCGTCATTCGATCGGAATACAAGGTCGTCCCAGCACATGAACCAACTCCAGGGCTGCGCGCGCAGCTCCCTCGGCGTGGGGAGCAAGCCCATCTCGGAGAGGGCGAGCGGCTTGCCGGCCGCGAGGGCATCCATGCGGTCGAACCATTCTTGCGGGTAGACCTCGGGCCGCCCCTCAAGCGGGTAGATGTCGGCGCCAAGGATGTCCACCTTTTGCAGGCCCGGATAGTACGCCTCCACGCCCGGCCAGGGCCGGTCGGTGGTCCAGGCCCACAGGAGGTTGTGCAGCCCGTGGTGGCGGACGAATCGATCGTAAATCATGTCCCACAGCGCCAGAAACCGCGCCGGCTTGCCGCCCCACCAAAACCAGTCGCCGTTCATCTCGTGATACGGGCGGAATATGATCGGGATGTTTGTGCTTTGCAGCGATTGAAGAGCCTCCGCGAGGCGGTCGACATGCTCCTCCCAGACCGTATGGAGCGGCGCTCCCGGCTCGAGAATTTCGTCCCAATCCTTGTCGGTGATCTTGCAGATAACACCGCCTTGGAAGTCGCAAGGCTCGCCCACTGTTGGGCTTGCCTGATGGTACGTCAGCACGATGATGCGACTCGCGGCGTGGTTTTCCTCAATCTGCTCGATGAGCTCCGGCCGATACTTGACGTTGTCGGTGTCGTGCCGCTCGTCGGAAAACCCCCATTCGCCTCCCCAGATCGTGGGGTACCGGCCCGTGAGCCTCTCGATGCGCTCCGACGGCTCGGACATATGCCACATCTGGTTGTGCTGGCCGGAAAGTGTGACTTTGCCTTGAAGCTCGTAGAGCCGGGAAAGGAGGTCAAGGGCCTCGGGCGAGGCGAGAGGGTCGACTGGATCGTTCACGCTTTCCAGTAGACCCGGCTCGCTGAACCACCGAGAGCTGCGGACGCGCCGGAGCCGAGGGCCGCTAGTTGCCTACCGAGGCGCCCTCCGGCTTCTTGAACCCGCTTGGGAAATACGCCCAATGCGGATAACTGCTCGTCGGGGTGTATTTCTGGATACGGAAAACCTGAACGTGGAATCCGGTATCCACAGTCACAAGCCGGTAGGGCATTTTGGTATCCCCAACCTTTCGGTAATCCGAGAACAGCCAAACAGACGGCGCGTCACCCTGCTCCCTTCGCAGCACGAGATTGGTCCGCTCGGAGACGAAGTCCAGAATCCGCGAGCCGTTCTTCGGAGTGCGCGAGAGAACCCACACCGGCTCCCTGCCCAGCGTCGTCTCCGCCAAGATCTCGCTGTGGTCGTAATCGCTCGGAGTATCCGCGCCTCGCAGCAGTGCCGATTCGACCTGGTTGTCCACGGCGGCGGGCCCCATAAGAGGATCGAGCCGAGAAAACGTGGTGGCGGCCCCACCCGAGTCACCGTTCACACCAATGAGCTGCTCGCAGATCCGCTTGCCCATCGCGTCGTCAATTTCGAATTCGGCGAAGCTGTCCGGAGGCGTGGTGAATAGCAGCCCGCTGCCCGAGATGCCCTCTTGCAAGTACCGCACGGTATATCGGCCCACATAGGTTCGCTTGTCCGCGGATCCGCCGGTCGCAACTGCGATCCGCCTCTCTAGCTCTTTCGCACCCGGCCCCAGCTCGACTATCGGGTGCTGACGCCAGACCTCGGCCATGCCGTCTCTCGTCACTTCGGCCAAAGGCTCCGCGGGGTGCATCAGGCTGTAGTCGTCATCGCGAAAAGTAATCGACAGCTTCTCATTGTTCGGGCTCGCCGTGTGATAGGTGCGCTCGCCTACACGATTTAGGCGGATCGCCTTACCGCGGTCGAACATCGCCCACAGCGAAAGGCTGGATCGCCAAATTCTGAGCAGATGCGAATCCGTCCGATCCACGTACACGCCAACCTCTTTGCCGTACTGTCGCTGCCACTTCATGTCGGGCTTGCCCACGAGACGGGTGAGAATCGTTGCGGCGGCAGCGAAGTTTCCGCCCCGCCCGGCATTGTTCGTCAAGATCGCAATTCCCAAATGGCGGGAGGGCACGAGCGCTACATAGGCCTGGAAGCCCGGTAGGAATCCGTCGTGCCATATCACTGGCACGCCGTAGCGATCCTGAATCATCCAGCCGAACCCGTAGCGATCTTCGTCGTCCCACTGGATCCGCGGCTTGTAGACTTCCATCAGGCCCTTCTTGGAAATCAGCCGCTTGCCGTCGATCTGACCCCCATCGAGGTGGAATTGGAGCCATCTCGCCATGTCCCGCGCACAGCTCTTGATCGCGCCTGCGCCGCCGATATTCAGGGCGTCGATCCGGTCGTCGTGCTTCACTTTGCCGTCTGTCGGATCGAACCACGTCCCGACTGCAAGTCGGCTCTGGTCCAACGAGTCGAGAGGAGCCACGGTTGTGGACGTCATACCGAGGGGCTCGAAAACGTGCGTTCGCAGGGCTTCGTCCCAGGTCTGTCCGAAGGCCTTGCCCGCTACTTCCGAAGCGGTATGCACCAGCACGTTCGAGTACTGGGCGTTCTCGCCGTACGGGAACGTCGGCTCGTCGCTTGCCAGAAGTTGGATGCATTCGTCCGCGGTCAGGGAACCCGATGCCCAAGCGAGGTCCGTGCGTGGGAGCCCGCTGCGGTGGCACATCAGGTCGGCCAAAGTCATGCTGCGATCCGCTACCGGATCCTTCAAGTGGAAGAACGGCAGGTACTTCCTGGGGGGATCGCTGAGCGAGAGCTTGCCCTGATCCGCCGCCATGGCGAGCAGCACGCCGGTGAACGCCTTGCTGCACGAAGCGAGCTGGAATAACGTATCGGGAGTGACGGGCAGCTTCTTGTCCGGATCGCGATACCCGAACCCGCGCATCATCGCCACCTTGCCGTCCTTCACGATGACGACCGCCATGCCCGGCACCTTCAGCGCCGAGCGCTTCGCGTCGATCTGCCTGGCGATATCGGGCAGCGCCGCCTGGAGCTGCTCCTGGGTCAGGTCCGGCAAAACCGTCGGGTTCTTATGGTCCTGAGCCGGCCCGATCACCGCAGCGGCGGCAAGAGGCAAAACGGCGATTACGCGGGAGAGGGTCATCGAACGCATCATACAGTCGACAGGCTGGAAAAGCAACTTCTGGGCCGCTCGGCTCCATCATGCGAAAAGTTCTGCCTGGGCTTCTCTTCGTTCCAGATCGAGGAGAAATTTCTTTCGGTCCAACCCTCCGCCATATCCCACGAGGCGCCCACTCGAGCCGATCACCCTGTGGCACGGAACCACGATCGAGATCGGGTTCCTTCCGTTTGCCAGCCCAACGGCACGGGCTGCCGCAGGATTGCCCACGCGGCGCGCGAGCTCGCCATAGCTGATCGTTTGTCCGAAGGGGATGTTCAGCAACTCGCTCCACACGCGCCTTTGAAACTCCGTTCCGTCCATGCGCAGCGGTAGGTCGAATTCCGAACGTCGCCCGGCGAAATACTCTTGTAGTTGCTCGGCTGCCGAGCGCAGCACGGGCGACGAGTCATCCCTCGTCCAACCCATTTTGGCCGCCGCTTGCTCTCCGCCGTGCATGTAAAGCGCAGTAAGCTCGCCCGCCTCGGAGGCTAGCAGAAGCGTCCCGATCGGGCTTTCGACAGTTGTGAAGAGAGTCATCTTCTTTCCTCCAGGCTCCGCCACAGATGCATTGCCGCGTACGCCCGCCATGGGCGCCATGCTTCGGCGATCGCGAGGATCGCCTTTGGGTCGTCCGTGCCGAGTGCGTGCCGCACCCCAAGGTCTCCGTGCGGAAACGCGTCCGGCCAGGCCAGGCACCGCATCAGCACGTATTGTGTTGTCCACTCGCCGATGCCGGGCATCGCGCGCAGAACCGCGGCAGCCTTCTCCGGGTCCGAGCCCGGCCGAAGGAGAAGCTGTCCCTCATCGACCGCTCGAGCGAGGCCGACGATCGTCCTCGCTCTGGCCAGCGGCATGCCGATCGCCGCGACCTGCTCGGGCGCCAAGCCCGCGACGGCGCAGGCTGTCGGCGCTAGTCGCTCGAGGCCGGCGAACGGCGTCTCGATCGGTTCTCCGAACGCCTCGGCGAACCTCGCTGCCAGGGTGGTCGCGCCGGCAACGCTCACTTGCTGGCCAAGAATCGCTCGAACCGCAGTTTCGAAGCCGTCGAATGCGCCAGGCACCCGCAGGCCCGGGCGACCTTCCGCCAACGAGCCGAGTGCCTCCAGAATGCCGCACGGCTCCGCGTCCAGATCGAAAAC